>NZ_CP050298.1 GCF_014189455.1 Mesorhizobium huakuii
GCTGACCTGATGTGGTGGACGGCCTCCGCTCCCGGCATCGCAATGTGCCAAAGTGTGGCTGTCGAAAATCACATGAGGGAGAGCCGTCCATGGAGAAGATTACCACAATTGGTCTGGATATCGCCAAGCACGTCTTTCAGATTCACGGTGTAGGCGCGTTGGGCGCAGTAGTCGTCCGCCGAAAGCTGCGTCGTGACGATGTAGCTGGCTTCTTCAAGGCATTGCCGCCGTGCCTGATCGGAATCGAGGCGTGCGCGACCGGACACCACTGGGCTCGGGTCCTCATGGCGCTGGGTCACGAGGTTCGGCTAATGCCGGCCTCCTACGTCAAGCCCTATGTGAAGATATGCTCACCTGACCATATCTTCACAAAGGGCTTCACGTATTGCGGCGCAATCAGGCGCACGTTGTGGCCCAGTTTGCCGATCTCACGCGCCCAATAATGCGCACCACCACACGCTTCCATAGCGACAATACATGGCGATTGCCCGGCGAAAAATTCAAGGAGTTTGTTCCGGCGAAGCTGTTTGCGCAAAACAACCGAGCTATGGCTGAAACTGGGTGATGACGGTTTGAGAAGGGCGGCGTATCGAGGCGGGTGATGAAGCCTGCCAGAACCTCTCAAGGAGAGCGATACGCCATGAACGAGACTATCAACATTGTTCGCCTTCGTCAGCCCGACGAAATCGATGATCCCCTGACGGATGTGCTTCGCACCGGCGCGCGCAAATTGCTGGCGCAGGCGATCGAGATGGAGGCCGAAGCGTTTCTTGCCGAGATGCGGGATCTCAAGCTTCCGGACGGACGTGACCGGCTGGTCCGGCACGGTCACGGGCCGGAGCGGAGCATCCAGACGGGGATCGGGGCGGTGCCCGTCAGCCGGGTGAAGGTCCGGGATCGCGGCGCGAACGGTGAAGCGGAGCGCATCCGTTTTTCCTCATCGATCCTGCCGAAATGGGCGCGTCGGACACGAAGTCTGGATGCGCTTCTTCCCGTTCTCTATCTGCGCGGCATTTCGACGGGCGACTTTCAGGAAGCTCTGGCAGCTCTGTTGGGCAAGGAGGCGCCGAACCTCTCACCCTCGGTGATCACGCGACTGACGGCGGAGTGGGGCATCGAATACGATCGTTGGCAAAAGCGCGATCTTTCGGCGCGCCGCTATGTGTATGTGTGGGCGGACGGGGTCTACCTGCAGGCCCGGATGGAAGATCATGCCGAATGCATGCTGGTCCTGATCGGCGCCACGCCCGAGGGCAAGAAAGAGCTGCTCGGCTTCCAGACCGGCATTCGTGAGAGCGCACAGAGCTGGCGCGAGCTGCTGGTCGACGTCAAGCGTCGTGGCCTGCAGATCGCGCCCGATCTTGCCGTCGGCGACGGCGCGCTTGGCTTCTGGAAAGCGCTCGATGAGCTCCTTCCCGGCACCAAGCACCAGCGATGCTGGGTGCACAAGACAGCCAACGTGCTCAACAAGGTGCCGAAATCGGTGCAGGCCGCCATGAAGACGGACTTGCGCGAAATCTTTTCCGCCCCGAACCGAGCCTCAGCCGAGACGGCGATTGCCGTCTTTGTCGAGAAATATGATGCGAAATACGGCAAGGCGGTCGACTGCCTGACCAAAGATCAGAATGCCTTGCTGGCGTTCTACGATTTCCCCCGCCGAACATTGGGATCATCTGCGAACGTCCAATCCCATCGAGAGCGTCTTTGCGACCGTTCGCCATCGCACGGTGCGTACCAAGGGCTCACTCTCCTCGAAAACCGCCAGGCTGATGGTCTTCAAGCTGGTCATGGCCGCGGCCAGGACGTGGCGACGACTGAAAGGACAAAATCAGTTGCCTAAACTCATCGCAGGTGCAACGTTCCAGGATGGAATCGAGGTCATTGAACTGAAGCCGCAGAGCGCCGCTTGATCAGCCTCGTCACCCAAATTGCAGCATAGCTCAAAACAACCGCGCCAGATGCATCAGCCCCTAACTTCCATTGCGGACGCCGGCGCTGTCACATTGTTTGAAGCGTGGGCGCGCGGAAGCCCACAGCTGTTTTCAGGCAATCTGCAACGCCGCGGCCTTCCATTCTGCCATGGCATTGAGGCGGTGAGTTCGGATCTGCGTGGCGGACCTGTTTGAGCGGGAGGGGACAAAGAGATTGCGTATGGCGGAGAAGACGGAGACGAAATGCTGAAGGGAGCCAATGCTGCGGAAGCCTTGCCGAATTCGCTCCCGCTTTCGAAACGGCAGGTGAGAGTTCTCCGCCCGGTTGTTGAGGCCCTTGTGCGACCGGTGCTCGATATCGGGCATGACCTGACGTCTTGCCGCTGAATAGGAGCGCAGCTTATCGGTGACGATACGCTTCGGCGACAGGCCTTGCTTCTTCAGCAGACGAATGAGCAGACGCCTGGCCGCCTTGGTATTGCGGCGGGTCTGCACGATCTCATCCAGCACATAGCCGTCCTGGTCGACGGCGCGCCACAGCCAGCACCGCCTGCCGTTGATGCGCACGGCTACCTCATCAAGATGCCAGACATCGTCTTTCGATGGCGCCTTGCGGCGCAGGCGACGTGCATAATCGGGACTGTGCTTCTTTCCCCAGCGGCGGATGGTCTCGTAGGAGACGACGATCCCCCCGCTCCAGCAGCATTTCTTCAACATCGCGCAGGCTCAGCCCGAACCGGTAATAAAGCCAGACGGCATGAGCAACGATTTCGATCGGGAAGCGATGGTTCTTGTAGGTGGCGCATGCTTCGACCATGCCAACCTGACTTATCGTCAAACCGTTAAGCCAAAATCAATGTGACAGCACCCCTTGGCATTGCGACGGCTTTGCACCAACACGTCGAGAACAAACCCGTCCTGATCAACGGCGCGCCAAAGCCAGTGTTTCTTTCCACCGATGGTGATGACAACCTCATCGAGAATGCCATTTGTCGCCGAGCTTGCCGGCCGATCGCTTCCGGATATCATTGGCAAAGTGTCTGCCAAATTTCTCAGCCCAAAGTCGCACGGTCTGGTGAGAGACGATGACGCCACGAGCTGCCAGCATATCCTCGACCATCCGCAGGCTGAGCGGAAACCGGAAATAGAGCCAAACGGCATGGGCAATCACCTGCGCCGGAAATCGGTGGCGACGATAAAGAGGATCACGGGAAATCTGGTCATGCCGCCAGATCCCACATTTTGATCGATGCCCGGTTAACGTTACGGTGCCCGCCCTACGCATAGCTAAAAGCGCTCTGCAGGGTAAGCAAACTTTCCTGTGTCGGATGCTGAGCAAGAATGTCGGAAGCCCGACCAAAAGAGACGAGGACCGGGCCGCCGGTGCGGAGAAGTGGTGCAGCGTATACGGCATGCAAATTCGGCACGCATTTTGCTTCGACTATTCTGTTCACGGCGGGCGGCAATGGCAGATTTCCGATTGGCCTGCAGAGCGGTTCGAGTCGAAGCCCCTCGTGCGGCAGCAAGACAGGCTTGGTCGCCGGATAGAGTCAGCGGCGGTGAGGACAACATGGTGGAGAGATATTCTGATGCGGAAGTCCGTGCGATTCCGGGCCGCGATGCGTCGCGCTGCGGAAACGATCGCCCACGTGACGGTCAGCGCGAGCAAAAATCGCAGGGGCTTGACGGCCATCCCTTTTTGCAGTGCGTCGGATGTCCGCCGGCGCTTTCTTATGTGTGAACAAGCTCACAGCGCTTCACGACATCCCACCGGAACGCAAGAGGCGAGCAAGTACCCGTCCTTGTGTATTGGCGTCCTCTCAATACCGAACCGACGGATTAACACTAGCGCTTAACTTGATGAAGGTCTTGTCATTACAAGCTTAAAGGTGCGTGATGTCGAACCATTTAGTAATTGTCGGATTCGGTCCCGTCTCTGGGTACAAGTATTCTCGGTGCATTCACGCTGCGATAAATTCAGGGATGATCATTGGGTATTCCGTCGTCGATCTGGAGTCGCAACGGGAAACCGTTCTTCAAAGGTTGGCCGGCCTGCCCGCCCAGCCAACGCATACGGTATTTGTTCCCGACGGCGCCGTGCGGGATGACCCCCAGGGCTGTTCAACGCTAACATCTTTGTGATCGGCTTTGATGCGTCGCGGGCAAAAAGGGCGATTCCCTCCGGGAGATTTGTCTGAATCTATGCAGGGCAACCAATCATGAGGGTTGCACCGTTGCCCGGCACATTGCTGTCATTGTTTTCGCAGATCCCCGATCCACGCCGTGGCCAGGGGCAGATGTATCCCCAGGCGCCGATCCTGCTGTTCACGGTGCTGGCGATGCTGGCCGGGGCGGTTTCGTATCGTCAGGTCCACGCCTTCATCCGCATCCATCTTGTCCGCCTGAACGGCGTGTTCGGGGTCTCGGTGCGAAAGGCCCCAGCCTACTCGACGGTGCGGTTCATCCTTCGCGGTCTCGACGGGGCGGAGGTCGAAAGGGTGTTCCGCCAGCATGCGGCCGGCCTGCCGACGCCCCCGGCCCAAGAGCCGGACGACGCCATGCCGGACGACGTCATGCCGGCGTGCGTGGCCATTGACGGCAAGACGCTGCGCGGCAGCTTCGACGCCTTCAACGATCGCAAAGCGGCGCATCTGCTGAGTGCTTTCGCCAGCGATGGTCAGATCATCCTCGGCCATCTGGCGATCGATGAGAAGAGCAACGAAATCCCCGCCGCCCAGGACTTGATCGCCACGCTGGGCCTGACCGGGCGCATGTTCACTCTCGACGCCATGCATGCCCAAAAAAACCTTCGCCGTAGCCCTGGCCACGGGTAACCATCTGCTGGTTCAACTCAAGGAGAACCAGCCCAATCTGGATGACGAGATTCGCGCCATCGTCGACAGCCGCACTCCCAGCGACACGGCCTCCTCACGCGACACAGTGCGATCCCGGCAGGAGGATCGAACCGTGGACGTCTTTCCCGTCGGCAAGGCCCTCGTCGACAGCGAATGGCAGCCCTTCGTCAAGACCATCATCCGCGTCACCCGCCAAACTTGGCTCCGCAGTGCCGCCACGGGCATGTGGCAGCCGCGCGGCGAGGTCTCATACTATATCTCCTCCGAACAGGGTCTCCCCGCCAAGACTTGGGCCGCCATCATCCGAGGCCACTGGGGCATCGAGAACCGCAACCACTATGTCCGCGACGTGTCCTGCGACGAGGACCGCAGCCGTATCCGCGACAACCCCGGCATCATGGCCAGAGCCCGCAGCTTCGCCCTCAACATCCTGCGTCACAACGGCACGAAAAACGTCGCTCAAGCCCTCTGGAACGGCGCTCTCTCCCTCGATCTCATCCTCGCTTACAAGGCTCTGTAATCAGCGTTGAACAGCCCTGGTCGACGGGGACGATTGCATTAATACGAATGCGGAGGTGCTGAAGAAAGGGTCGTATCTGGACCGTGCTGTGAATGCGCTGAAGTCCAATTCCAGCCTTGCATTTGCGCATTGTGCAACCCTCATGATCGGGGACTGTGGTGGCTTCACGAGTTCAGCCTATCCGCTGACAGAGGCACTAGTGGCAGCAAAGCATCATGTTTCATCATCGATCGTTTTTCGTCGAAATGATGCTGTCGCGTTCGGCGGTTTCGACCCAAAAGTGGTAAAGTGGACCGATTGGTCGTTCGGTGCGTCATTGCTGTCATACAGGATTGGCAATGATCAGGCGAACAAGATCGTGTATTTCTCTGGTCCATATTATTTGTATCGCACGTACACAGATCCACACCGGCTTTCCCAGCAGCCGATCTCCGAGTCGGAGATGGTTCGAGTGACAGTCGAAATCTGTCGGCCGCTGTTCGATAAGTACTATCCAGATGTCAATGAGGGCGACATTGCGGAGGCTGTTATGGCAAAAAAACCAACGCTGCTTGACTGTCTCACACACATTGCGAAGTCGGATTTGATCCGCGCAAGGCAATTCATCCGCGATCGCGATTTGCACTGTTTGACAGGGACTCGAAGCGTCGCGTTGGCGCCGTAAGCGAAGCGAGCAAGAAAAATGGCAAGGGTCGCAGTCGTCGGCGGTGGGATTTTTGGCTCAACCGTTGCACTCTACGCTGCACGCAATGGGCATAACGTTGTTCTCATTGAATCGAGGCATAATTTGTTGGAAGCGGCGTCGGCAATCAATCAATACAGATTGCACAAAGGCTACCACTATCCACGAAGCGTCGAAACTGCGAAAGCGGCGGCACGGGCGTATTCGTCGTTTGTCCGCGAGTATGCTGCTGCACTCGTTGAGCGCGACTGCCACTATTATGCAATTGCAAAAGAAAACAGTTTGACCACGGATCAGCAATATGAGGCATTTTGCCAAGTCGTTGGCCTGTCGTATAAACGCAACAGGGACAATCCCCTCCTAAATATGTCTAACATAGCGGCCGTGTATCTGGCTTGGGAGGCGCGTTATGACCCAGTACTTCTGCGGGATCTCATCTATCGAAAACTACGAACCGCCGGGGTGCAGCTGGCACTTGGCAGTGCCGTCGATCACGATATTCGCAACGACTACGACATCGTGGTTGTTGCTGCCTATGCAAAGAATAATGAATTGTGCGTACACTTTGATGTTCCAACGTGCCTCTATCAGTACGAAATATGTGAGAAACCCGTTGTGCGATTACCAGCGATGTTCGCCCGTCAGAGCATCGTGGTATTGGACGGGCCCTTCATGTGCCTGGACCCGTTCGCCAACACGGGCTTGCACGTATTGGGAAACGTGACCCATGGCATACATCACTCAAACATAGGCTATGCCGCAGCGGTTCCTCCGTTACTGGAGCCGCTACTGAACCGTGGTGTCGTGTCCACCCCAGACGTGACAAATTTTGCGCGCTTTATCAGTTCTGGAACCCCCTACATTCCCGGCTTGGCCGAAGCAGAACATGTTGGGTCCATGTACACTATTCGTACCGTACTTCCGCATCGAGACTCGGACGATGCGCGGCCGACGGCTGTGGACAAAGTTGCCGACAATGTGCTGCGGGTGTTTTCTGGCAAGATTGTCAACTGCGTTGATGCGGCGAACACAGTCGTTGGGCTTATCGCTGGGAAGCACTGAGGGTCCCCATGCGAGCGCTGATAGGTTGTACCGGCTTCGTGGGTCAAAATCTCCAGTCTACAATGGAGTTTGACAGACTGTATAACTCCAGGAACATAGCGGAAATTCGGGGCGAGGCATTCGAGCTGATCGTCTGTTGTGGTGCACCGGCGGAGATGTGGCTGGCCAATAATTGGCCAGATGCCGATCGGTCAAATATCGCGGGTCTCATTGGCCACCTTAGGAGTTGCAGCTTTCGCGATCTTGTCCTCGTTTCAACCATAGCCGTTTTAACGAATCCCGCTGCAGGATACGACGAACGTACCGCTCGATACGGGTCAGAGTCGCCGTATGGTCAGAACAGGCGCTTCCTAGAGGAGGCACTTTCAGCAGGTCCGGGTAATATTCATATCGTTCGTCTTCCCGCTCTGTTCGGCCGCGGGCTGAAAAAGAACTTTCTATTCGACATTCTTAATCCAATTCCTTCATTTCTGAAGAGAAGTGCCTTCACTGCCTTGTGGGAGCACCAATCGAAGCCGATCTCAACCCTTCTTGATCACTATTTCATTTACGACGAGGGTCTTGAAATATACCGTTTCCGTCGAGCGAACGCTGACGCGGGAGACTGCCAGCGGCTCGTCGACGTGCTGCAGCAATCGCGTCTTACTGCAATTCATTTTACCAACAGCGGCAGCGTTTTCCAGTACTACGACCTCAATTCGCTGTCTGCCGACATCGAGCGCGTGCTGGCTGAGGGTATACCAGTCATGCATTTAACCTCCGAACCGATGGAGGCCACAGGCATTCACCTCGCGTTAACGGGACGCCAGTTTGACAACCCCCTTCCGCGCATACATGTCGAAGACATGAGGACCCGTCATGGAGCGGCATGGGGCGTGGGCGGATCGTATATCTATTCAGCTGATCAAACACTTAAAGCCCTCAGGAAGTTTTTCGCCGAGAGAGGACGGTTAAGTGAAGCTCGCAGTCTCTAATATCGCTTGGACCGCAATGCTAACTCTAGATGCCTACCGTATCCTCGCGGAGGCAAATATTGGCGGGTTAGAGATCGCCCCCGGTGAGCGTTGGTGCATGGATCTTTTGTCAACGGTTTGGCGATAGGCAGGCAGGATCGAAATCAGCTTGATGCGAGTGCCATGCCGTACAAACACAACGCAGATCGTCGTCATCACGTCGGAAAGATGAAATTCAGGGTGACGAATTGGCGTGACTACGAAGCAGGTCTGCGCCGGCGTGGTAGCCTGACCTTATGGGTAACGCCGGAGGCACTGGCGGGATGGCGCGCTCCGCGACGCAAGACCCGCGGCGGCCAAGCCCGGTATTCCGATCTCGCCATTGAGACAGCGCTGACGCTGGGTTGCGTCTTCGCAATGCGGCTGCGCCAGACCGAGGGATTGCTTCACTCGCTGCTGGATCTCATGGGGCTGAAAGTCCCAGTTCCAGATCATACGACGCTGAGCCGTCGGGCACAGAAGTGGGAGCCATCAGCCCGACGAAACCCGCCGCTGCCGGACGGCCCGCTGCATGTGCTTGTCGATAGCACGGGATTGAAAGTCTACGGCGCCGGGCAATGGCTGGAGCAGAAACATGGCGCCAGATCACGTCGCAACTGGCGCAAGCTGCATCTGGCAGTGGATGCCAAAAGTGGCGCGATCATTGCCCAAAGGCTGACAGATCAGGACACGGATGATCCTTCCCAGGTGGCACCGCTTCTCGATCAGATCGACGGCGAGATCGACCAGTTCACAGCCGACGGAGCCTATGACGGCAAGCCAACCTATCGGTCTATCCTGCAGCACAGCGCAACCGCGAACATCGTCATTCCACCGCGTTCCACGGCGGTGGAAAGCCGTGATGCCGGACCGCCTGGTCAAAGGGACAAGCACATTGCCGCAATCGCAAGCGACGGTCGGCTGAAATGGCAGGCAGCCACCGGCTACGGCAAGCGGGCGCTGAGCGAAACAGCCATCGGACGATACAAGGGGCTGATCGGACGGCGCCTGCGAGCACGCTCTCTTCCGGCTCAACAGACCGAGGTTGCCATCGGTTGCATCGTTCTCAACCGCATGCTGGCATGGGCACGCCCGGAGTCTATCCGGCGTCAAGTCACGCAGGCATAACCAACTACATTAAAGATCGAAATGCGTTCGATTTCATATCCGCGCACCAACGCCGATCGCGTACGATCTACACGCTGCTTCTGAACCTGCCCCTTTCGTTGCCCTTGAGGGTTCTGGACATAGTCAGGCCGTAGCACCGATTGGACGTCTCCTGGCTTTGTCACCCCGATGATGTCGACCTCGGCGAACCCAAGCAGAGAAGCCTTTTAGGTCATTGCCTGACTGCAGTTCAGTACAGCGCAGCGGAGATTCTCCAAAGCCATGTCCATCGCTTTACATCGCATTTCAATAGAAACATAGCCTTTCCAGCCTGCCCGCCTGAGCATTTCGAACCGGTCTCGCACTTCCTGTTTGTCGCTTCCAACGGGCGCTAGGTACGGCTCGCTCATGTGGATGTGGGAGATACGGCTTCGCGAATGGGAAAGCATTTCCTCGACCTCCATGAGCGTATTTGACAACCGCGTCGCGCCGATGTCGAAGTTCAGAGTGATCGCGGAATTTCCAACGAAGTTGATGAAATTCAGCGCTTCTTCAATATTATTTAGGAAGTTCGTTCCATATCCAGGCGGTAGCGGCTCGAGAGCAATCCAGCAACCGCGCTCCTTTGCATAGTCTCCCAACAAAGAAAAGACCTCTGCGGCTAATGTCCATGCCTCGCAGTGCTCAAGGGCAGGCGGTATAGACCGGTTCTTGGGTGACCCGAGCACCAAGTTGGAAATGCCCATTCTCTCCGCAAGCCGGATTGCGTCGAATATGGCTTTCATAAATTGCTCCCGTGCAGGCGGCGATCCAAATAACTGCGCATCCGTCGCTCCAAATAGCAGCGATTGCATAGATATCGGCGCCAATCCGTATTCGTGCATCCGCTCCACCTCGGCAGCCAATGTGTCATTATCCGGAATGCGGGGATTTTGGCACTGTGGAAATAGAACACCGGGGGGGCGTTGGTGCGCGGATATGAAATCGAACGCATTTCGATCTTTAATGTAGTTGGTTATGCCTGCGTGACTTGACGCCGGATAGACTCCGGGCGTGCCCATGCCAGCATGCGGTTGAGAACGATGCAACCGATGGCAACCTCGGTCTGTTGAGCCGGAAGAGAGCGTGCTCGCAGGCGCCGTCCGATCAGCCCCTTGTATCGTCCGATGGCTGTTTCGCTCAGCGCCCGCTTGCCGTAGCCGGTGGCTGCCTGCCATTTCAGCCGACCGTCGCTTGCGATTGCGGCAATGTGCTTGTCCCTTTGACCAGGCGGTCCGGCATCACGGCTTTCCACCGCCGTGGAACGCGGTGGAATGACGATGTTCGCGGTTGCGCTGTGCTGCAGGATAGACCGATAGGTTGGCTTGCCGTCATAGGCTCCGTCGGCTGTGAACTGGTCGATCTCGCCGTCGATCTGATCGAGAAGCGGTGCCACCTGGGAAGGATCATCCGTGTCCTGATCTGTCAGCCTTTGGGCAATGATCGCGCCACTTTTGGCATCCACTGCCAGATGCAGCTTGCGCCAGTTGCGACGTGATCTGGCGCCATGTTTCTGCTCCAGCCATTGCCCGGCGCCGTAGACTTTCAATCCCGTGCTATCGACAAGCACATGCAGCGGGCCGTCCGGCAGCGGCGGGTTTCGTCGGGCTGATGGCTCCCACTTCTGTGCCCGACGGCTCAGCGTCGTATGATCTGGAACTGGGACTTTCAGCCCCATGAGATCCAGCAGCGAGTGAAGCAATCCCTCGGTCTGGCGCAGCCGCATTGCGAAGACGCAACCCAGCGTCAGCGCTGTCTCAATGGCGAGATCGGAATACCGGGCTTGGCCGCCGCGGGTCTTGCGTCGCGGAGCGCGCCATCCCGCCAGTGCCTCCGGCGTTACCCATAAGGTCAGGCTACCACGCCGGCGCAGACCTGCTTCGTAGTCACGCCAATTCGTCACCCTGAATTTCATCTTTCCGACGTGATGACGACGATCTGCGTTGTGTTTGTACGGCATGGCACTCGCATCAAGCTGATTTCGATCCTGCCTGCCTATCGCCAAACCGTTGACAAAGGATCCATGCACCAACGCTGCAACGAGCCGCTCTTTTGACGCCGCGTCGTACCGCCGGCGGCCGTTACGCAAAATTCGCCTCACCAGCAGTTTCTGTTCATCGTCCTCAATCACGTGGTGTCCACCTCCAAAGTGGACACTTCATGCCAAAACACGCTCAATGGAAAAAGGTGCAGAGAAATTCGCGCTTTCCGAAGAACAACTCCGCTCGCTTGCGATGACGGACGGGCTGACCGGCCTGGCCAACCGTCGAGCCTTCGACGAAACCTTGGACAGGGAATGGCGGCGCACCGTTGGCAGCGCTGGACAGATGTCCTTGCTGTTGCTCGATATCGATCGATTCAAAGGCTTTAACGACAAATACGGTCATCAGGTAGGCGATGATTGTCTTCGTGCCGTCGCTGCCGCCATCAGAGACGTGCTTCATCGTCCTGGGGATCTGGCGTCGCGATACGGAGGGGAAGAACTCGCCGTCATCTTGCCTGATACTGATGGCGAGGGAGCGCTTGAGATAGCGGAACGGCTGAGGCTCGCAATCGAAAACCTCGGCCTGCCTCATGGCGACAATCCGGAAGGCGGCGGACGCGTCACCGTCAGCATTGGTTCAGCGACCGCGCTGTCACGATCGGGCGGGACGATCAGGATGCCGGAAGGCCTGCTTCTCGCAGCCGACACCGCCCTTTACAAGGCCAAGCACAAAGGCCGAAACCGCGTCGAAGCCGCACTGCTCCTCGCATCGGAAGGTCCCGACGCGGCCTGATCAAGGACGTTACAGCCTCGCGCACCGACTCAGCTAGACGGTCCCGATTTCGTTGGTCTGGGCCATCCACACGCATTGCGCGCGGGTGTTTTCGGCCATGAGCATTACCTCGACTACGCTGAGTGTTCTTCTGGCGAATCCTTAAATGGATTCAGAAGGCGGACACCACGGCCGGCGAAATCCTTCACATTGCGTGTGACGAGGACGAGGCCATGAACACGAGCGGTCGCGGCCAAGGCGAGGTCCCAGCGATCTTTGTTCTTTTCCCCGAGGAGTCTCGTCCATTCGGCGACGATCGGTCCATCTATTGGAAGGACGCGGTCCGAAAACGACTTCTCCAACAAATCGATAGCCGCAAGGAGAGCCGTTGACCTTTCTGGATCACGGCGCTGGAGGGCTTCGGCGCCGCGGCGCTTCTCGAACAGCGTCGCGGCGCTCAACCGCAGATTTGAATCGTCAATCGTTGCCAGCCAACGACGGACATTTGCGTTACCTCGGCTCCCCGCCTCGCGCAGCACATTCTCGTCGAGCAGATATAGCGTCACGGAATTTTGCGGGGAGCCGCCTCTTCCGAACCGCCATCAGCATCGAACACCCCGAGGTCTGCCATATCGGCAAGAGTGCGCTTCAAACTTCGTGTCGCGTAAGGTCGTCCTCGCTTCGGATAGGCCTTGGCGTATTCGATGGCAGCTTCGACCTGCGTCCTATTCAGTGACGGATAGTCCACCAGGATTTCATCGACCGTCTGCTCGCGCGCAAGAGCGGCAATAAAGTGCGCAGGCACGTCCGTCTCGCGAATAAAGGCCTCGGACTGCTCCTTGTCGCGATCAACCCAAAGCCTGATATGGTCGAGACGCGCCAGACGGTCCTTTAGATCACTATCGATGCGAGCCAGATCGAGATCAAGCTCGCCAAGCTTTACCATATGTGTGTCGGCCGACAGTTTCCGAAGCGCCTCGTAGAGACGGCGTCGGCCGGCCGGGGTCAGATCCCGGTCAAGTTCATCGGCCAGTCGCAGAAACCGCAGCTCGGCAGGGCCCAGCACGCGCTGGACCGCGTTGCCAATCTTGCGCTGCCCGGCGCGGATAACGCCGGTATCGACTGCCTTGTTGAGAGTGGACGCGGAGCGATTGAGCACATAACCGGCCTCACTCAACGTCAAAGTCTGTGCGGAAGCCATTAGCCTCTCCTGTTTATAATCCTTCCTCAGAATAGGGATGAATTAGAAAAGTGCAAGAGCCGAGCATCGCTCGCACAAGGGCCTGAACCATCGGGCGGAGAACTCTCATCAACCCGTCCGACGGCGGGAGAGGATCATGAAGCGCTTCAAGTCAGCGCGACATCTTCAGCGTTTCGTTTGCGTCCACGACCCGATCGCCAACCTCTTTAACGTTCCCCGCCACGATATTCCATCCACCCACCATCGAGAACTGCGAGCAACTGCCATGCAAGCATGGCGCCAAATCGCGCGCCTTCACGCCGAATGAACCAAAGCCTCACTCCCAGATCTTGTCTTCACAGCGTTAAGTTTACGGTGCCGTTTGAAGGATGATTTTGAAGGGGTTCGTGCCTGGCGTGAGACGAGCCGTATCGACAACGTTCGAATGTCGGCTCCGCCCTTTGCGGCCCACATGGCGCGATAGCCGTTGGTGATCTTCCGTTGAACGACGGCGGGTCTCAGCGCCCGTTCGCAGGCGTTGTTCGTCGCGTCGACCATTCCTGGCCATTGGGCAAAGGTCAAAAGTTGATCGCGAGCTCGCCTGAACTTGTTTTGGATGTCGCGGGCCAGATCGCACGACGTTGTGGTGGCGAAGATATCGTCCAGACTTCGCTCCAGGGCGCGACGCTTGCCGGCGATGGTCGAGGCGGCGAAGGTTTCGATACCGTCGGCTAGGGCGAAGGCTCTTTGCAGCCAACGCTTGAGCCGTGAGGGCAGCATGTCCTCACTTGCCTCGTCCGCATAGGCGACGTCGCGGGCGAGATGCGCCAGGCAGGTCTGATGCGCATTTGCGTGACCTTGTTGCGCGGCATAGCGATCGGAACACCAGACGTCGGGCCGATGGCCGTCCATCAGGGTCCGGACCACGACGGCGCCGCGCGTTAACGCCGCTTGATGAACAACCGCTTCGGCGCAGCGAAACACCCAGTGGTAGGCGTTGCTTCCTTCGATCCGCACGCCGGTCTCATCGGAGGCGATGACCTTGGCCCGGCGCAACGCCGACGGCCTTGTCCCACTCGGCCGCGAACGCGCCCTGCGCACGGCGCAACATGTTCATCAGTCCGCCCTGGCTAATGGTGAGACCGAAAAGGTTCGCGAACGCGCCCTGCAGCTGCTCGTAGGACAGGGCCTGGAAAGTCTTGAGATAGGTCGCTACGGCGTGCACGCGTGGCCCCAAGGGCGTCCCCTTCGCCGCATCCGGCACAGCCGCGACGCGTGCCGCAGGACGGGCAACGGACTGCCAGACGCCGATGGCGCTCAATCAAAGGCCTGATCGCGGGGCTCAATCTTATCGTGCTCGCTGACGGTTTCGGCAGCAAGGTCGCTCGACAGGCTGGCGCGGCAGCAAAGGCATTGGTCGGGGTGATGATCGATGATGCGATCGGCATTCTCACTCATGGCGCGGCTGTGACCTTCATGACCCGCGCCTTGCCGCCGCCAGGCTTTGCCTTGTCCCGACGCGCCTTGCGATCGCTCGACGGTGGCTTGGACGACGTGCGTGATGTCTTCTCTGGCCGCTGCATCCGCAGCACCAGATCGATCAACTCTTCCTTCGTCAGACGCTGCAAATCAGTGCGATCCATATCCCCATAGATTCAGGGATTCTTGCCCCTGACAAGGGCGTGGGTAATTACCGACGAAGGATTGCTAGCGGCGAACTCATGCTGGTCGGCAACGCGATACTGGCTGGAGCATCAGGTTGGCCGACGAGAGCGGCCCACCAAGTTGGGCAGGATCGGCCGACACGGTCGACATCGCGCCGCTCTGACAAGAGCCCAGCGGGCACCCAGACACTGCCGGGTTGACTATGGGTGTCGGAACCGCGAAAAGGGGCCGCTCTTCATGAGTGGCGTGCGCCGGCAGTCTAACCCCAAGCCCCCGCCCAGGCTGCCGGCGCGCTTCTAAAGCAGTTCCTGCGAACAATGAATCGATTGTGATGTGACGTCGAGCGGTTTTGTTGCAAGGGCTGAATAGGGGCACAGAGAGGCCCTGATGCGAGGTCAATCAGGCGGCGAGGATTTCGAACTGCTCGGCCAAGGACGGATTCGGATTGAAGGGGTACCTCGCCTGTCGCTTGCGCATCATGTGGATCATTTCGATGGTGGCAGCGGTGGCCGTCGATTTGAAGCCGAGCATCGGCCGGATACGGCGCTTGATGCGCCGATGGGGTGCTGTCACATTGATTGAGGGGTAAGGAAATTGAGGTAGCAGCGCGCCCATGACCGTGAGTGCACCGACCTACAAGAACCACCGCTATCGATCGAAATCGTGGCCCGTGCTGTCTGGCTCTACTTCCGCTTCAATCTGAGCCTGCGCGATGTCGAGGAAATGCTGCTCGATCGCGGGATCGTCGTTTCCTACGAGACCATCCGCCGATGGTGCCGAAAGCACGGCATGATTATGCGCGCCGCATACGCCGCAACGCACCAACGAAAGACGATGTCTGGCATCTGGATGAAGTCGCGGTGCGCATCAACGGTCAGAAATGCTGGTTGTGGAGAGCGGTTGATCAGGACGGATATGTGCTCGACGAGTCGGCACACAGCCCGGGAACTGGACGCAGTCCCCCATGCTATCAACACAAGACCGCGCAAAACGCTCGGCTGGAAAACACCTGCCGAAGTGCTCGACCAGCTCCTTGGGAGACCGAGCAAACAATACTGTGGCTATTGACCCAAACTGTCGCCTATCGAACAGACGCACCATAGGCGAAACGGCTCCGAACCCTCAATGCAAAAAAGAAGAAAGAGCGCGACGGAATTGCGGCGGCCCGAATTGAGTATAAACACGCAGCTACGTCCTCAGAATGGTACGTCACTTGCGCGGTTAATTTTGAGAGGCCGTTGTGACGGTTTCCCTACAACCAACGGAGATGACGATGGCAATTGGCCCAGAAGTACTGAATTGCTCGGGGGCAACTGACGATTTGGGCTCAAGAGCTGTAGGCGTAGCGTGCCGATGCAGGGGGATTAACGATGTCGCGAGCTGAGGTAGAGCGATTCGTCGGCGATCTGGCGAAAAACGATAGTCTGCTCGAAAAGGTGAAACCGAATGCTACGGGTCTCGCATCGGTTGTGGCGACCGGAAAGAAGCACGGCTACAATTTCACGCTCGATGAGGCCAAGAGTTACATTCAATCGCGAAGCCCACGCGAGTTAACCGACAAGCAGCTCGATGCGATTGTCGGCGGCAAGCATCATTCGAGCGTTGCGACCTCGACCAAGGTTGTGCAGACCACTGCTGTCGTTACCACTGCTGTGGAGGCAGCGGAAGCAGCTTCGACTGTCGCTGAGGCAGCCGAAGCCGTTGTAGTTGTCGCTGCGGTCCTGATCTGACCACGCACGTTATGGTCTGAGCGCATCCACCCATACTCGATGAGACGTGTGAAGAAAACTTAAAATCAGGCCACTCGTGAGGAGCGATCATGGGATCCTTTGGCAGCCGGCCTGCGAAACGCAGCTTCAAGGGGCCCCGCCTGTAACGTCATGACGCACGCTGCTACCGAACACTACCGACAGATCTTTGACCGACGCACCCCCGGACAGCTTCGCACGCTGGCCCATATCAAGGGCGTTGGTGCGCGGATATGAAATCGAACGCATTTCGATCTTTAATGTAGTTGGTTATGCCTGCGTGACTTGACGCCGGATAGACTCCGGGCGTGCCCATGCCAGCATGCGGTTGAGAACGATGCAACCGATGGCAACCTCGGTCTGTTGAGCCGGAAGAGAGCGTGCTCGCAGGCGCCGTCCGATCAGCCCCTTGTATCGTCCGATGGCTGTTTCGCTCAGCGCCCGCTTGCCGTAGCCGGTGGCTGCCTGCCATTTCAGCCGACCGTCGCTTGCGATTGCGGCAATGTGCTTGTCCCTTTGACCAGGCGGTCCGGCATCACGGCTTTCCACCGCCGTGGAACGCGGTGGAATGACGATGTTCGCGGTTGCGCTGTGCTGCAGGATAGACCGATAGGTTGGCTTGCCGTCATAGGCTCCGTCGGCTGTGAACTGGTCGATCTCGCCGTCGATCTGATCGAGAAGCGGTGCCACCTGGGAAGGATCATCCGTGTCCTGATCTGTCAGCCTTTGGGCAATGATCGCGCCACTTTTGGCATCCACTGCCAGATGCAGCTTGCGCCAGTTGCGACGTGATCTGGCGCCATGTTTCTGCTCCAGCCATTGCCCGGCGCCGTAGACTTTCAATCCCGTGCTATCGACAAGCACATGCAGCGGGCCGTCCGGCAGCGGCGGGTTTCGTCGGGCTGATGGCTCCCACTTCTGTGCCCGACGGCTCAGCGTCGTATGATCTGGAACTGGGACTTTCAGCCCCATGAGATCCAGCAGCGAGTGAAGCAATCCCTCGGTCTGGCGCAGCCGCATTGCGAAGACGCAACCCAGCGTCAGCGCTGTCTCAATGGCGAGATCGGAATACCGGGCTTGGCCGCCGCGGGTCTTGCGTCGCGGAGCGCGCCATCCCGCCAGTGCCTCCGGCGTTACCCATAAGGTCAGGCTACCACGCCGGCGCAGACCTGCTTCGTAGTCACGCCAATTCGTCACCCTGAATTTCATCTTTCCGACGTGATGACGACGATCTGCGTTGTGTTTGTACGGCATGGCACTCGCATCAAGCTGATTTCGATCCTGCCTGCCTATCGCCAAACCGTTGACAAAAGATCCATGCACCAACGCTATCCAAAAACCGTCGAGCCCGGCCTCCTGGATGACGATGATCGGAAAGCATCGTCCGGTTCGTGCCTCTGCCTTCCTTTTGAGTTCAGCAAATCGATCCAGCAGTCCGGCGACATCGCCGGCGGCCGCCGCATGTTTCGACATCTTCTCGCCGCCGCCCGGCGACAGCGAGGTGATCAACCATTTCGAGCGGCTGAGTTCGAATGAGACGAAAATTGCGCCAAGATCAGTGCGGATAGCGGTCGGCGCTTCGGATCGGTTAGCTGCTGCAACGGGCATGCTTATCTCCAGAGTAAGGTATTAAGTACGCGACCTCACTTTGCCAGAGCGCAGATCGCTATCCACCCTCCTCATGGGATCTCAACATCGTCGAGATCGAAATCGGCGTCATGCGCCGCCAATGTCTTGATCGCCGCATCGCTAGCCGCGACCTCCTTGAAACAGAGATCCGGACCTGGGAACGCCGCCGCACCGAAAGTGGCGCCCGCATCCGCTGGATGTTCTCCACACAGCAGGCCCGAGCGAAGATGGCAAAATCCTATCCCACGCCGTCTCTCAAAGAGTCATAATCACCGCGACGCGACACTAGACGCGGCGCTGCAGATCAGCCGAATTCGAGCCGCGCTCTTCCGCAGCGAGCTGTTCGGTGCCGTAGGCTTTCAGAAACATTTCGACACCCGACCTGACAACATTCTCGATCTCAGCGGGGCTTGGCGCCTTGGTGCGATACGCAAATATGCACTGGCGAAACAGGCCGGCCAGACACAGTTCGGTGGGCACCGTAACGTTAACCGGGCATCGATCAAAATGTGGGATCTGGCGGCATGACCAGATTTTCCCGTGATCCTCTTTATCGTCGCCACCGATTTCCGGCGCAGGTGATTGCCCATGCCGTTTGGCTCTATTTCCGGTTTCCGCTCAGCCTGCGGATGGTCGAGGCTATCTCCCTGCGAATAAGCAAATCGCAGTTGTCCTTGTTCACGTGGCGGCACTCACGGGCCTGACACGTCGGTCGAAATAACCTCCCGGAAACGCGGTCGGCGCGGGCATTGGCGTATATGGATTCCAGAGCGGGAGCCCAATCAGCCGCGCATCCAGCCGCACGACCAGCTTGCGAGCGATCATGTCGGCTATCGCTCCGTCAATTTCGGTCTGCATCACATTCGCCGTTCTCAGCCGTTCGCGCAGGCGGGCATCTGGCATGCTTTCGTCCGCAGCCAGAAGAATTTCGCGCTCGAGGCCTTTGATCCGGTGTTCACGGTCCACTGCTATGGCGCGCGTGTCCTCGACCGTGATCTCGTCGCCGCTGTCGCGCATCGACAGCATGGGTTGCTTCGGCTCGTGCCAGGCTTTCAGCCAGGCATCGATACCCCGGACAACGGCATGCAGCCCCGGGCGACGGCTCGCGTCGCGCGCAGCGAAATGGCCGCCGACATCGTTGTCTTCACTGTCTTCGAAGTAGTAGACCTGATCCGCGAGATCGGGTTCCGAGAGCGGATAGACGGAGCGATAGGAGGCGGCTGGGCGCAGCTTCAGCCCATGTTTGTCGGCTGCACGATGATAGGGGCTGTAGCGCTGGTACCGCAACCGCACCGCACGTCCTGGCTGGAGATGATGCAGCAGCGGCAGCCAGGAGGCCATTTCGGCATACCAGGCGTCGCTCTCGCCGGGAAAGCCCCACAGTATGCTCCAACTGACCCGCACGCCATACTGGCGGCACCATTTCAAGAGCTGAACATTGTGCGCTGCCGTCGTTCCCTTGCCCATCAGCTTCAAAGCACGGGTATCCAGGCTCTCGATACCTGGCTGGATCCAGCGGACGCCGGCGGCGGCCAACTTCTCGACTTCATGGCGCTTCAGATTGGCCTTGACTTCGAAGAAGATCGCAAGCTTGTCGGGTAGGGCGGTGAGGCGAGGCAGGGTCTTTTCGACGTAGTCAATGGCCAGAATGTTGTCCACCGCTTCGATGCGCGACGAGCCGTAGCGCGCCGACATCTCTATCATCTCCTCTGCGGCCTGCCTGGCCGGTTTCTGGCGATAGGTCATCGATCCGCCGTTCAGCCCGCAGAACGTGCAGGGGCTGCGCGCGCCCCACCAGCAGCCGCGAGAGAACTCCATCGGCAGCCCGGGATAGACGCGGTCGGCGTAGAGCGATCGCCCGAGTTCGGCAAAATAGTCCGAGAAATCGGGCAGCGGCAGGTCATCCATGTTCTCGACCACTGCGCGGGGCACCAAGTCGCCCATCGACGTGGCGGGATAGCCGGCCTCGCGATGCCCTGGACCGAAAACGCCGAATGGCAGGTCGGCCGGTGGAATGTCTCTACCGTGATCGAGGATGTCGCAACACAGCGCGCCGATCAGTGCGTCAGCCTCGCCCGACACGACATAGTCAACCCACGGGAAACGCGCGTGAGTGGTACGCCCCATCACCGATTCGCAGTTTGCGCCACCCATGAGTGTGACTAGGCCCGGTGATCGCCCGCTCAGTCGGCGCAGCAACGCGAGCGAGGGAACATGCTGGGTGAAAGTCGAGGTGCACCCGACCATGGCCGGCCGTTGCTCCAGTATTTTGTCGGCGGTCCAGTCGATGAAGCCGCCGATAAGCGAGCGCAGCTCGCGGAAATGGGCACGACGCTCGGCCAGACCTTTATCTGGGTGTATCGGATTGCGCCTGAAATACTGGTCGAGGAAGACGTCGTGGTCTGCTTCGAAGTCAGGAAAAGCGATGCCGGCGAACAGCCAGTCAACAAGCGCTTCCTCAGGAGGGGAACTTTCAAGCAGATTATAGTCGGCGAGGCCCGCGTATTCCAGGAACCAGATGTTGGCATACGCTATCCTGGATCGCAGTCCGGCCCGGGTCAGCGCCGACTTCAGCAGACCAAGCGCCAGTGATGGCCGTTCAATTGCCGACATCGGCATGTTGACCAGGACGATTGGCACATCGGCGCTCATGTCATGCCACTCTTTTCATGGTGATGCAGGCATAGGCGAGTTCGCTCAGCCACGGTCTCATGCGCCGGAGTGCAAAGCGAGCCATGCGCGGCTCCGTGACCGGAACCGTGAACATGAGGTTGACCAGTTCGGGAAAAGCGCGCTGGCGGCGCGCTACTTCGAGCCACAGCGGCCGCATCAAGGCCGTTGCCTGGAGACTGGGATGGATGAACGAGCAGGTCCAGCGCAGCGTGCTGGAGTCGAGCCGGTGGGTGATCGCCCAGCCACGCACCGTTCCGCCCTCGGCATCAACCAGCGCCAAGCTGGTGTGCGGGTCACTATCCTCCTCGTAGATGAACGGATTGACGTCGTCATTCACGCCGGGTTCGTCGAAATCCCGGATCGTCGCTCGCTGGTCGGCGCCGAGCGACCGCCAGCCAACGATGCGGTAGCGGACCGGCAGGCGCGCCTCGACAAGCCACGGCGTCTCGAACGCCAGCGGCACGGTCGTGTGGCAGACCAGTTTGTTGACCGCGGGTCGGGTCCAGCCGTTTTTCACGAAAAAGCGTGCGGCGTCCTGGTTGTGCTCGCCGACGCGCAGGAAATGAACGCCTCGCCTGAAGCCGAGACCGCGGAACTCCTCTTCGATCGTGCCCAGCATGGAACTGCCAAAGCCCATTCGGCGGAGCATAGGCAGGACGTAGACCGAAAGGAGTTCGAACTGCCCGGAAGGGCCTGGCACGGCCAGGGCAAGTCCTGCGGTCACGTCGGTTGTGCGCGCCGCGACGCCGCGGACCGTGGATGCGAAACGGCTTGTCACCGCGGTCCACACTGCCGGATAGGTAAGATGCCGTAGTTCCTTTAGGCTGACGTAGTCCAGTATCTCAAGGCGAATCGGCATGGTCGACGCCCGTGCGGGAGGTCGCGTGTTTGGCCGCTTCGATGCGGCTCGTTATCCCCTCGCTGGTCTGCCAGGCAAAGCGGTCGTCGAGGTCCTCTTCGATCACCCCCGCCGCGTACAACTGGTCTAGCAGATCGGCGACTGCAAGGGCGCTCGCTCCGTCAGCTATGACGCGCACAACTAACTCCGACGCTGTGCAGTCGCCGCACGCGATTAGATCGCCAACGGAGATCGGAGCGACGTCGTCGAGTATCCGGTGTTCAATGTTGCGTGAGCGGAGGTGGAAGTGCAGGTTCCCGGCCTCGTATTGCAGGTCTCCGCGGAAGCGGATCGGCAGGTTGGGAGGTGGGCTCTCGAGCATATGCTCGTCGATGATGCTCTGGAGCCCCTCCCGGAACTCGTCGGGCGTCCTGAAGAAACGCTCATCCAGGATGCGGTAGCCGAGAGGCCAGCGTTTGCTCCCCGGTACCGGCGTCACCAGTTGTACTCGTCCCCGCGGCATGTTTACGAGGAAGCCGGAAACGCAGGCGATCGTCGTGTGATCGCGCTCCAGCAACGCGATTGCATCGTCGTTGTTTGCTGCGCTGAGTTTCTCCTTTCGCGCGCGCGCGCCCGGCGAAAAGCTTTTGCGGTCAGCGCCTCCTTGCCCTGCAGGACGAGTTCGACCCCCATCAGGTCCTCGGGCGAAAACGCCTCGTGAATCTGATTGAGGTGGTTCGTGCTTAGCACGGAGAAACGATTCGTCACGCCACGGTAGCGTTTGAACAGTTCGAGCACGCGCCTTGTGAGGGCCTGATCCTTGAGCGGGGCGGCCGTCGTCGTTTGTGGTAATGCGCCCGTGATTTGATAGTAGTCGAACAGAAAGCGGTCGTAGTCCGGGTTATCGATCGGATCCGTGGCCCAGTAGCAGAAGCCAGTGCGGGCTGCCGAACCAAACATCTCGCTCGCGACACCGACCACGCCGCGCCAAAGCTCGGCATGCTCCTCGCTATATTCATAATAACCCTCGAAGCGGTCGGCCGACAGGCCGCAGAACCAGCAACCGACGGTGCAGCCTTCGCTCAGCTCGAAAGCGATGACGGGATGCGTGACCGACGGCGCCGATCCGCCCAATTCGCCGTCGCAGCGGCGGATTTGGCGCTCGCGCCACGCATGGAAGCGAGGGTTGACCGTCGACATTTCGCCCTCGTCGCGCAGGATGTCGCGATGGCGCAACATCTCGCGCATATACTCGTCCCACATCACAGCCAGCGGCCACGACGCACACTCCGGCTTGAAGCGGTAATTCAGGTAGCTACCGCGCCAGAGCGGCAGCATCTCCATCGGGTCGACTTCGATGCCGTAGCGCTCGGTTACCGTTCGAGGGTTGTCGACGTTCTCCGAAAGCGCGCTGCGGAACGCCATGTCGCCGACCAGGCGCTCCATGAAGCGCTTGATATGAGCGTTGGTGCATGGATCTTTTGTCAACGGTTTGGCGATAGGCAGGCAGGATCGAAATCAGCTTGATGCGAGTGCCATGCCGTACAAACACAACGCAGATCGTCGTCATCACGTCGGAAAGATGAAATTCAGGGTGACGAATTGGCGTGACTACGAAGCAGGTCTGCGCCGGCGTGGTAGCCTGACCTTATGGGTAACGCCGGAGGCACTGGCGGGATGGCGCGCTCCGCGACGCAAGACCCGCGGCGGCCAAGCCCGGTATTCCGATCTCGCCATTGAGACAGCGCTGACGCTGGGTTGCGTCTTCGCAATGCGGCTGCGCCAGACCGAGGGATTGCTTCACTCGCTGCTGGATCTCATGGGGCTGAAAGTCCCAGTTCCAGATCATACGACGCTGAGCCGTCGGGCACAGAAGTGGGAGCCATCAGCCCGACGAAACCCGCCGCTGCCGGACGGCCCGCTGCATGTGCTTGTCGATAGCACGGGATTGAAAGTCTACGGCGCCGGGCAATGGCTGGAGCAGAAACATGGCGCCAGATCACGTCGCAACTGGCGCAAGCTGCATCTGGCAGTGGATGCCAAAAGTGGCGCGATCATTGCCCAAAGGCTGACAGATCAGGACACGGATGATCCTTCCCAGGTGGCACCGCTTCTCGATCAGATCGACGGCGAGATCGACCAGTTCACAGCCGACGGAGCCTATGACGGCAAGCCAACCTATCGGTCTATCCTGCAGCACAGCGCAACCGCGAACATCGTCATTCCACCGCGTTCCACGGCGGTGGAAAGCCGTGATGCCGGACCGCCTGGTCAAAGGGACAAGCACATTGCCGCAATCGCAAGCGACGGTCGGCTGAAATGGCAGGCAGCCACCGGCTACGGCAAGCGGGCGCTGAGCGAAACAGCCATCGGACGATACAAGGGGCTGATCGGACGGCGCCTGCGAGCACGCTCTCTTCCGGCTCAACAGACCGAGGTTGCCATCGGTTGCATCGTTCTCAACCGCATGCTGGCATGGGCACGCCCGGAGTCTATCCGGCGTCAAGTCACGCAGGCATAACCAACTACATTAAAGATCGAAATGCGTTCGATTTCATATCCGCGCACCAACGCCTATCGGAGAGCATCGCCTGAGGACGACGGCCAGCATCGGCATCGCAAACTACCCCAAGGATGGGGCGAGCTCGGAAACACTCCTGGTCAACGCCGATGCGGCCATGTATCGGGCGAAGGAATTCGGCCGCGACAATTTCCAGTTTTACACTCCCGAATTCAACTCGAGGGCGCATGATAAATTCGTGCTTCAGGAGGAATTGCGAAACGCCGTGGCCCGCTCGGAATTCGTGCTGCTCTATCAGCCGCAAGTCGATCTTCGCTCGGGGCGCGTCTTTGCGGTAGAAGCGTTGATACGCTGGAACCATCCGACACTGGGCGTGGTACCGCCGATGACGTTCATCCCGACGGCCGAGGAGACAGGATTGATCGTGCCGCTCGGCGACTGGATTCTGCATGAAGCCTGTCGACAGAACAAGGCCTGGCAGGATGCAGGATTGCCGCCGATGACTGTGTGCGTGAATGTCTCGGCACGGCAATTTAGGGAAAGGAATCTGGTTGAACGTGTCGTCCACTCGCTTAGAGAAAGCGACCTGAAGGGCTGTTACCTTGAGCTGGAGTTGACCGAAAGCCTCATCATGCAGGACACAGAATTGGCAGTCGCAACGATGAACGAACTGCAAAGCCTGGGCGTTCAGATCTCTATCGACGATTTCGGGACGGGCTATTCCAGCCTCAGTGCACTCAAGAGCTTTCCCGTTGCGCGGCTAAAGATCGATAAGTCGTTCATCAACGACGTCGCCGACGACGAAAACGATCAGGCTGTTGCCAGCGCCGTAATTTCGTTGGGTCAAAAGCTGAACATGAGAGCGTTGGTGCATGGATCTTTTGTCAACGGTTTGGCGATAGGCAGGCAGGATCGAAATCAGCTTGATGCGAGTGCCATGCCGTACAAACACAACGCAGATCGTCGTCATCACGTCGGAAAGATGAAATTCAGGGTGACGAATTGGCGTGACTACGAAGCAGGTCTGCGCCGGCGTGGTAGCCTGACCTTATGGGTAACGCCGGAGGCACTGGCGGGATGGCGCGCTCCGCGACGCAAGACCCGCGGCGGCCAAGCCCGGTATTCCGATCTCGCCATTGAGACAGCGCTGACGCTGGGTTGCGTCTTCGCAATGCGGCTGCGCCAGACCGAGGGATTGCTTCACTCGCTGCTGGATCTCATGGGGCTGAAAGTCCCAGTTCCAGATCATACGACGCTGAGCCGTCGGGCACAGAAGTGGGAGCCATCAGCCCGACGAAACCCGCCGCTGCCGGACGGCCCGCTGCATGTGCTTGTCGATAGCACGGGATTGAAAGTCTACGGCGCCGGGCAATGGCTGGAGCAGAAACATGGCGCCAGATCACGTCGCAACTGGCGCAAGCTGCATCTGGCAGTGGATGCCAAAAGTGGCGCGATCATTGCCCAAAGGCTGACAGATCAGGACACGGATGATCCTTCCCAGGTGGCACCGCTTCTCGATCAGATCGACGGCGAGATCGACCAGTTCACAGCCGACGGAGCCTATGACGGCAAGCCAACCTATCGGTCTATCCTGCAGCACAGCGCAACCGCGAACATCGTCATTCCACCGCGTTCCACGGCGGTGGAAAGCCGTGATGCCGGACCGCCTGGTCAAAGGGACAAGCACATTGCCGCAATCGCAAGCGACGGTCGGCTGAAATGGCAGGCAGCCACCGGCTACGGCAAGCGGGCGCTGAGCGAAACAGCCATCGGACGATACAAGGGGCTGATCGGACGGCGCCTGCGAGCACGCTCTCTTCCGGCTCAACAGACCGAGGTTGCCATCGGTTGCATCGTTCTCAACCGCATGCTGGCATGGGCACGCCCGGAGTCTATCCGGCGTCAAGTCACGCAGGCATAACCAACTACATTAAAGATCGAAATGCGTTCGATTTCATATCCGCGCACCAACGCCCCTCCAGGCCCTCCGAAATCAGCCGCACCACCTGGCGCTTCGAAATGTCGACCCCGATCCCGGTCAACAACGCCGTCAACCGCTCCGTCGTCACCTGGCCTTGAATGTGACAGGCCAGAATGAAGCGGCGCAGGTTCGCGCCCCAGCCGCCGATGATCCCCGCCGGCAACGGCGCCACCATCGTTTCGCCGGTCGGTGTCACCCAGCGCTCGCGGCGATAGCGCACCACCTCGGCCGACAACGCCAGATCGCGCACCAGGATCGTCTCATACCCCTTGAAGCGAGAGCCCGCAGGAGCGCTCACCGCAACCGTCACCTCGCGGCTCACGCGACCGCCGTCGCGCTTGGCGCCGCGCCGGCGGCGCTTGCCCTTGCCAGATGTCGGCTGCGTCGCCTTCTCCATGCCCGATGGCTTGGTCGGCTTGACCGGGGGACGCGGCGGCAGGTCCTTCAGCCGGGCGATCTCATCCTTCAGGGTCTGGTTCTCGGCGCGTAGCGCCTGGTTCTCGATCTCAAGGCTCTCGACCCGGCCTTGAAGACCGCGCACTTCGCCGATCAGCGCAGAAACCAGCCCGCGGAGTTCCGCGAGCGACAGGCCTTCAAGCGAATCAGTCGGTGGTAGCGTCACGCAAACGGTGAATCACGAACGCACGCGCCTGCAAACCCCCACCGCCCGGTAATCTGCCCCGGTTACGTCAAGAAGTAACCGGGGCAAAAGCGGTGGCGTTTGCGGGCCGATCTGCTGTTCGGTTTCAGCGAGCGGCGAGGAGAACGGGAAGCGGCAGGATCTTGCTGCCAGGGATGCCGAGGCGGTCGCCGAGATAATCCCAGAAGCTGACACCGAGTTTGTTGCAGGTCTTCATCATGCTGAGCATGGTGTCGCGGGCGGCACGGCCCTGGTCGCTGTGGGTTCCGCCGCTGATCTTGCGCCGGGTCACCACGCTGCGGATATCGTTCTCTGAGCCGTTGGTGTGGAGCGGAATGTCCGGGCGTTGGAGGATCTTCAGGAAGCTTTGGCGGTCGGTCCGGATGCGCGCGAGTAGACGGTCGAGGGTCACGAACTTGGTCTTCATGCCGACGATCCGGTCGAACCGCCGGGCAAGTTCCCTGGCTCTTCGGGGCGTGGGGCTCAGACACCACGCCTTGATGTCGTTGTAGAGCCACCAGATCCGGCTCTGGATCAGGGCCTTGGCGCGGCGCTGCGGTTCGGTGAAGCTATCGAGGGCATGGATCTGGCGCTCCATATGGACCCAGCACCGCGCGTGCTCGCCGATTGCGAACTGGCCCGCCCCATCACTGAGGATGACGGTGCCGTCGAGGGCCTTTGCTTCGGTCAGACCGCCCCACAACGCGCCTTCACTGGCGATGCGGAACGGGTCCACAGGGCCATCCTTGGGCTCCAGGCCATGGGCGAGTAGATGGGCGTCCCATGACGCCGCGTCCTCGAACCCGGACGGCTCGCGCCCAGCATGCAGAAGATCCGTCGTGATCACCGGCAGCCCGCGCTCCAGCATGTAGGCGCGTGAGGCGGCGTTCAGGACCCACCGGGCCGACCCGCCGTGCAGGAGCTGCAGGAAGTTCAGCCGGCTCTTCGACTTGGTGGTCGTGAACACGGCGAACCGGTCATTGCCGATTTGCGTGCACACGCCATTGACCGCGCCATGGCGGGCCCCGGTGTCGTCGACGCTGACCCAACCGGCCGAAGCGAGCCCGGCCGTCAGAACCTGCTTCGCTTCGGCGACGAAGGCGTCGATCTTGCTGGTCAGGATCCGCACGACCTGACGCTTGGAGATCGACACGCCGAAGTCGCGCAGCAACGCGACGATCCGCTCCACGGTCGATTGACCCTGGTGATAAAGCGACAGCACCAGACGCCGAAGCTCCAAACCGAAGTGCCCGTCGACCCCGTCCGGCAGCGGAGCGACGACGATCCGGCCATCCGGCAAACGCCAGCGGTCCCGATGATAGCGGACCACCCGCACCCCGATCGTCAGATCCTGCACCACGAAACTTGTCCGCCCCACAAACCGCGAGCCCGGTGGCGGCTCATAACAAAGACGGCGCTCTTCGGTGACGATCGCCCGGTTCGAGCCACGCCGCTTCGGACCCGTTGCCGCAGGTGAGCTCCGCTTGGACGACTGCTCCATCCCGCTCGGCTTCAGCGTCGGGCGCGGCGGTAGACCTTTCAGGCGCCGGATCTCATCCTTCAGAGCCGCATTCTCGGCGCGAAGCCCGGCGACCTCCGCCCGCAACTGCAGGATCATGTCGAGCAGGTCCGCAGGGGTCGGCGTTCGAGAATCTGGTGGCTCCGCCATGGCCCGACAGAATCACGCCGCCCGCCAAACCGCCACCCACTCTAACCCGATACACCGAGTCATAACGCCGCGCCCGCCACCGCTTTTGCCCCGGTTACGTCAAGCCCCACTTAAACACCGCCTGTAAGAATATGTTATTATATCAGCACGTTAGGCGCGCGCCGGCGCGTGTTACCACTACATTTTGGGGATGATCTCAGGCGAGTTGTTCGTCGAGGTTGTGTGGCAGAGCGATGCCAGATGCCTTGAAGACGTTGCCCACTTGGCCCGTAACGTGGGTTCTGGTGGTGACGATGCGACCATCCTTTTCGATGGTGGCTTCCTGGAGGCGGTCGAGATCGCGTAGGAGCGGCTGCCCTTCGGGCGTCAGGCCTTTGGCCCGGCAGAGGCGGCGCAGTTCCTTGCTGAGTACGAGCCCCAGGAACGAGCAGAACACATGCCCGCGGATGGCGGCATCGGATTGGTGGAAGATCGGCCGGGTATTGAAGGTTGCCTTGGCGGCGCGGAACAGGCTCTCGACCTCGAGCAAATCGCGATACCGCAGCACGGCCTGGAGCGGGGTCACCTTCGCGTTGGTCCGCACCACGGTGATGCCGTCGTAGCGGGCTTCCTCGGCAAGCTTGCCGACATCGATCTTGAAGTTCTTGCCGCTGGCCTTGAGGTAACGCCGGTAGGCCGAGTTGCCGACCAGTGCCTTGTCGCCCTTCTTGAGCTGTGCCTCGAGGCCGGCGATGATCGCCTGGCGGTCGGCCTTGTCCTTCTCGGCCTCGGCGTCATTGCGGCTGACGATATAGCGGTCTTTACCGACCTTGACCTCTTTGACCCACAACTGAGTTTCACCGCGCTGGCGCTCGAGAACGAGCGGAACCATCGGTGCCGCGTCATTGAGCACGACGTTGTGGATCACGCTGCTCGAGCGTTCGCGGGCCCCCGAATGTATTCCATGCCCAGCTTTTCGAGCGCGGCGATGGTATCGGCGCTGATCATGCCGCGATCGGCGACAACGCAGGCGCGTGTGACGCCGAAGCGCGTTCGCAGCCGATCGACCACCGGCAACAGGACGGTCACGTCAGCGGTGTTGCCGGGCACCATCTCGGTGCAGATCGGCCGGCCCTCGGCATCAACGACCAGCGCCAGGATCATTTGCGCCAGATCGGGGCGGAAGTCCTTGGAATGCCCGCGCTTGCCCAGCGTCTCGCCGCCCGCGCCATGGAAGGACAACGAGGTGGTGTCCATGAACACAAGGCTGAGGTCGGTGAACAGGTCCTGCCGGCGCGCGAAGAGCTTTTCCTCGATCGCGTCTTTCACGCAGCGCGCCACCAGCGCGCCTTGCGCCTTTTCGCCGAGTTCCTCGCCCAGCCACGCCATTGCCCGGTAAAAGTGATGGAGCGCCAGACCCTCGGCGCCCTCGATACCATAATCGGCCATCCAGTTCGCGCAGTCGCGGTCCGAGCCCGAGACGAACAGCCGATGCAGCGTGCCAACGAACACCGCCCGTTCCACCGCAAAGCCGAACTGGCGCCCTTCCAGCACCTCTTCCAGCACCTCGCCGATCCCGAGCCGCTCCCACAGCCGCCCGAACAACAGCGGACCGCCGATGCGGCGAGAGGCAATTCGCCCCGCGTCAATGTCGGACAGGATGAGGCTGCGTTCGCCATGGCGCGCAATCGAGGCCGCCAATCTGTCAAGTTCGCCGCTGGCAACCAGCGCATCCTTGCGGCCCAGCGCCTTTATCGTGCGCTGGCGAACGGTTTTGCCGTCGCGGACACTTTCCACGAGGTAAAGATAGCGGTGGCCGCGCGCGACTCTCTCAACGACAAACATGCCAGCGTTGTTAGCGAATAAATGCCATCACATCCATACAACATACGGCTAGCAGATCAAATGTTGTTACCACACATTTTCGCGCCGAAAACTCAAGGCGAGTGAATTCAATAGCTTAACGGACAGCGTTCGCCATCCGTTCACCTCCAACTGTTCAAGTCGGGTCAAGAAGGTAACCGGGGCAGATTACCGGGCGGTGGGGGTTTGCAGGCGCGTGCGTTCGTGATTCACCCTTTGCGTGACGCGGCCTTTATCAACCAAAGACAGCTACGGCTGATTTGATGATGATGCCGCCATCCGGGCTTCGGCGCATCTGACGACCCGTGGCGGTGCGAAAAACATTCGTCAATTGCAGCGCAGGCGGCACGCGCGACCACAGGGTTCGCACGCTCTCCCGGCCATGCCGGGTTTTGCGAATGACGTTTCCTGTGACGACGCGCTGCGACCATCGGAAGCCGATCTCGTGGAAATACAGGTCGGCATGCTGCGGGCTGATATGATGAAAGACGCCGGCGATGGTACGGCGGACGCGGGAGTTGAAGCCCTCCACCGAATTGACGTGGACGGCCTCGCGCACATACTCACCGCTGGAATGCTTCACGGTCTCATGCTTGGCAAAGCTCTCACCAATGGCCATGAATGCCTTTCACTCGTCGCTCATCAAATGAGCTCCCAATTCGATCTGCGCTTCAATGACGCGTTCGCTTGCTCGCGCCGAGAGACCGGTCACGACCGCGGCACGCGCGTCACCGGCCAGAGTGCCAGGCATGACGTCAGTCGGCCGCCGCACCATTACCATGACTGGCGTTTTATCCGTATTCGCCTGGCCTTTCCGGCCGCGGCCCGGAGGCGGGTCGTCGGGATTCTTTCTGGGCCTTCCACCGAGATGGAAATGGTCGATCTCCACCGTGCCGGCGAGCATGTTCTCCCGCGCCACCATGAGACGCAGTGCATGTCCCATCCGCCAGGCCGTTGGCTGGCTCACCCCGAGCGCCTCGGCCAGGCGCACCGACGACAAGCCCTTGTCGGATTGCACCGTTGCCCGGCACATTGCTGTCATTGTTTTCGCAGATCCCCGATCCACGCCGTGGCCAGGGGCAGATGTATCCCCAGGCGCCGATCCTGCTGTTCACGGTGCTGGCGATGCTGGCCGGGGCGGTTTCGTATCGTCAGGTCCACGCCTTCATCCGCATCCATCTTGTCCGCCTGAACGGCGTGTTCGGGGTCTCGGTGCGAAAGGCCCCAGCCTACTCGACGGTGCGGTTCATCCTTCGCGGTCTCGACGGGGCGGAGGTCGAAAGGGTGTTCCGCCAGCATGCGGCCGGCCTGCCGACGCCCCCGGCCCAAGAGCCGGACGACGCCATGCCGGACGACGTCATGCCGGCGTGCGTGGCCATTGACGGCAAGACGCTGCGCGGCAGCTTCGACGCCTTCAACGATCGCAAAGCGGCGCATCTGCTGAGTGCTTTCGCCAGCGATGGTCAGATCATCCTCGGCCATCTGGCGATCGATGAGAAGAGCAACGAAATCCCCGCCGCCCAGGACTTGATCGCCACGCTGGGCCTGACCGGGCGCATGTTCACTCTCGACGCCATGCATGCCCAAAAAAACCTTCGCCGTAGCCCTGGCCACGGGTAACCATCTGCTGGTTCAACTCAAGGAGAACCAGCCCAATCTGGATGACGAGATTCGCGCCATCGTCGACAGCCGCACTCCCAGCGACACGGCCTCCTCACGCGACACAGTGCGATCCCGGCAGGAGGATCGAACCGTGGACGTCTTTCCCGTCGGCAAGGCCCTCGTCGACAGCGAATGGCAGCCCTTCGTCAAGACCATCATCCGCGTCACCCGCCAAACTTGGCTCCGCAGTGCCGCCACGGGCATGTGGCAGCCGCGCGGCGAGGTCTCATACTATATCTCCTCCGAACAGGGTCTCCCCGCCAAGACTTGGGCCGCCATCATCCGAGGCCACTGGGGCATCGAGAACCGCAACCACTATGTCCGCGACGTGTCCTGCGACGAGGACCGCAGCCGTATCCGCGACAACCCCGGCATCATGGCCAGAGCCCGCAGCTTCGCCCTCAACATCCTGCGTCACAACGGCACGAAAAACGTCGCTCAAGCCCTCTGGAACGGCGCTCTCTCCCTCGATCTCATCCTCGCTTACAAGGCTCTGTAATCAGCGTTGAACAGCCCTGCAGCCGGAACAAGGCCGTCTCGACCGTCTTTTCATAGGCTTCAAACTCTGCTCGCGTTGTCTCGCGCATTTCCTGACCCTCCAAAACGACTTTCTGCAAGGTTACCAGATTGGCGCGGAATTTTGATCCGAAATCTGCATGGACGACATTTACGCTCGCTTCCGCCTGACCTGCCGAAAGGCTTGCTGTCAAATGATCCCGCTGCTGTTCTGCATAAGCGACAACACGCCGATCACCGCTAGCGAGCGCAATCTTCTGCCAACTCTGCGTAGCCTTTATGGCATACTCCCGGCTTCTTTCGGCCTTCGCCAGACTGCGCCGTCCGCCCCGCTTGGCGTCGTACCGTCCCTGTGCCGCCTCGCTGGTCCCGACGTGCTCGGTCCGCCCTTCACTGCTCACCGGCCTCACCTGATTGCGGGTAAAGGCGGGCGGACTGGCGAACTCGCGACGATCGGTCATTTCCATCGCTATTCCCTGCGCCCGAGCCATCTGCGCCATTGTGGCCCGCCACTCCCGAAACACCTGAGGGGTCGTCTCGATCCGATCGCCTGATTCCGATCGCATGGTGATGATCGCGCGGGCATGGACATGTGGCCGCTTGCCCCCCTCGCCTTCTTCCTTCGGGTCATTGGCCGGATCATGCATGGCAAACACATAGCGATGGCCGGCGAACTGCTCGGCAAGGAAGTCACGTGCAGCGTTTTCAAACGCCTCGACATTCGTGCCGGCCCGGGCCGACATGATCAGATGCATCACGTCGCGGCCTTTGCGGCTGTGCAGATCACCGCGCCATTCCTTTTGCACCAGATCGCCAGCGAGCTTTTCGTCACCAACGATTTGGCCGCGGTCGTCGCGAACGTCGCCGTCATGACGTTCGACCAGGCTCCGCAATTTGCCGGCGCCATACTCGACACCGTAGCCGTAGCCTTGGAACGAGAACCGTGCTGCCCCTTGCGCGGCTGCACTGGCGTCATATCGCGCCTGAATGATGCTGGCAGCCCTGTCGTCGCCAGTCAGCCGCTCGCCTTGCCCGCTTCTGAGCACGATCGCCCCTTGAACCGTCAGCGCGCCGTCGGCCTGGCGCGTCACCGCATAAGCATAGCGTCGATCGCCGAACGCGCTCGTCAAACTGTTCCTGACCAGCTCATGCATCGCCTCGTCTGACGAAACCGCCGCAGTCGCAATCTCTACGGTGAAGCTGCCGATATCGCGGCTCTCTGCGCGGTTCTGGAACAGATGGTTCCAGTCGCCCCGCAACCGCGCCAGGTCCTCGCGGCTGCTGATGCGCTCGCCGTTCTCGTTCTCGACGGCGAGCTCGCCGCCGCGCGACACATAATTCAGCATAGCACTGTTGCATGGATTAGACTTTGGACGAGGCAACCCTATCCACTGCATTTTTCATGCAACGCGCTCGAACTTGGGCCGGCCAAGTTCTGTCATCCGGTTAAGAACACGGACGCCAATCTTCGCTTCAGTCTTCTGATTGTCAAAATGTCGCGCTTTGAGTTTGGGCCCGATCACAGCCTTCCATCGACCCATCTGGGTCTCAGCGCGACTGCGCTTGTTGTAGCCGGTGGATTTCTGCCATGCCATCCGCCCTTTGGTCTGGATTTCTGCAATATGGCGATCGCGGACAGATGGAACCAGCACCGATTGAGGGCTGGCAACGGCAGTCTTGGGAGGTGGGATAATGACCTCCACGATCTCACCAAAGCGTGTCGCCAGAAGATCTCGGGTTGGCGTTCCATCATAGGCGCCGTCGGCAATGAACTTCTCGACGGGGCCACCGATCTGGTCCAGAAGTCCTGGTAACGCTGTCGGATCGCCGACATCATCCACGGTCAGATCGGAACAAACAATCTCACCACTGACAAGATTGAGACCAAGGTGCAGTTTGCGCCATCTTTTGCGTTTGGCCTTGGTTTTGTGCTTGTTTTCCAGCCACTCGCCCTCGCCGAAGACCTTCAAGCCGGTGCTGTCGACAACCAGATGGACCGGACCTGATGTTGTGGCTCGGGACTTTGTCGACGGCAACGCCAGCCCTTTGCTCCGGCGAGACAGGGTGGAGAGTCAGGCACGGCAATATCGAACCCCATCAGCGCCGCGACACTGCGCATCAAGCCTTGGGTCTGGCGTAGCGCCAGCCCGTAGACGACGCGCAGGGTCAAGCACAACGTAATCGCCAGATCCGAGTATTTCGGCTGACCACCCCGCGATGTCCGCCTCCGCGCCGTCCATTAAGACAGGGCCTCATCCTTCACCCAGATGGTCAAATCACCACGTTGACGCAGGCTTTCATTATATGCCGGCCAATTCGTCACTTGATATTTCTGCTTGGCAATCTTGTCCCGCCGATCGGCATTGAACTTGTGCGGCATCGTCGAAATCCGGATCAGGAGACTGAAAACCACCGCTCAATATCAGTCGCCGGGTGATCCACGCAACAACGCCGGTTTCGCATGAATCCCTGCCGACCCTCCTACACGGCCGTTTGTTGCGCGTGTGCGGTGGCGGGGCGCCGTATCGTCATCGATACCGGCGCCCCGCGGTTCAGCGACCGGACGATTCGATCCTCTTGCCGTTCAGTATCCCGGCGGCACGACAGGAGGCCGGGGCAGCGAGTCCAGTTGGTTGGCTGCCACCAGAACTGAATCCACTGCGTATCGGTGCGTGTCCGAGGAAGGATCCATTCCGTAGGCTTCCTGAATCATCCGTGATGCGATTTCCCTTTGTTGGTCTTCAGGAACACGGGACAATGCGTTGCGTACACTGTCGGCGAACTCGGGTGAGATCACTTGTGCTTCTGCATATTTTTCCCACGCTACGGGTGCGTTTTGCCTCTGGCGCAAATTGTGGGCAGTGTCTTCATCTGTGTCCGGATGCACTAACGGAATCAACCCCTCAAGACGGTTTTTGAGGAATTCGGCGCTGCTTTTGTCCATCGACCAAGGACCTTTCTCGGCCGGCTCTCCGCTCCATGCGCTGTCTTTCAACCGAACAGCGGGACCGTTGGCCCAGGCATCCATGACCACGGTCGACCTCGGGTCGCGGCTTCCGCGCCGCAGTTCGTTCCAGGTGTGACCCGTCTTGACTGGGATCTCATCACCTTCGTCGGTTATCTCTTTCATTGACACGGAAGCAACAGAGGTCATACTCCGCTCGTTGGCCGCCATGTGTGGGGCGTGGACGATGGCGGAAAGGGGAGCGGCCTGATCGCAGGCCGCCGCTCCCATGACTACGGCCACTGCAACCTCGTTGTTGGCGTCTGGTGCCATCTTTGCAACCGACGATCCGATGCCGTTGTGGCCGTGCGAGGGAATGTCGTCCGCCTTAACGTTTCCCCGGCCATGCTTGAGCAGCAGACGGACGTCGTGAACGGTTTGCCCGGCTGTCGCGAGTCTTATCGGGCTCGTGACCTCGTCATCGACGACATACGCTCCCATATGGTAGGCGGCCTGCTGGATCTGATGTTGCTCCAGAGGAGCATCTCCGCCCCTTCGCAACCTGTCGGGACGCGTACCCAGGGGGACCCTCAGCGCTGATATGCGGCTCTCAAGGTCCGACGCCGTGGGTTCTCGCGGCGACTCTTCCGTGTCATATGTGGCATGTCGAGTCGATCCGGAGGATTTGGAGCAGCAAATTCCCATATCTACACCTGTAGCGGAGTTTCTGATCGCCTAGGGACGGGATACGCGGGAAGCCGCTTAACCGTGAAGGCAAAATATTTAGAGTGGCTACCTGTTATCTCGACTTTGTACGTTTTTGGTCAGGTCCAGGTCCAGAATAGGCTGTTGGTTGCGATGTGGCTGAGCGCCTGATCGAGGGCAGAACACAGCCGCCCATATCGTCGATGTCTTCCCATTTTCGCCGGTGTGACCAGTAGGCGATCCTGACCAGCGTTGGTGCATGGATCCTTTGTCAACGGTTTGGCGATAGGCAGGCAGGATCGAAATCAGCTTGATGCGAGAGCCATGCCGTACAAACACAACGCAGATCGTCGTCATCACGTCGGAAAGATGAAATTCAGGGTGACGAATTGGCGTGACTACGAAGCAGGTCTGCGCCGGCGTGGTAGCCTGACCTTATGGGTAACGCCGGAGGCACTGGCGGGATGGCGCGCTCCGCCATATCCGCGCACCAACGCCCAGCGAGATCCAACGGAGCTGGGGCGTCCCACGGGATGCGCAGACCTGTATTGCGTTCGGGCGAATGTCATGTGAACTCCTAGGCTAGAGACTGCGCGACGGGCCACGCCAAAACACGTATCATGGCTATGAATATGCAATTTGCATGCCACCAAACGGGTTGCGAGAGCGACCACAAATCGGAGGAGTCGCCCCCTGGCCAGCGTTGGTGCATGGATAGCGTTGGTGCATGGATCCTTTGTCAACGGTTTGGCGATAGGCAGGCAGGATCGAAATCAGCTTGATGCGAGTGCCATGCCGTACAAACACAACGCAGATCGTCGTCATCACGTCGGAAAGATGAAATTCAGGGTGACGAATTGGCGTGACTACGAAGCAGGTCTGCGCCGGCGTGGTAGCCTGACCTTATGGGTAACGCCGGAGGCACTTGCGGGATGGCGCGCTCCGCGACGCAAGACCCGCGGCGGCCAAGCCCGGTATTCCGATCTCGCCATTGAGACAGCGCTGACGCTGGGTTGCGTCTTGGCAATGCGGCTGCGCCAGACCGAGGGATTGCTCCACTCGCTGCTGGATCTCATGGGGCTGAAAGTCCCAGTTCCAGATCATACGACGCTGAGCCGTCGGGCACAGAAGTGGGAGCCATCAGCCCGACGAAACCCGCCGCTGCCGGACGGCCCGCTGCATGTGCTTGTCGATAGCACGGGATTGAAAGTCTACGGCGCCGGGCAATGGCTGGAGCAGAAACATGGCGCCAGATCACGTCGCAACTGGCGCAAGCTGCATCTGGCAGTGGATGCCAAAAGTGGCGCGATCATTGCCCAAAGGCTGACAGATCAGGACACGGATGATCCTTCCCAGGTGGCACCGCTGCTCGATCAGATCGACGGCGAGATCGACCAGTTCACAGCCGACGGAGCCTATGACGGCAAGCCAACCTATCGGTCTATCCTGCAGCACAGCGCAACCGCGAACATCGTCATTCCACCGCGTTCCACGGCGGTGGAAAGCGGTGATGCCGGACCGCCTGGTCAAAGGGACAAGCACATTGCCGCAATCGCAAGCGACGGTCGGCTGAAATGGCAGGCAGCCACCGGCTATGGCAAGCGGGCGCTGAGCGAAACAGCCATCGGACGATACAAGGGGCTGATCGGACGGCGCCTGCGAGCACGCTCTCTTCCGGCTCAACAGACCGAGGTTGCCATCGGTTGCATCGTTCTCAACGGTGCTGTCACATTGATTAAGCGGTAAGGAAAGTGAGGTAGCAGCGCGCCCATGACCGTGAGTGCACCGACCTACAAGAACCACCGCTATCCGATCGAAATCGTGGCCCGTGCTGTCTGGCTCTACTTCCGCTTCAATCTGAGCCTGCGCGATGTCGAGGAAATGCTGCTCGATCGCGGGATCGTCGTTTCCTACGAGACCATCCGCCGATGGTGCCGAAAGCACGGCCCTGATTATGCGCGCCGCATACGCCGCAAGGCACCAACGAAAGATGATGTCTGGCACCTGGATGAAGTCGTGGTGCGCATCAACGGTCAGAAGTGCTGGTTGTGGAGAGCGGTTGATCAGGACGGATATATGCTCGACGAGATTGTCCAGACGCGTCGCAACAGCAAGGCCGCCAAGCGCCTGCTGACGCGACTTCTGAAGAAGCAGGGTCTGCCGCCAAAGCGTATGATCACCGACAAATTGCGCTCCTACGGGGCGGCCCAACGCCAGCTCATGCCGAACGTGAACACCGCTCGCATAAAGGCTTGAACAACCGGGCGGAGAATTCTCACCTGCCGTTCCGAAAACGGGAACGAACGCGACAGGGTTTCCGGTCGGTCGGCTCATTGCAGCATTTCGTGTCGATCTTCTCCGCCGTCCGAAATCTCTTCGTCCCCTCCCAGACCAACCGCTCGGCAGCACAAATTCGAACCCATCGACGCCAAGCCATGGCCGCGTGGGAAGCCGTGAGTGCACGGCCTGCCTGAAAAGCGCGGTGTCGGCCTCACGCGGCCACATTTCAAACAACGTGACAACGCCTCCGCCTACCATTCTGAAGCGTTCTGATGCTCGGCAGTCGCACGCGTTGTCGGTTTTGTGACAACGTCGAACGTGAAACACTGCACTATCATCGTGATCGTTTTGTTTTAGTTGGTTTTCCGGTTTGGCGCGGCAGTTGCTTGGATGTGGGGACAATACAATCTCGCGACGCGGACAACAGTTGGCAACGAGGCGCTCGGTTGTCCCGCCGCTTGATAAAGCCCGAGCGCAAAGACGCGCAGGAGGAAACTCGGGCGCCAACTGGTAAGCGGCTAAATCCGACCGGCTCCTGGCAGGTGACGGCAGCGGCGATTTCTCACAGGCTTGGCCGCCTTGGTGGCGATTTTTATTGTCGGCATGTGGCTAGTCGTCCTGACAATGATGATGCAGCGGATCGACATCGAGTTGGAGTTTTAGGATCGCGGCGTGACGATCATGACGTCGTTGCAGGTGCTGGCCTTCGCCGCGGCCGGAGCGCTGTGGGGCGTCAAAGTCCAAGAAAAGGAAACGGAGAAGGCCAAGGACGAGGCCAAGAAGTCGAAGGAGGATGCCCAGGCATCGAAGCTGGAGCCCCACTATGCGCATGCCGGGAAGGACTTGGCGCGGATGTACCTTGACACGATCGGCCAGAAAGCAACCGTCGATCTTCGGCACGAGAGCACTGGCGAGGCGGAAGACCTGAGCCGCCAAGCCACAGCGGTTTGGCCATGTAGAAGTGGTTTCTCTGGGCCTTGGAGGCGGATTGCGGTCCGGCGATCTGGCTCAAACCATCCTTCAGCCATCCGGCAGCATGGAATTGAAGTGAGGTTTGCGAGGATGATCGGATGCCTTTGATCGGTTACTGTGGAGGGTGGTTGGCGATGGATGACGAAATTGATGGCGCGCTGTTAGCGAATGCAGAGGCCGCCGCCGCGCGATGGAAGAACCGCACAAGGATTCGCGAAGCGCGCACTGACGCGCTGATCAGGCATGAGATTCTGGCGGCGGACAGTCCGGATCGCCTGGCTGCGCGATTGAACAACATCATCAGCGATGTCCGGAAATCGGGCGGGGGAATGCTCCCGCCGGAAAGCTCCATCTTGAGGAAGTTTGTGGAGCGCCCCTTGCCCGTGACTGTCGCAGAACTCAGCGACCAGATCGTTAACGAGGTTATCATCGGTGCCCGCGACTTTCTTTCCGTGGAGTTTCTGGACAGAGGATCGGCGGCCGCCCGAAGTGTCGGGCGAGTCCTTATCCGCGCTAATGGAACCCTGAGCGCACGAGGCACTGGCTTCCTCGTCGGACCGGGATTGCTTCTGACCAATGAGCACGTCCTGACCTCGGCGGAGCTTGCGGATCGATGCGTCGTTCAGATGGACTACGAGCAGAACCGCTTCGGCCTGGTGAAGCAGCCTCAGGAATTCGCGCTCGAGCCGAAGCGCTTCTTCCTGAATGACCACAAGCTCGACTACGCGCTCGTGGCGGTTTCTGTGAAAAGCATCCAGGGCGTTGAGATTTCTACATACGGATGGCTTCCGCTCAATGGCGCCCAGGGAAAGATCGCGATCTCGGATGAGGACCACATCAACATCGTCCAGCATCCTGGTGGCCGGGAAAAGCAGGTCGTAATCCGCAACAACCGGGTTCTCGACATGAGGACTGCCGCCGAAGGTCTCGGACCGTTCCTGCATTACGAAGCCGATACGGAGAAGGGCTCGTCAGGGTCACCTGTGATGAATGATGGATGGGAGGTCGTCGGGCTTCACCATAGCGGCGTGCCTGCGATCGACAGCCAAGGGAACTGGCTCCGGAAAGATGACCGCATCTGGGACAAGGAGCAGCACTCGGTCGCGGAAATCAAATGGGTCGCGAATGAGGCCGTGCGGACATCCAGCCTCGTTGCAGCGATCGAAATCGCGCCGCTGGAAAAGGAGAAGCGGGCCTACCTGAATGAAGCCATGTCGGCCACAGCATCCATGGAAACCTTCGCGCCTAGCCTGGTCCCCGAGAGCGTTGCGCACGAGCTGGAGGACACCCCAGTCGTTCGCGATGTGTCGTCCGGGAGAGGCAGCGGTCCCAACCGGGAAATATCGAAGGACAAATGGGAGCCGTCGGCCACCATCGAGGTTCCGCTGAAGATAACCCTTTCCCTAGGCCGGGCCGGCAATCGGTCCGCATCGGCGCCGATGCCGCGCCCGCGCTTCCGGCCGAGTTGCTCGAAGAGAAATTAGAGGCGCAGGATTTCGCCGATCGCGATGGTTACGCCCGCAAGTTCCTGGGCGTTTCCGTTCCCCTGCCCAAGGTCAAGGCCGAGCCGAAATTCGGTGGTGGTGCCTTGGTCGTTCCCCGGCCCGCTCGACCGGATGATCGGACCGAACTGCGCTATCACAACTACAGCGTCATCCTCTGTGCGAAACGGCGCCTAGCCTATGTATCGGCCTGCAATCTGAACTTCGCCGCGAAGGAAACCGCGAGCCGGGCGGATGGGCGCAGCACCTGGAGGAAGGATCCGCGGATCGAATTCGCGGATCAGCTCGGCGCACGCTTCTATGACTACAACGACTACAACAAGGGACACCTGACACGGCGGGACGATGTCGCTTGGGGTGAGACATTCGAGGACGCCGTTGCCGCGAATGACGACACGTTCTTCTACACCAACTCAGCGCCTCAATATTTTCTCTTCAACCAGTCGGACGAATTCACTGGTGCCGGGCTGGACCTCTGGGGAGACCTGGAAAACTTCATCTCCGAGCAGGGGGAAGAGCAGCGTGCGCGTTTGACGGTCTTCAACGGCCCCGTCTTTGGTAAGCAGGACAAGCCGCTACACGACGCACTTGTGCCGCTGAGTTTCTACAAGATAGTGATTTGGCGCGACGTGAGAGAGGATCCGGGTGCAGTGGGCTTCCGGCTCGATCAGTCCGACCTGATCGCGTCATTACCCCAGGAGGCCATCGATCCGGGCCGTTTCGAACTGCGCCAATGTCGGATCGCTGACATAGAGGATCAGTTGGACCTCGACTTCGGGGTGGCGAAGAAGTGGGACCGGCTGGGGAAGGTTGATGTCAGCGAGGCCTTCGGGGCTGAAGGTATCGAAATCGCCAGCTTGAAGGACATCAGGCTCTGAGCGAAAAGTGCGGACAGTCCGAGTCGACATGGTGGCGGTCCCCGCTGGAGTGCACCCCCAGACTGAGACAAGGAAAATCGCGGACAGTTTCCCCGCGAGGAGAGGAAACTGGGGCATGGCCGGACGGCAAAGAGTTATTGATGAGGACCAAAAACTGGAGCTTCTCCAGCGCATGGAGGCGGGCGAAACCGTTAGCAAGTTGGCAGATGAGGTTGGCGTCAGTCGCCAACGTCTTTACGAGTGGCGCGATCACCTCAGGCTTCGTGGCAATTTGAAGTCACGTCGGCGCGGCCGGCCGGCCAGATCGACAGCAGGAGCTGACGGAGTCGCGCAGCCGCGGAGCGCAGTCGACGTGCCGGCACCTCAGGAAAAGGCACTGAACAAGGCCAGGCGCCGGATCAGGGTATCGGAGCAAAACAGCCGAGGCTCTAATCGCCGCTGGATGACACTTCAGTGGCAGGTCAGCAGGGGGATTCGCGCTGGTCGCGGATTTGTTAGCGTGCTGTTTCGTGGTCAGGGAAGCGCGCCATGACCAACTGGACAGCGGAGAGTGAAGCATCGACAAGAGTATCCGTCACTCCCCGATCATACGAGGTGGGCAGTTGATGACGCTTACGTTTGAAACTGTGATGTGGGGGCGGAATGGCGCATTTCTGCGAAAGAAAGTCGGATGAGCATCTGCAGCACAGGTTCACGCCGACGATCGATCAATTCGTGATCGGGCTGATTGAAATAGGACAACAGGCAGCGATAGCAGCCCGCTACGCAGTGAGAGTCCTCAACATTTTCCAGTGCCTTCGGTCCACTAACCGCAGCCGCTGAGAGGCTTCCCGGAGCATAGTGCATTATCTCCAGCGCCTTCTTCGCAACGGCGCGAAAGGCACTGCCATCCTCGACCAACCTGGACAAGACCCCGGCGCCACCCTCCGCGGCCTCGTAAAACAACAGTGCTCGGCGATCCTTTCTTGAGGGCGTCGGCTGTCCCTGGATTTCGCCTTCTTCCACTTGGTAAATGGCCTCGATGCCACGCGCAAAAGCATGCTGGATCGTAGCAACTATTGCCTCCGCCTCGTCTCCAGCAGCAGCCAACCAAGCAGCAGGAAACCGGATGAGCAGCGCGTTTTTCCGGTCCTCTACAACCGGGGTGATGGGTTGCCGACTATTGATCGGTGATCCTTCTTCCGCGTCCTGCGCTCGGTTGTCACTTGCCCAATAGCCGCTTTTCGGATCGATCAAAAACCCGATCTTACTGATGTCCTTGCGGCGGCGGAGTCCCCGGTTGATACGACGCGCCTGTGCGGCAGGCGTAAATTCCGCGGAGAATATTTGCCCCTCTGAATCTTCAAACACTCGGGATCTGACGTCGCTCGGGTCTCGAAACGAGAAGGTCGTCTGGAGTTCATAGCCTTGGCGACGACGCTCTTCGTCGTTGGCGGTTATCCGCTCCACTTGGCGCGTACCAACATTCTCGATCCGATGAAGCTGCTTCGTTATGTTCGATTTGTTCAGAGCGCTGTTACATACGTGGCAGCGTTCTGGCGGCTCTCCGTCATGGGCGGCACCGCAGGCTGGGCAAATTGCCGTGCTGAATGTCGGGAGCAATCCATCTTGCTCGCCACCAACCTCCTTTAACAGGGCGCGATCGACCCGATAGGCACGCCCCTCGTGATAGACAAGGCTGCCTGGCCCGAACTCGGCGATCGCCAGAAAGCGTGCACGCTGAATATACCGCTGTCCTTTTCCGCCCTGATCACCTGGCACGAACGCCATAATAGGGAGACGTGGGAAGTTATAGCCAGGCAGGAACCCTTCCGTTGCCAGATACCGGTACACGTAGAAATCGGAGCCTTGGCCCTCGGCCCCCCGTAGCAAAAGCTTTATCTGGGTGTTTCCAGCCGCTTGCCGTGTTTCTGCGGCAAGGCGTTCCTGCGGTGAGATCGAATAATCTTTTAGAGTATGTGCCGCGTCTTCTACCTGCCGTTCGGCCGCAGCCCACAAATCCCTCCACCGGTCAAAGGTATCGGCAAGGCGTTGAGGCGCGGCAGCAACGACCCGGTTTGTATTGGCATCAACACCAACAAACCACTCCGGTGGCGTGGCGCCAAAGTCATCAGCGACAGCTGACAGAACGGCCGCAACGCGCTTTGCACCGGCACTCTTTGCCTCGTCAGCAGACACCCGGTTCCAGTGATGCGGCAAGAGAGGCTTGCCGGAAACTGTCATGTCGAGGTTATCGGCGATCGACGCCGACAATGCCGCTCCACTGGCAGCCAGCCACTCTGCGTGAAGATGGCTTTCGACAAGTTCGTGATTTTTCAGATCAATAGATGGCGGGAGCACCACGCCATCGACCATCGCGCTTGGACGCTCGAAGAAGTATTGGTCATGCGGGCTTTGTGCCGCGCAATAGGTGACAATTAAGGCTGCCTGACCGCTGCGGCCCGCACGCCCACCGCGCTGAGCGTAGTTCGCTGGCGTTGGGGGCACATTTCGCATGTAGACGACGTTCATCGCGGAGATATCGACGCCGAGTTCCATGGTTGGCGAGCAAAACAAGGTTGGTAGGAAACGGCTATCTTCTCGAAGCTCCTTCAATCGTTCGGCCTGGTCGATCAGAAGTTGCCGGTCGTCTATGCCATAACGAAAGCGAGCCTCGCGGATCTCTCGTAGATCACCCTCAACCTGCGCCGTATGCTCTCGGCCTTCGAAGCCGAAGATTGCCTCGCCGCCGTCGGCCAGAAGCGTCGCGATATGTGCATACAGACCACGGAAAAAAGGATTGTCCCGATCCGGAGCTTGATTTGCTGAAAGCGCAAAAGTGATCGATGACGGCACCAGACGCCAACCATCTCCGCCAACAGGGGAGACGACCTGTGTCGCCAGCCCGTAACGACCTGCTGCTTTCAACAAGCCTTCGACAATTTCCGTGATCTGCTTACCGGTTGCCCGTCTGCCACCGAAGGTCATCGACCGAAATTGCCGGCCGATCGTGCTGGTCGGACTGCCCCGAAGAATCAACTCTTCGTCTTTCGGCGACATCTCACGGCGGGTTGGCGGCTTCGGCATGAATACCGGGGCTGCCAAGAAGCGCTCCTCATCCAGTATCCATGGGGCCTTGATTGCGCTCCGCATTCGACTGGCGAGGCTTTCGATCTTCAGTCGATCCAGGGCATCACATTCGACTGCTAAGCCCTTGCGCATCACGTCCAACAACACCCGAAGCGCCGCCTGACGTTCGAGAGCTGAAGCCGCTCGCAACAAAGGGTAGGTTTCAAATTCCTTGTCGTCGTGTGCGAGGTCATCGAGGGAAATGTAGCGCGCCTCGATCAACCCAAGCTGCTCGAGATTGGGATTCGTGTAACGCCACCCCCGCCGTTGCTCGATCCAGAATCGATGCGTCAGCGATTCGCGGATCACCTTTTCAACGGCCAGCAGCTTGGCCCCCCTAAGATCCGGCTCTACCAACCATTCGGTTCGCCGAGATACATTGGATACCACAAAGCCCAGCATTCGCTGGATCGCCTTGCCGACCTCATCCTCTTGCAACCCTTCATCACCGGCCTGGGAAACGGCTGCCAGAATCGCGCCGCGTAGCAGCGTGACGAATAGAAAGTCGTTGAAATGCCCGGCCTGCAGGGCGGCATCCTGTCGGTTGTCAGTGAAGGCCAAGAGCTTGCGTCTCGTCGCCGGGATGGAGTTTTCCGTATCGTTCATCCAACGCAGGATGGCCGCAATAATAATCGTCGTCGCCGAACTGCGCCCCTCGGCGCCCAAGGCGGCGAGCCGGTTAATGTCACGAGTTGAATCGCTGTGGTGCTCCCCGCATGCCGGGCAGAATTTGAACTTACCCGGCATGAACCAGGCTCGTTGGCCGTCATTGCCGCAGGTGCCGTCCGGAAGCACCGATACAAGCTCAGCCCTCGTCTTGCGGTACGTCGCTTTTAACCGCAATTCGCCCGATTTTGTTTCTTCAAGCCAAGCCTCGGGATAGTCCTCATCCCGACCATGGAACGTGAACTCGCCATCCACGGGCTCGGGCATAAGGAAGCCCCAGCGTTCAACGATGCCCTCAGCCTCTTCGTCATCATTGAGGGGGACATCATCGATCTCACGCTTCTCAAATGATTTTGCGCCATTGTCGTCGACCAGCGTGACGGGATGGTTTTCCTGCCCACACCGCCGGCAGAAATAAGCGCTATATAGTCTTTTTGTCGGATTTTCCGGATCGAAGATTTGTCCATCAAATGTGACCGAGCGCGAACCCGAGGGATCGAGGGTCGTGTACAGACGACCTGCGCCTGAAATAAATTGATGTAGCTTAAACGCGAAAAGAGGCTCGTCACTGCCGCCGCTATGGCCTCGGAGTTTCTCCGGCAAGCTAAACGCCAGTAGCGCGTTTTTTAATGCCAGCTCGCATGTCTCGACGGCTTCGCCGGATTCACTAGATAGTAGGACCGCCGCCGTCTTCAGCGATAGGGAGCGCGCCCGCTGCGGCTTCTGGTCTACCTCTCGAGGGCCGAGCCTAGTCTCTACCCAGATGGCAAGATCATCACGAGCGATCTCACCATTTGATTTCCCGTAATAGGGCGTACCTGAAGCCGCGCTGACCACAGCGTCACTCAGTCGAGATAGCCCTCTGTCAGCGGATTGATCTGGATCCGTCGCGCGGCGCAAGGTTTCTGTAACGATCGCGTCTCGGCCGATGTTCGTCCCAAATAAGCGGGACGCGACATCAGCAACAACCTGATTGCGATCTTCTTCGCCGCCTTCGCTGGCCATTGTTGCCGAGGTGCCAATGCAAATCGGCGGATGCCGGGGATCGCCAGCACGCGCCCGCAGACGGCGCATCAGCATCGCAACATCTGCCCCATGGCGCCCTCGATACGTATGTAGTTCATCAAGAACAATAAATCGAAGGCCGCTACAATTTTCCACGACACGTCGGTCAAGATCTGACTGCCGCGTCATCAGAAGCTCGAGCATCATAAAATTGGTGAGCAAAATGTCCGGGGGATTGTTCTTTATCTGCTCCCGTTCCTCCGAATTCTGCTGACCGGTGTATCGAGCGAAGGTCACGGGCACTGCATGGTTTTGATCTGCGAGAAATTTCTTCAATTCCTCAAGCTGGCTATTAGCCAAGGCATTCATCGGATAGATGATTACCGCTCGGGTCCGCGCATCCTCGCCAGCCCGCTTCGCCTTAACAACGGCATCAACAATCGGAATAAAGAAACAAAGGGACTTACCCGACCCGGTGCCGGTCGTTACGACGAAGCTCTTTCCGTCCAGTGCAAGGCCAATTGCCTGCTCCTGATGGCGACGTAACTTCAGAGTCTTGTCGGAGGCGCCGGCAGCGGCGCGTGAGTCCCGGAATATCTGAGCGCAATCATCGATCAGCCCTTTTGGGCCAACAAGGCTTTGGACCGAGCCGCCACCTTCATAGTGCGGATTAAGCTGAATTATGGGTTCAGGCCAGAAACGACGCCCGGCGTAGAGATCGGTTACCTTCTCCAGAATTTCTGACGAACGTATCCGTGTAAAGGATCTGGCAAATCCGGTATATTGAGCCAATAGACTATTATTTAGCGAAAAGACGTCCACAAACTTACTGCCTTCCCAAAATAGAATGCCTGGATTGACAGAGCATTCTCTTTTTCTTTAGACCGGTGTCCGCCGGCAACCAGCTCTGTTCGTCATTTCCAGCATCAACAAGCGGAAGCAGAAACAGACGGAGATCGACGATAACGGCAGCGAACGTCTCCGGCGCGGCAGCCATGCGCTCGCGGCCGAGAAAGGTTTGCCATTGAACGCTCCAGGCCGCCGTGAATTCATCACTCAGCCCAATCGGAATATCTGCGGGCAGTGCCGTCCCCCGCCGTTCGAACGTACGCCTTACAGCCTCAATCAGGGTCTGACCGTTGATGCGAACCACGACTTCATTCAGATGCCAGACATCGTCTTTCGTCGGCGACTTGCGGCGTATGCGGCGCGCATAATCAGGGCCGTGCTTTCGGCACCATCGGCGGATGGTCTCGTAGGAAACGACGATCCCGCGTTCGAGCAGCATTTCCTCGACATCGCGCAGGCTCAGATTGAAGTCGAAGTAGAGCCAGACAGCACGCGCCACGATTTCGATCGGATAGCGGTGGTTCTTGTAGGTCGGTGCACTCACGGTCATGGGCGCGCGGCTACCTCAATTTCCTTACCCCTCAATCAATGTGACACCACCACTTCTGCAACTCGATTCATGTGGCGTTCCAGTTGGGTGGGGTCTGCCCGAGGATGTTGTGAACGAAGAACTGCAGGAGTTTGTACTGGCGATGGGTGCCTGGCGCACCGTGATCGGCGCCAGGCACGTAGACCATGTCGCAATCTTTTCCCGCCTTGATGAGCCGGTCGGCAAGCTGGAAAGCGGAGGTCGGGTCGACATTGTGGTCCATTTCGCCGACGACGATCATCGGCTTGCCCTGCAGCCTGTGAGCATTGTCGATGGAGGAGGATTGCGAATATTCAATGCCGACTGGCCCTGCGTCCATCAGTTTTTCCAGGCAACATCATGAAAGGCGCGCGAGCGGTGTTGGTACCCATGCCATCGATCTGCACAACGACGAAGCCCAACTGCGTGAGCGGCTCTGTCCGCCTTGAGAAGGATTTTGGCACGAAAGAGCCATGCGGCCCGGCGTAGATATCCTCCATCACCGGGTATTTCTTCGTCGGATCGAAATTGGCTGGCAGGTGGATCACGCCCCAGATATCAGTCTTGCCGTCTCGCCCCTTGGCGTGGAAGCTGAGTGGCGCCAGACGGGCCTGATCGAAGGCGGGCTGCTTCACACCCGTGGCAGCATCGACCCGCATGAACTGCTGCTCGCCGTGGCTAGTCCGGCGCGGTATATGAACGCGTCGGGAGTCAGCCAGAACGGCCCCTCGGGGACATTCACGGTGAGCCCGCCATAGCGATCGTTTATCGTCAGTGCCCGCTCAAAATCGCTCAGCGCCAGCGGCGGAGGTGCACCATTCGGACCATTGTCCAGCGCCCGAGCGGTTACCGATCCCGATGCCCCTTGAATTAATAGCGCGAGCGTCAAAGCGCCGGTTTTGTACATATCTGTTCACCTCTTTGGGTTTTCGGAAGACGCATGTTTGGATTTGGCTTCTCATCGCCGGTCTGCAGCAGCGAGCGCCGAGCGTCTTCGGAGGAGCCTGCACGCGGGTGCAGCCGGGGCCGCAGTCACCATGACAGGGCGCTCTTTGAGGACATCCAGGAACTGGTCGGGTGGACCAGATTGAAGAGTTGGCATCCGCGCCGATAACAACTGCCTATGCAGCCCTGACTCGACTATTCCTCGGCGAGTACGGCCTCTTCCTTTTCTGCATCTGGATGGTCCTGCTGTAGTAAGGCCGGATGTCGCCCCGGCAGAAATCATTGTGCTAACATTTTCGATATCATCGGTCCGTGACGCGTTACTGATGACCGGGAGCAATATGCGTGCCAAAGGAAAAACTCGTTGAATTATAAGGCAATCGATCGAACCGGCTATGTCGCATCTCCAACATCGTCGTACATCGGACAATGCCAGGCGACATGTCACGGGTGTCGTGTTGCCTCACCTAATTTTGTTACCGAGTGCCTCATCAGGAATGTTACCCGCAGCAAGACGTGCGGGATTTGGCGCGACGTATGGTGCAAGGCCGCTGACCTCGCCGATAAGCCGCTGCACGGCTTGTCGGCGCCACTCTCTTACTCGCTTTTGCAACGTGTGAAGCTGTCGCAAGGGTGCTGTCACATTGATTGAGGGGTAAGGAAATTGAGGTAGCAGCGGAGCGTTGGTGCATGGATCTTTTGTCAACGGTTTGGCGATAGGCAGGCAGGATCGAAATCAGCTTGATTTGAGTGCCATGCCGTACAAACACAACGCAGATCGTCGTCATCACGTCGGAAAGATGACATTCAGGGTGACGAATTGGCGTGACTACGAAGCAGGTCTGCGCCGGCGTGGTAGCCTGACCTTATGGGTAACGCCGGAGGCACTGGCGGGATGGCGCGCTCCGCGACGCAAGACCCGCGGCGGCCAAGCCCGGTATTCCGATCTCGCCATTGAGACAGCGCTGACGCTGGGTTGCGTCTTCGCAATGCGGCTGCGCCAGACCGAGGGATTGCTTCACTCGCTGCTGGATCTCATGGGGCTGAAAGTCCCAGTTCCAGATCATACGACGCTGAGCCGTCGGGCACAGAAGTGGGAGCCATCAGCCCGACGAAACCCGCCGCTGCCGGACGGCCCGCTGCATGTGCTTGTCGATAGCACGGGATTGAAAGTCTACGGCGCCGGGCAATGGCTGGAGCAGAAACATGGCGCCAGATCACGTCGCAACTGGCGCAAGCTGCATCTGGCAGTGGATGCCAAAAGTGGCGCGATCATTGCCCAAAGGCTGACAGATCAGGACACGGATGATCCTTCCCAGGTGGCACCGCTTCTCGATCAGATCGACGGCGAGATCGACCAGTTCACAGCCGACGGAGCCTATGACGGCAAGCCAACCTATCGGTCTATCCTGCAGCACAGCGCAACCGCGAACATCGTCATTCCACCGCGTTCCACGGCGGTGGAAAGCCGTGATGCCGGACCGCCTGGTCAAAGGGACAAGCACATTGCCGCAATCGCAAGCGACGGTCGGCTGAAATGGCAGGCAGCCACCGGCTACGGCAAGCGGGCGCTGAGCGAAACAGCCATCGGACGATACAAGGGGCTGATCGGACGGCGCCTGCGAGCACGCTCTCTTCCGGCTCAACAGACCGAGGTTGCCATCGGTTGCATCGTTCTCAACCGCATGCTGGCATGGGCACGCCCGGAGTCTATCCGGCGTCAAGTCACGCAGGCATAACCAACTACATTAAAGATCGAAATGCGTTCGATTTCATATCCGCGCACCAACGCCCAGTAGATGTCGAAGAGCGGCGGTATCTCCAAGCTTTGGCCGCTGCGCTCGGTCCAGCAAATAACGCCCAGGATGGTCTCCACTTATGTCGCTTAGCTCAATCCCCTTTTGCCCGAGCCACTTGCTAAAGCCTGCGGCCAGCAGCACCTGGTTCCTCATGGAAACAAGACCGTAGCCTCGATCACCGAGCCATTCGGCAAACGGAACGATATAACTCGCCACCGGGCCCTCTGGTGGCCGCGACAACGCCAAATCATCATTGATGAAACACTTCATTGTTTGCTCCCTTTCCAAGCTGGATTGCCGGAAGGGCTACAAACTATCTCTACATGTTATCGCATAAACCCTTGGATTCGTGGGCAGAACTCTAGCTACCCGACATAGTCGGGCGGGGTAGATAGTGACCCTGTGGGTGACGCCGAAAGCCCTGTCCAGGTGGCAAGCGCCAAGACGCAAGACACGTGGCGGCCAGCACCGCTATTCTGATCTGGCGATCGAGACCACCTTGACGCTGGGCCTTGTGTTTGGCCTGCGGCTGCGCCAGGCAGAAGGCTTGCTGGAATCGGTGCTGCAACTGATGGGGCTGGCGCTCGCTGTCCCCGATCATACCACCCTGAGCCGTCGGGCGCGGAAATGGCAATCGCCCAACAAACGGCATGATCGCCAGGTTGCGCCGGAGGGACCAGTGCATGTTCTTGTCGACAGCACCGGCCTGCAGGTCTACGGCGCGGGTCAGTGGCTGGAGGAGAAGCACGGCGCCAGATCCCGTCGCAGTTGGCGCAAGCTGCATCTGGCACTGGATGCCGACAGCGGCGAGATCATTGCCCATACCCTGACTGATCAGGACACTGGCGATGTCTCTCAAGTGAGCCACTACTCGACCAGATTGGCGGTCCGATCGGACAGTTTACTGCTGACGGCGCCTATGACGGAAAACCGACTTACGACGCAGTCATCGATCACAGCGCTGCCGCCGCAATCGTCATTCCGCCTCGCGTCAACGCGGTCGAACCATTCGACGATAGACCTGCCGGCCAAAGGGACCAGCATATCGCCGCAATCGGCAGAGACGGCCGGATGAAATGGCAGGTCTCCAACGGTTATGGCAAACGCTCGCTGGTCGAGACCGCCATAGGGCGATACAAGTCCACCATCGGGCGGCGTTTGCGGGCACGGTCGCTTCCCGTTCAGCAGACCGAAGTCGCCATCGGCTGCGCCGTCCTCAACCGCATGCTTGCCTGCGCACGCCCGAAATCCGCCCGCCGCAAGGCGGCCACAGCATAGTCTGCCGCTTCAAAGATCGACATCCGCTCAAGTCCGGACCCATGCACCAACGCCGTTGCGATGGCTTCTCGTGTTGCTCTGGTGGGAGCTACCGTCGTCAGGTAGCGGTTCCAGCGCTCCGGCTCTCAAGAAATTCTTAGCCGCGACTTCCTCTGGCGTTTCGCCAACAAGCTCCTTGCAAATCCGAACGGATTCGATCCCGCGATCGAGGCCGACTTCCGAAGCCTCTTGTCCGAGGCCACCTTGAAGAGCGCTGCCACGCCAACGCCGCCGCTTCATCAGCCACGATCGCGGGATCGAATCCGTTCGGATTTGCAAGGAGCTTCATTGCGTCAACCGCATCGTTGTCTTCGACGGTCATGAAGGCAGCGCGCCTTCAGACTGAAATCGTCTTCATTAGCCGCTGGGCTTGAACGTCTGAGCCCTCCGGCAAAACACCGAAGGGTTGCCGAAAACTTTGCAGCACATCCGTCTTAGCGGGCACTTGTCGTCAGGTTCTCGACAGCTTCTCTATGTCAGATGCAAGCCCAGCTTCAAACGCGCTTATATTGCTGAAAGTGAGAACGGATGGATTTCACCTCAACCAAGCGGGTGCGCGGACAATCGAACAGGGCCGGCCTGCAAGATAGCTCACGTGCGGCTCCGTTCGCAGGTGCGGCCGCGTTTGAGCGGCAACTGAGCGAGATCGCCAATTCAGGTGGAGGTGGTGGAGCAATGCCGACCGGCTCGGCGCCGCAGCCGCCTCAGTTTGTGAAAAGGCTCAGCAATCGCCCTCTTCACCCCGGGGATTCTGAGTCTATTTCGGCCCTTGAGGCGGCCCTCATCAAGGGCAACGCCGCCGAGAACACCACCAAGTTCTATTTAGGTTCTCTTCTCCGCTTTGGCCACTGGCTTTTCGTAAACAACAAAGACACCATTAAGGATCGGCTCGATCACGAGTCGCTGGCCGATGATGCGCGCGAGTTCATCGGAAAGCGTAATCCCAAGACACTCCTTACGGCAATAGATCATCTCCGGACCTCGCAGTCGACGGGCGGAATCGTGCCGATCGCAGGCTGCGCTGAGTTGATTCCGTATCCTCAGGATGTGGCCCTGATCGATGAGTACAAAAACGAAGTGGCGACAAATACCGGCAAGAGGTATGCAGCTGATCTTAGGAGCTTCAGTGACTACCTGCGTCAAAACAACAAGGAGGGCATTGCTGGTCGGCTTTCCGGCAAGAAGCTGGATGGAGATGTCAAGGGCTATAAAGAGGACGCCGGTGGTCATCGGAACATCGGTTACGCACTGACTGATCTCCGAAAATCGCAGGCCGGCGTTAAAGCGATGGAGCTCGAGCGCCGGGTTCCCCTCGTTCCTATTCCCGTGGACGCGGCACTGATGGAGCCGACGCGGGTCGGCGAGGCGATTGCGCAGCACAGCGCGTCGCAGGAAGCTGTCAGTTGGCCAAAGGAGCTTCGGGCACAGCAGGATAATCAACCAGCCCCGTCATTTTTCATCGCTCCAGGGAAGTTGCCCGCTGGGCCGGATAACCTTAACAGCATCGGGGCGGGCGCTTTCGGAGCAGCCGGCTCTCGGCACGCTGGGGTTCAGGCTGCCGCCCGGCCGTCGTTAGCGCTTAGCGAACAGCAGATTCGCCGCTCGCCTGGCGCGCCTGGCGCGCCTGACAGGGGCAACCTCCTGCCAACCGAGTGGGTCAACATCAACAATGAACATTCCACAGCGCTGTTGAGGCCAGCGAAGCGGCAGAGGAACCTGAATGCGCCGCCAGCCGTCGCCATTCAGCAGCAGCTGAGCGGGATCGGCAATTTAGGCGGCCGCAGGCCGATCCAGCCCTCCACCTACGAGGTGGGCGCATTGATGCCCGGGAGCGAGTCCGAATACATCCCAAGGCTGCAGTCGGAGCCTAGAGGCATCGGAGGCGCCACTGCGCAGCACAGTGCCCCGCATGACGCTATCGCTTCGCGATCCGTCGTTCCTATGGAAGATTACGATCAGGATCTACTTTGGGAGGGAGTGGATAAGGCCGGCCCACTGCCATCTCTAGGGTCAAGTGCGAGCCATTATCAGCCGCCGGCTTCTGCAGGAGCCGTTCATGCTTTGAACGGGCGCCACGACTACCAGTCGGCCGCGGACGAGTTGGCCGGGAGCAACGTCCTGCCGAGGCGGCAGGACGGCGGGTTCGAGGCAATGGTCCATCAGAATCCGCCCACACCATTCGAGCTCAATGCTTGGGTTCCAGCGCCTGATTTTCCGCCGCCGTTTACCGGGCCAGTACCGGTTCATCACCAGGGCGCTCGACAACCCGGCGCGCCGCAGGGGCTTTCTCCCGTGCCAGCCTCCTCGGACGATGAAGCTTTGGCGTGGTTGGGCGAGGAGTTGGTGCAGCGGCGGATCCAAGAACCGGCGTTACCATCAGCGGCCCACTTGCCCGTGCAAAGTTTCGGTGAGGAGCGGCTTTTGGGTAGTGCCGCGGATCGGGCCGATGAGGATGGCGCGCCGGCGAAGAGGCAGAGGACACTAAACAATCGGCAAGAAGTCGCCGTTCAGGGGCTGCTGAGCGAAAGCGGTAATTCAAGCGCTCGCGTGCTGATGCAGCCCGCCACCTGGTTGCGGCCCGCTGTCAACGAAGCGCAGATCGGGCGGGGCCGAATCAACAACCCTGATGCGCCGGAGAAAGATCTTGACGGATTCAAGCGTCCTTCCAATGTGACCCAAAATTCAACACTGGTTACCGTGGGTGGCGACAGGCGTGCTCTTTGTTCCAAAGATGCGTCCCTTATCGGAGTGCTGGAGGAAGCGCTCCGCAAGGGCAAGGTAGCGGAGACCACCTTCAAGTACAATGTAAATCCTCTTTTGCAGTTCGCTCGTTGGCTCGTTGACAGCGGAAAGCAGGGCTTTGCTACTCGCCTTGACGAGGCGTCACTGAAACAGGATTTGAAGCAGTACGAGCGATCGGGTGGTCCGTCCCTCGAAGCGTCGATGCGCCATGTCAAGACTGCGAAGGCCGGCGGCGTGCCAATTGCAGGACACGCTCTCCGCAATCCCTATCCCCAGGACGAAGCCCTCATCAAACTGTACAATGCAACTCCGTCTGCGAAAAACGCCGACAGAGATAGAGTCATGAGGTACTCATCTGCTCTTAGACGTTTTAGTGATTTCCTGCAGAAAAATGGAAAGACGGGCATTGCCGCTCGGCTCAACGACAAGACGCTGGATGATGACGCCAAGCTCTATCCCGGTGGTTACATAGGGATCCGCGCCGCGCTGGTGCAACTGCGGCAATCGGGCGCTGGAGAGTTGGGATCTGGGGGCCATATTGCCCCTGTTCCTCGTCCCGAAGACGCGGTCGCGAGGCGCGTCGGGGAAGCTGCTGCGCCAGCGCCCTCTGCCCGGGCTCGCTCCGACATTTTCGGCGGCCTTCAATCTTTTGTTGATCTGAATGCGCCCACGCCGTCCGACTTGCGTGATGATGCTCATTCTGCACCGGTGCGTCCGCGCGGGCAGATGCTCCGCGACACGGAGTGGCAGCCCATGATGCACGGGACAGGGTCCGCCGCCGTCCCGGGGGCGGGAGGGTCCGATGACGTTCAGCCCGTCCATCGCGGTCGACTTTCGCCGATGAGTGAAGCTGCGCCAGCGCCACCGGCAAGGGCTCCCCAACCCGCCTCGCCAGTGACGGCCGGGCTGTCAGACACCTATCGCGGTGTTCCCGTGGTTGATCTGACCGCCTCCTCCGATGCTGAGATCGAAGCCTTGGATGCGACCGCATTGGCCGAGGCGACGGTGCTCGGCGCCACCGAACACCTGAGCGACGCCCATATCGGCAGGGATTACCTGTTGCTGGAGCAGGAACTGCAGGGGGCCAATCCAGCGCTCGCCGCCCGGACGCGGCTGCTGGAAGGGCTGATATCCGTGCAACTGCGTTCGCCCCACCTGGACGAGCAGCAGGTGCAAAGCAGATTGCAGGGCATCTATGGTCGCGACAACGACACAGCCGACTTCCTGTTCCTGCCGGTGAACAATGCCAGTCCTGATGATCTTAGTTCCCTCGGCACCCATTGGTCACTGCTGTTCGTTGATCGCCGCAACCGGGAAAGAGCGGTCGCCTATCACTACGACTCCGCCGGGCACTGCAACCGCCGCATTGCACAACAGCTAGCAGAAATCATGAAGGCTACCCTGGTGACACCCGCCATGGCCCAGCAGGACAACCTTGTTGATTGCGGCGTCTATGTGCTGGACGGCACGTGGGCGCTGGTTGGACGATTGATCGGCGGGGAGGGGCCGGACCACCAGCCGCTGCCCCTTGACGACCTCGTCGCTGATCGGCAGGCGCTGCAAGACCGGCTGAGGAGGCGTTTGCCGCACGAGGAAGAGCCCCGGCAGCTGTGAATGATGAAACCGCCTTCCCATCAATGATGGAATTCGAGCCAGCGGAACTCCGGCGACGGCATCGTAAACTTAACGTGCCAAGGCCAAGGAGAGGGCATCGCGTTGAAAGTACGCCAAACAACGCGGCCTTTATCAACCAAAGACAGCTACGGCCGATTTGAAGGTGATGCCGCCATCGGGGATGTGTCGCAAACTTTTCGGTAACTTGACTGGGGCATGACAGCTCTTCGATTTTCGGGAGCGCTCAATGTTCAAAGGCAGGCACTTCGATCGATCCGTGATCCTTCAGTGCGTGCGGTGGTATCTGGCCTACAATCTGAGCTTGCGTGATCTGGAAGAGATGATGGCCGAGCGAGGCCTGAACGTCGACCACTCCACCGTGCATCGTTGGGTCGTCCACTTCTCGCCCCAGCTTCTGGAGCGTTTCAACAAACGCAAGCGGACCGTCACCGGCAAGTGGCATATGGACGGCGTTGGTGCATGGGTCCGGACTTGAGCGGATGTCGATCTTTGAAGCGGCAGACTATGCTGTGGCCGCCTTGCGGCGGGCGGATTTCGGGCGTGCGCAGGCAAGCATGCGGTTGAGGACGGCGCAGCCGATGGCGACTTCGGTCTGCTGAACGGGAAGCGACCGTGCCCGCAAACGCCGCCCGATGGTGGACTTGTATCGCCCTATGGCGGTCTCGACCAGCGAGCGTTTGCCATAACCGTTGGAGACCTGCCATTTCATCCGGCCGTCTCTGCCGATTGCGGCGATATGCTGGTCCCTTTGGCCGGCAGGTCTATCGTCGAATGGTTCGACCGCGTTGACGCGAGGCGGAATGACGATTGCGGCGGCAGCGCTGTGATCGATGACTGCGTCGTAAGTCGGTTTTCCGTCATAGGCGCCGTCAGCAGTAAACTGTCCGATCGGACCGCCAATCTGGTCGAGTAGTGGCTCACTTGAGAGACATCGCCAGTGTCCTGATCAGTCAGGGTATGGGCAATGATCTCGCCGCTGTCGGCATCCAGTGCCAGATGCAGCTTGCGCCAACTGCGACGGGATCTGGCGCCGTGCTTCTCCTCCAGCCAGACCCGCGCCGTAGACCTGCAGGCCGGTGCTGTCGACAAGAACATGCACTGGTCCCTCCGGCGCAACCTGGCGATCATGCCGTTTGTTGGGCGATTGCCATTTCCGCGCCCGACGGCTCAGGGTGGTATGATCGGGGACAGCGAGCGCCAGCCCCATCAGTTGCAGCACCGATTCCAGCAAGCCTTCTGCCTGGCGCAGCCGCAGGCCAAACACAAGGCCCAGCGTCAAGGTGGTCTCGATCGCCAGATCAGAATAGCGGTGCTGGCCGCCACGGGTCTTGCGTCTTGGCGCTTGCCACCTGGACAGGGCTTCCGGCGTCACCCACAGGGTCAAACTGCCGCGATGACGAAGTCCTGCCTCATATTCTGGCCAGTTCGTCACCCTGAACTTCATCTTCTCAATATGATGGCGGCGGCTGGTATTGTGTTTGAAAGGCATGGCTACGCTACAAAGGCTATTGCGGTTACCGCTTGCCTAAACCCACACCAATAAAAGATCCGTGCACCATGTGTAGACGCCCGTTTGGCAAGAGGAATCTTTAGTTGGCATTGCGCGTTGTCGGGTGCTGACATGTGTCCGGCCTGTGTTGCGGCTTTCACACATGCCGCGGGCCCTTATGGTGTTCGCAGGTCAGGTCCAAATCAACGCCGCGTGCTCTTGAGACACTTTGGTGCACACTGGTTTTCCTGATCCCGTCTCACGACCGTTGCGCCATACTTCCGATGATCTCTCTCGCTGCGACGTCCCCTCGGTTACGTTGGCTTTAGACCGCAGCAACCGGAGCTCTGTATATTCCTCCCTTGGCCATGATAGCCCAGATCATTCGCGCCATCTTGTTGGCAAGCGCCACCCTCACCAGCATCGGTGGTTTATGCGCCAGCATCTTGGCCAGCCACGTGCCTGGTGTTGCACCCTTGCGGGCGGGCGCGCCACACAAGCTCGCTATTGGCCCCTATGATCAGGAGCCGCCGCAGAGATCGATCCCCCATCTTCGTCGTGGAGCCGAGACGCTGTTTGCCGCCTGTCGAATGTTGTCGCGGCACAAGCCCAAGCCATGCGGCGAAGTCCCGCCCACGTTTGAAGGTTTCAGGCGATGGCGCCAGAGCCACCAGTGCGGTGGCAATCAATGGGCCAATTCCGGGAACTGTCATCAACCGGCGTGCGGTCTCATCTTCACGAGCCCGGCGCACAATCTGTGCATCCAGCACGCGAATCTGATCATTCAGTTGGGACAAGCTTGCTGTCAGAAACCGCAGAGCAGTCCGCGCAGTTTCTGGAAGAGCCGTTTGCGGATCCTCAATCATCGCAATCAGTTTCGAAGCGAAGCTTAAACCCTGCGGCACGACTTCACCAAATTCCGCAAGGTGGCCGCGCAGCGCATTGATGGTCTGCGTGCGCTGCCGGATCAGCAGATCGCGGGTGCGCAACACCACTGCTGCGGCTTGTCTTTCTTCGCTCTTCACGGCAACAAAGCGCATCGTTGGTCGTTGCGCCGCCTCGCAGATCGCCTCAGCATCAGCCATGTCGTTCTTCTGCCGCTTCAAAAAGGGCTTCACGTAGGCCGGTGGGATCATACGGACTTCGTGTCCCAAATGCCCTATCTCACGCGCCCAGAAATGCGAGCTTCCGCAGGCTTCCATCGCAACCAGGCACCGTGGCAGGCCACCAAAGAATTTCAAAACCCGCCCGCGCCGCAATTGCTTGCGAAACACAACAGCACCTGTTTCGTCAGCCCCGTGGACCTGAAACACGTTCTTGGCTAAATCCAAACCGATCGTACGAACTTCGCTCATGATGCCCATCTCCAATGGTGGTTTAAACAACTCCACTTTGCCACACACTGCGGTCGTCGCGGGCGTCTACACCATCAACGCCTGACAGCACCTCAAGGGGAACCTGTAGTAGAGCCAGACTGCATGGGCGATGATCTGCGGCGCGAAACGATGGCGCTTGTAGCTGACGGTTGCGGCGTTCATGCCGTCGCGTTATGCCGCAAATCCCTGACCGCGAGTTAAGTTGATAACGCCGACAGAACAGTTGCGTCAAGGCGAATCGTGCGGCGCGCGGCCATGCGGTGGACATGGTTTTCTCTTCAAGCAATGCCCGCAAAAAACGTCTTCGTTGGCTCGTTCAGCATCGCCGAAATCTGCGAGCGCGATGGCGCACCCCACCAGTCGCACAAATTGAGATAGCCGAGATCGCTTGCACTGTCACCGAATCCGATCGCTGGAGCGTTGGTGCATGGATCTTTTGTCAACGGTTTGGCGATAGGCAGGCAGGATCGAAATCAGCTTGATGCGAGTGCCATGCCGTACAAACACAACGCAGATCGTCGTCATCACGTCGGAAAGATGAAATTCAGGGTGACGAATTGGCGTGACTACGAAGCAGGTCTGCGCCGGCGTGGTAGCCTGACCTTATGGGTAACGCCGGAGGCACTGGCGGGATGGCGCGCTCCGCGACGCAAGACCCGCGGCGGCCAAGCCCGGTATTCCGATCTCGCCATTGAGACAGCGCTGACGCTGGGTTGCGTCTTCGCAATGCGGCTGCGCCAGACCGAGGGATTGCTTCACTCGCTGCTGGATCTCATGGGGCTGAAAGTCCCAGTTCCAGATCATACGACGCTGAGCCGTCGGGCACAGAAGTGGGAGCCATCAGCCCGACGAAACCCGCCGCTGCCGGACGGCCCGCTGCATGTGCTTGTCGATAGCACGGGATTGAAAGTCTACGGCGCCGGGCAATGGCTGGAGCAGAAACATGGCGCCAGATCACGTCGCAACTGGCGCAAGCTGCATCTGGCAGTGGATGCCAAAAGTGGCGCGATCATTGCCCAAAGGCTGACAGATCAGGACACGGATGATCCTTCCCAGGTGGCACCGCTTCTCGATCAGATCGACGGCGAGATCGACCAGTTCACAGCCGACGGAGCCTATGACGGCAAGCCAACCTATCGGTCTATCCTGCAGCACAGCGCAACCGCGAACATCGTCATTCCACCGCGTTCCACGGCGGTGGAAAGCCGTGATGCCGGACCGCCTGGTCAAAGGGACAAGCACATTGCCGCAATCGCAAGCGACGGTCGGCTGAAATGGCAGGCAGCCACCGGCTACGGCAAGCGGGCGCTGAGCGAAACAGCCATCGGACGATACAAGGGGCTGATCGGACGGCGCCTGCGAGCACGCTCTCTTCCGGCTCAACAGACCGAGGTTGCCATCGGTTGCATCGTTCTCAACCGCATGCTGGCATGGGCACGCCCGGAGTCTATCCGGCGTCAAGTCACGCAGGCATAACCAACTACATTAAAGATCGAAATGCGTTCGATTTCATATCCGCGCACCAACGCCGCTCAAGTCCGGACCCATGCACCAACGCCCAATCGGGCTGCTTTCGGCGCGGGCCGACGACGCCGAGAATGTCGAAGCAAAAATCAAGGCGTTGTCAACTTAGCCCGGAAAATCCACGGGGGTTGGCCGATGGGCTCTGTCGCAATTCCGGGATGTGGACGGGAAGAGCGTCGCCTGGGAGCATTGATCAGGCGGTGAGCATTTCGAATTGCTCGGCAATTGACGGACTCGGATTGTAGGCGAACCTCGCCTGTCGCTTTCGCATCATGTGGACCAGCTCGATGCCGGAGAGGGTGATCTGGGCATTCTCCATAGACTTGAAGCCGAGCATGGATCGAACGCGGCGCTTGATGCGCCGGTGATCCTGTTCGATCCGTGAGGTATTGGCTCTTGCGGATATGGATCGGTGGTTTGTGTGATCGCTCCCGCAGACGGCTTTCAGTATCGCAGGAAATGATTGCCTCACGATTGGTCTGACTGCCGTCGACGACGATGCGGTTCGGGCGTCCATGGTGTGCAAGCGCCTTGCGCAGGAAGCGTTTGGCCGCCGGAAGATCACGGTGTTCGCTGAAGAAGAATTCGACCGTGTCGCCGACGCTGTCGATGGCGCGGTAAAGGTACATCCAACGGCCGCGAACCTTGATATAGGTCGCGACAGCCCCGGCTGGCCCGCTCTCTCACATAGGGCCCGTAGGGGCGGTCGGGGCTGGATGCAGAGCGCGAACGCCTGGCCCCTATTCCTCATTGTCCCGCAAGGCGGCTTCGTAGTCCTGGCCGCCATAATAGACGCCGATAATATTCACGGTGTCGTCCGCTACCTCAAACAGAATCGTCACGCGTCGGCGAAAACCAAGCGTTCGCAGGCCCGGCCGAAGATCGTCGCGCCGCGTACCTCGGTGCGGAAATGTTTGCAGATTTTCGCAATAGTCCACGATGTTATCGACATATCGCGCCGCCACGTTGGGCGACCCCACCCCGGCGATATGGGTTTCCAGCTCGTCAAGCTGTTGCTGGGCTTCCGGGGTGAAATGGACCGTATGGGTCACGCAGCGGGCCGCTTGCGCTTGTCGGCCAGGTGCTGCCGCACCTGGTCCACACTGAGCGCGCGGCCAGGATCGGCTTTCAGGTTGTCGTAGGCGGCAACGCCTTCCGTGCGCAGCCAACTCTCAAGGGCCTTGTCACGCGCCTGCAAGGCACGCAGCCCGTCGCGGATAACCTCGCTCTCGCTGGCATACTCGCCCGATGAAACCTTGGTCTTGACCATCTGCGCCATTTCGTTCGGCAACGTGACGCTGAATTGTTGCGTGCTGCGCATTGGGAACCTCCATTCATCAATCGCGCTCAATAGGATTGAACACTATCACATATAGAGCCGATCGGAAACCGCACTACCCCTCGCTGTCGATAAGCGCACTCATCGCCCGCTCGATCGTCTCCGCAAGCGTGATCTCGTGGCGGTCGGCATAGGCATAGATCAGCGTTGGTGCATGGATCCTTTGTCAACGGTTTGGCGATAGGCAGGCAGGATCGAAATCAGCTTGATGCGAGTGCCATGCCGTACAAACACAACGCAGATCGTCGTCATCACGTCGGAAAGATGAAATTCAGGGTGACGAATTGGCGCGTGACTACGAAGCAGGTCTGCGCCGGCGTGGTAGCCTGACCTTATGGGTAACGCCGGAGGCACTGGCGGGATGGCGCGCTCCGCGACGCAAACCGCGGCGGCCAAGCCCGGTATTCCGATCTCGCCATTGAGACAGCGCTGACGCTGGGTTGCGTCTTCGCAATGCGGCTGCGCCAGACCGAGGGATTGCTCCACTCGCTGCTGGATCTCATGGGGCTGAAAGTCCCAGTTCCAGATCATACGACGCTGAGCCGTCGGGCACAGAAGTGGGAGCCATCAGCCCGACGAAACCCGCCGCAGCCGGACGGCCCGCTGCATGGGCTTGTCGATAGCACGGGATTGAAAGTCTACGGCGCCGGGCAATGGCTGGAGCAGAAACATGGCGCCAGATCACGTCGCAACTGGCGCAAGCTGCATCTGGCAGTGGATGCCAAAAGTGGCGCGATCATTGCCCAAAGGCTGACAGATCAGGACACGGATGATCCTTCCCAGGTGGCACCGCTTCTCGATCAGATCGACGGCGAGATCGACCAGTTCACAGCCGACGGAGCCTATGACGGCAAGCCAACCTATCGGTCTATCCTGCAGCACAGCGCAACCGCGAACATCGTCATTCCACCGCGTTCCACGGCGGTGGAAAGCGGTGATGCCGGACCGCCTGGTCAAAGGGACAAGCACATTGCCGCAATCGCAAGCGACGGTCGGCTGAAATGGCAGGCAGCCACCGGCTACGGCAAGCGGGCGCTGAGCGAAACAGCCATCGGACGATACAAGGGGCTGATCGGACGGCGCCTGCGAGCACGCTCTCTTCCGGCTCAACAGACCGAGGTTGCCATCGGTTGCATCGTTCTCAACCGCATGCTGGCATGGGCACGCCCGGAGTCTATCCGGCGTCAAGTCACGCAGGCATAACCAACTACATTAATGATCGAAATGCGTTCGATTTCATATCCGCGCACCAACGCCGTGCCCGACGGCTCAGCGTCGTATGATCTGGAACTGGGACTTTCAGCCCCATGAGATCCAGCAGCGAGTGAAGCAATCCCTCGGTCTGGCGCAGCCGCATTGCGAAGACGCAACCCAGCGTCAGCGCTGTCTCAATGGCGAGATCGGAATACCGGGCTTGGCCGCCGCGGGTCTTGCGTCGCGGAGCGCGCCATCCCGCAAGTGCCTCCGGCGTTACCCATAAGGTCAGGCTACCACGCCGGCGCAGACCTGCTTCGTAGTCACGCCAATTCGTCACCCTGAATTTCATCTTTCCGACGTGATGACGACGATCTGCGTGGTGTTTGTACGGCATGGCACTCAAATCAAGCTGATTTCGATCCTGCCTGCCTATCGCCAAACCGTTGACAAAGGATCCATGCACCAACGCTCCGGTATGGCGAACGACAATCACGAACAGACGCAACAGCTCTCGCCGCATAACCGCCCCACATTCCTCATGCTCCCCTTCATGGGGGCGTATGAATATATTGTATAAAGGTTTATATGATTTGATAGTTTTATTTTTACTTATGACTTCCTGCGTAAAAACCATAACATCGAAATTTAACGCGTAATGCGAAGGTTTTTACGCTGATTTTACTATCAGACAATTGAGCCGTCTGGCTACCCTGCGGTGGCAGGGCTGTTCAACGCTAACATCTTTGTGATCGGCTTTGATGCGTCGCGGGCAAAAGGGCGATTCCCTCCGGGAGATTTGTCTGAATCTATGCAGGGCAACCAATCATGAGGGTTGCACCGTTGCCCGGCACATTGCTGTCATTGTTTTCGCAGATCCCCGATCCACGCCGTGGCCAGGGGCAGATGTATCCCCAGGCGCCGATCCTGCTGTTCACGGTGCTGGCGATGCTGGCCGGGGCGGTTTCGTATCGTCAGGTCCACGCCTTCATCCGCATCCATCTTGTCCGCCTGAACGGCGTGTTCGGGGTCTCGGTGCGAAAGGCCCCAGCCTACTCGACGGTGCGGTTCATCCTTCGCGGTCTCGACGGGGCGGAGGTCGAAAGGGTGTTCCGCCAGCATGCGGCCGGCCTGCCGACGCCCCCGGCCCAAGAGCCGGACGACGCCATGCCGGACGACGTCATGCCGGCGTGCGTGGCCATTGACGGCAAGACGCTGCGCGGCAGCTTCGACGCCTTCAACGATCGCAAAGCGGCGCATCTGCTGAGTGCTTTCGCCAGCGATGGTCAGATCATCCTCGGCCATCTGGCGATCGATGAGAAGAGCAACGAAATCCCCGCCGCCCAGGACTTGATCGCCACGCTGGGCCTGACCGGGCGCATGTTCACTCTCGACGCCATGCATGCCCAAAAAAACCTTCGCCGTAGCCCTGGCCACGGGTAACCATCTGCTGGTTCAACTCAAGGAGAACCAGCCCAATCTGGATGACGAGATTCGCGCCATCGTCGACAGCCGCACTCCCAGCGACACGGCCTCCTCACGCGACACAGTGCGATCCCGGCAGGAGGATCGAACCGTGGACGTCTTTCCCGTCGGCAAGGCCCTCGTCGACAGCGAATGGCAGCCCTTCGTCAAGACCATCATCCGCGTCACCCGCCAAACTTGGCTCCGCAGTGCCGCCACGGGCATGTGGCAGCCGCGCGGCGAGGTCTCATACTATATCTCCTCCGAACAGGGTCTCCCCGCCAAGACTTGGGCCGCCATCATCCGAGGCCACTGGGGCATCGAGAACCGCAACCACTATGTCCGCGACGTGTCCTGCGACGAGGACCGCAGCCGTATCCGCGACAACCCCGGCATCATGGCCAGAGCCCGCAGCTTCGCCCTCAACATCCTGCGTCACAACGGCACGAAAAACGTCGCTCAAGCCCTCTGGAACGGCGCTCTCTCCCTCGATCTCATCCTCGCTTACAAGGCTCTGTAATCAGCGTTGAACAGCCCTGCCTGCGGTGGCAATCGGACCTTGCCAATGTCGGTCCGATCATCAACCTTCAGGAAAGGGATGCCAATGTCTATTCACATCAGTTATGCCGACAAAGAGATGCCGCATGACCTGCGTGCGTCTCAGCAGGCAAAAGGCTGCGCTCGCTCAGGGAACGCAATATTCGCTGTTGCTTAAAAATCAATCCGCCCAGCCATGGACCTTTTATGTTTATCAAAAGATGCCGCAACAGGTGGCGGATGTCTTCTCTCTGGCATGGTTTTGCTCGCCATATCAGATCCGCGTCGGCGACCAGATCAGGTTCACCTGGGAAATCGACTACAATTTCGTTTGGAGCGACACCGGCCAATTGATCCCAGGTGTCGATTTTCTGGCTTCCGGCGCGAAGAATTGCAGTCCGGCCGGGAAGAATACGACGGAGTTTTCCTTAACGCCGGGACCTGGTCTTAGCGACCCGATCCAAGGGCCACCCAGCGGTTCTCTGGTCATCAACGATGGCGCCGATGTCCCGAACAACAGATTTTCAGTTGGCATCGGCATGTCCGGTACCGGTACCTATTGTGTACAAGCAGGGACCAATCTGAAGCACACATTCACACCCACGCCGAGCTATTGGGTAGCGGCGGGATCAAACTTGAGGATCGGCACGGTGCTCAACATCAACACAGTCACACAGACGGAAGAGGCGAAATTCCCGGCTGCAGTCTACAATCTCAACTGCGTGCTTCAGGGCGACAATACCTGGGATATTTCCCCGGCCTAGTCCGCCCGAAAATCCAGTTCCTGGCTTCGCGCAGAACTGTGCGGAGCCAGTGAGACGTGATCCGTAGTATTCGGGCGGTTGCACTTCCGAGGCAAACGGCGCCGCCACGCATCAAACCGTCGCTGTTCCATTCAAAGAATAGCGAAATGAGGGATGCCATCGTGTCTGCAGGAATTCCCATCGGTACCGTCTGCCCTTTCGCTGGGCAGGTACATCCCGTTACCGGCTCCAGGAATACGATCTGGGCCAACGCAGCTTGCTCAAACTCGGAATCGAAGGCAGGGACAAAAGCCGATGCCCCACTTAGCCGCCTTGATGCACGGCGATGAGGTTTTGGCGGCCTGAAGCGGCGATCTGGCCGCCGTTGCGGTGTTTTTTGACAAGCCTCGTCAGGCGCCGGCGGTGATCCGTCGTGATGGGAAGGCGGGGTTTGCAGGTTGCGGTCGGCGGGTTCGTTTCGGGGCGTCTGCGCCCCTGCGGTTATGTCGCGAGCCGCGGGATGCGGTCGAGGACGATGCGCAGAATACGCTGGTCGGGGCAGGATGTCGGCAGGTGCAGGCGGATTTGCGTTTTGATCTCGACCACCCGCGCGGCGATTTTGATGAGGCGCAATCGCAGCGTGTCGAATTGGGCGACGGCAAAGCTCGAGCGTTTCGGCATCGCAGCGCGCAGGCCCCACATCAGCCAATAGGCGCCGGCATGCAGGAAGAGCCGGAACTGGTTGGCCGTCGCTCTTGTGCAGGATGTGCGGTCGGCGGCAAGATGCGTCTTCCCAGGACTTGATGTGGTTCTCGGCCGCGCCGCGCCGGCAGTAGAGGTCCTCGTAGAGCGCCTTGGCCTTGCCACTGGCCAGATTGGTGACGATGAAGCGGGTGTCGGCTCCTTTGGCGCCGACCTCGACCCGCGCGATGATGCGCTCCACGCGGCTCCAACTGGCGGCGCCGTCAAAGAACTCCTTGAAGCGGCGGACCTTGTTCGATTTCGCCGACGCCTCAAAACGCGCCAGCGTGGTGGCTTCCAGATGCGCGACATGCTTGTGCAGGGTCGTGGTGGGCGCCAAGCCGAGGACGAAGTCGACACCGTTGGCGCGGCACCAGCCAATGACCAGTGGACTGCAATAATGGCTGTCGGCCCGGATCAGGATCCGTGTGTTCGGCCAATTGCTCCGGATCGCCCGCACCAAGGCGGCGCAGGTGGGGGCGGATCTCAGCCCCGCTCGGCCGCCTGGCCGGCCGCAGGATCGCGCTGACGAACCGGCCATCGCCATCGAACACCACGATCGGCTGGAAGCCGTATTCGTCGTAATGCGCGTTGAACAGGCGCAATTGCTGACCGCCATGCACGGCATCAAAAGTATCGTCGATATCGAGCACGATCCGCTTCGGCACCTGCCGGAAGGAAGCGCAATAGAGGTCGATCATCGCTCGCCCCATGGCGACCAGCTCCCGCACGCCGGGCAGATTCTCCAGCCGGCACAGCGTCGATTGCGAGGCCAGATCCCGACCCGACGGCAGCGCATCCTGGGCCATCTTGAAGACCGGATCGGAGCGCAGCCGGTTGGCGTCGTTGCCATCCTCGTAGCCGGCGGCGATCATCTTCATGCGAAAGCCGATCATGTCCGCCAGGCTGTGGACCACCTGGTCCGGGCAGCGCGGATCGTCGATGCAGCGCGCCAGACGCTCGGCCACCCGCAGCCGCTTTTCCACCTCGGCCAGAGCCAGAACACCGCTGTTCGACGACAGCATGCCGCCGTCAAAACGGGCGATGACGGATTTGCCGCCCACTGATGACAAACCGCTCAGCGGCAGCGTAAGATCGTTCATGGCGGGTGTGGTCTCCGGGAAATGATTCGGATCGGCCTTAGCAACCAAATCCTACGTCATTTCAACGGTTTGCTCCACATCCGCCAACCTGCCAGTAGAGTCGAGGAAGGGCGCGGTGGCTTGGGCCGTGTTGGCATCGCTCCGTTTCCCTTCCCCGCTCATCAAACCGGACGTGCGGATTTCCCGCACCAAATGTGTTTGAGCACATTTGATGCCTAATGTGGCTTCGGTAGAGATGTGGCGTCGGCCGCGGCGGGCCAGAGGCGGCAGGCCGGTGAGGATGCCGAGCGCCACATAACAAACTGGATATAGGTGATCGGATTTCCCACCTCACTGGAGATCCGAGGCATGTTCGAGGACTTATTCGCCTACCCGAAGGTCGTAGCGCGTCACCATGACGGGCCCGAGGCCTCGAAGCGGCTGCGCTATCTCAAGCATCTCGCCGATCAGCGTGCGGCTCGTGAGACTTTGCTGCGCACGGCCCGCGAACTGCTGGTCATTGCGGAGCGGCTGGACCTGTCCGGCGGCAGGTGCGTCAGGCAGGCCGAGATCGACGCGGCCGCTCAATCTTGGGCCCGATACCAGCACGCGCGAAACAGAGCCTGCGGTGAGAAGTGGTCACGGCGTTTGTTCCATGACGTCGCCGCAGCGTGGCTTTGCTTTCTTGGCCAGCTTGACGAACCGGCTCCCAACGAACCGAAGGCCCATTGTGAAAAGGTCGACGACTTCATCGCCTATCAACATGATGAGCGTGGCTTGTCGGCGAGCACCCTAGCCAACCAACGCTGGCAGGTAGAGACTTTCCTCGAACATTTAGGCGTCGAAAAATCTTCGATCGCCGACATCACCGTTGCAGACGTAGACGCTTTCCTCAACGTAAAGGGTCGTGGCGGGTGGTCTCGGGTGTCGGTAGCGACGAGCGCGCACGCCCTGCGCGCGTTCTTCCGCCATGCTCAGCGTCGACAATGGTGTTGCCCCGGAATCGCCGCAGCGATCGACGCGCCGCGACTGTTCAGGGAAGAAGCTTTGCCGATGGGCCCGGCATGGCCCGATGTCCAGCGGCTCCTTGAGAGCACGAGGGACAGGACCGCGCGTGACGTCCGTGACCACGCGATTCTAAAGCTGCTCGCGATCTACGGACTGCGAAGCGGCGAAGTCCGCGGTCTTTGTCTCGAAGACATCGATTGGACGAGAGAGGTCATCAAGGTGACCCGGTCCAAGCAGCGCAAGACGCAATACTACCCCCTGGTGACCTCCGTCGGCGACGCTGTTGTGAGTTACCTTCAGCTGGCGCGCCCCCGCTGCCGTCGCCATGAGGTCTTCCTCACCCTCAAGGCCCCGTTCCGGCCGCTGTCGGCGAGCGCAGTGTACCATGTGGTTGCAAGCCGACTGAGCGCCCTGGGCGTTCAGTCGATGCATTTTGGCCCTCATGGACTTCGCCACGCCTGCGCCACCCACCTTGTTGCGCAAGGTCTGAGCCTGAAGGAGATCGGGGACCATCTCGGCCATCGCAGCGCCTTTGCGACCCGCACCTACGCCAGGGTCGACCTTGCCGGACTGCGCGAGGTCGGGGCGTTCGATCTGGGAGGACTGGCATGATCCTTTCAGAAATTATCGCCAGCTTTGTCGATCACCGGCAAGCAATCGGAATGCGCTTCCGCACGGAGGCGCGCACGCTCAAGTCGTTCTGTCGCTTCGTCGGCGACAGACCTCTGCCGGAGGTGACGGCCGACCGAGTGTTGCCCTTTCTGGCGGGACGCGGCCCGGTGACCCGTTTCTGGGAACGAAAGCATTCTGTTCTGGCGGGCTTCTATCGGTTCGCGATGGCCCGGGGGCATACAAACATATGGCCGTTGCCACGCGCCGTCCCCAAGCCGACGGAAGCCTTCGTTCCCTATATTTACTCCCGCGAGGAGATCGGTCGTTTACTCGACGCCGTCGTCCTGATCGACCATCCTCGCTGTCCTATTGATCCGGACACATACCGAACGCTCCTGCTTGTCCTTTACGGCGCGGGGCTTCGCCTTGGCGAGGCACTGTCCCTCACCTTAGCCGACGTCGACCTCGAGGAAGGGGTCCTGTGCGTCCGCGAGAGCAAGTTTTACAAGACCAGACTGGCTCCGATCGGCCACGACCTCGTGCGCATCTTATCCCGGCACGCTTCTCGCCGCCGCGAAGGCCAGTCTGCAGAATCCCTCTGGTTCCTCACGCGCCGGGGCGCCCCTGTGACCCTGCAACACGCTGAGAGGGTGTTCTGCCGATTACGCGTCAAAGCGAATGTCGTCTGCGCCGGCGCCGGGCCGCGACATCAGCCTCGCTTGCATGACCTTCGTCATAGTTTTGCAGTTCACCGCCTCCTCTCCTGGTATCGCCAAGGCGCCGACGTCCAACGGCTTCTGCCCAAGCTCTCAACCTACCTTGGCCACGTCAACATCTCGGGCACGCAGCGATACCTAACCCTAACCCCGGACCTTCTGCGTGAGGCCAGCGCGCGCTTCGAGCATTACGCCATGGAGATGCCCAATGCGTGACGAGGCGCTCCTTGGCCCCTGGATCCGGCGGTTCCTACTCGAACACGTGGTTGCCGAACGCAATCTCGCCCGCAACACCCAGCAGGGTTACCGCGACGGCTTATGTCAGCTTCTCCCGTTCGTTGCGAAGCGGGTCGGCAAGTCTATTGATCGCCTGAATGTCGTCGATTTATCGGCCGAGCTAATCCGCGCCTTCTTGACCGATATCGAAGTGACGCGTCGATGTTCGATCGCCACCCGAAATCAACGTCTTGCCGCCGTTCGGGCGTTCGCTGGCTTTGTCGGTGAGCATAGCCCCGTCCACATCGAATGGTCGGGCCAGATCCGTTCGATCCCGTTCAAGAAGACCTATCAGGCGGTCGTTCCTTACCTCGAAAAGGCGGAGATCGACGCCTTGCTCGCCGCTCCAGATCGGCGGACGGAGCAGGGTCGGCGCGACTACGCCCTGCTGCTGTTCCTCTACAACACTGGTGCGAGAGCGTCAGAGGCGGTCGGCGTCAAGGTGGCGGACCTGGACCTGAACGCCCCCAGCGTCAAAATCCATGGCAAGGGCGGCAAGCAGCGATACTGCCCATTGTGGACCGCCACCGTCGTCGAGTTACGGGCACTCGTCGCTGACGGAGCCCCTTCTCGATCCGTCTTCCTCAATCGCTGCGGCCAACCCATCACTCGCTTCGGGATCCATACCGCCGTCGAGCGTTATGGCCTCAAGGTCGTCGCCAAAATGCCGTCGTTGGCGACAAAGCGCGTAAGCCCTCACTCTATCCGCCACACCACGGCGACCCATCTCCTGCGCGCCGGCGTCGACATCAACACAGTCCGCGGATGGCTCGGGCACGTCTCGCTGGACACCACGAACGTCTATGCAGAGGTCGACTTCGAGACCAAGGCTAAGGCGCTCGAAAAATGCGAGGCGCCGAGTCTCGGCAAGATCCCAAAACGATGGCGTGACCAACCGGCGCTGATGGACTTCCTTCGGTCCCTGTAACCCGCTTTGTTATGTGGCGCTCGGCATCCTCACCGGCCTGCCGCTTCTGGCCCGCGGCGGCCGACGCCACATCTCTACCGAAGCCACATTACGCATCCGGCTTTCCGACTGGTTTCATCGTGAGGCACACGGCGGCGGTCCAATGTGCACGCGTCGAAGACGCAGGACACCAAGTTTTCCGAAGACAATGTCGTCGGAGAAACGCTGTGTGCCGCGTCCCTGCACCTTGTGCCGTTTGCGCAGGAAGGTGCGAACACGGTCATAGACGTGGTTGTCGACCGCTCGATAGGCCGGCAAGCGTGTTCCATAGCCAAAGTAGCCTGACCAGCCGCGCAGAAGCCTGTTCAGCCGGGTGCAGACCACGGGCCACGGCTCTTTGTTACCGTTTACCAAGTGATCGCCAATCTTCGTTTTGATCCGTTGCACGCTCTTCTTGGATGGGCTCGCACCCAGGTACCAATGGCCGTCTTTCCGGTAGCGGTGAGGTCCGAACGTATAGCCAAGGAAGTCGAAAGGCTCCGTGCGGGCATCCTTCACCGAGGTCTTGGCCTCGTTGAGTGTCAGCCCGAGTTTCGTCATCACCGTCCGCGTCCACGCCAGCGCCTCGACCGCGTGCCCGCGGCTGAGGATGACGAAGTCATCGGCATAGGAGATGACATGCGCACGGAACGCCTCGCCGCGTCCGGTGAGCCGCCAATGTTTCAGGAACCGGTTCATGTAGATGACCGAGAGCAGCGGGCTTGCGACCCCACCTTGCGGCGTGCCGCGCGTGCTGCTCTTACCACCGCTCACGTGCCGTTTCCCGTCACCGTCCCGCTCTTCGATCGGCGCTTTCAGCCACAGCTTGATCAGCCGCAGCACGTGCCGGTCGACAATGCGTCGGGCCACCGATTTGAGGAGGTCCGAATGCGGAATCGTGTCGAAGTATTTCGACAAATCGGCGTCTACCACGTCCGTGTGGCCCCGGCAGACAAGCCGGTGCACTTCCTTGATTGCGTCGGTCCCACTGCGTCTGGGCCGATAGCCATAGGCACCATCCTCGAAGTCCGCCTCGAATATCGGTTCCAGCACCAGCTTCGCGGCGGTCTGAACCACCCGGTCCCGAATGGTCGGGATGCCGAGCGGACGTTCGCCGCCCCCCGGCTTCGGGATCATCACCCGTCGCACCGGCTGCGGCCGATAGGTCTTCGAGACAAGTTCCTCGCGCAGGCCCGCCAGCCACCTCTCCGCGCCTTCCGCCTCGATCTTCGCGAAGGTCACATTGTCCACGCCCGGCGAACCCGCATTGGCGCGGGCCAGCGCATAGGCATGGCGCAGCATGTCCTCACGGCAGATCTTGTCGTAGAGCACGTAGAAGCGGAAAGCGGGCTCCGCCTTCGCCTTACGGTACAGCTTCCTCTGAAGGTTCCTGATCTTTTCGGGTGTTTCGAGGCTCATCGCCAATCACCCCCTCCTCACCAACGTCAAAAGCACACCAGAAGTCAGGGCCCTTCCCTCCACCGGCATTACCCGGCTTCAGCGGTATTATGACCCTGTCCGACTCCCACCGGCACCGCCGCCCTGACGGCTGCGTTGAGGCCGCTACCCTCATGCCGAGCGGGTCTCCCCCGTTACCCGTATCACCCTTCCGACGTGCCGTGCCCATTACCCCGGCGGATCGAACGGGTGCACATGTCGATTGCTTCCCCGTTCGCGCGGCCTTCCCCGAAATTCAGGCGGGTCGGCATCCACATCATCACTTTCGAGGCCTGCTCAGGCTTCACTCACGTTACGGCCCATCGGATTGCTCAACCGCCCAAGGCGGCCTTTGTCACGAGGCTTCGACCCGGCCAGTTGCCCGACCGAGCCGCTCGTCAGCTACCAGACCAATCGACTACTATCTGGGTGGAACCTTCCTCCACTGGTGATACGCCCCATCGGGGCGCACTGAATTTTCCGGGCTAGCTGCCGCTAGCAAATAGGTCGGGTTCGACTGTCCAGATTTGAATTTTTCGATGGAGCGAAGCCCGGAAAAACCAGGGATTTCCGCCTCGAGGTAGGGCGCAAGCGCTGCCTGGTCGAGCGCAAGCGCCGACGTGTCGAGCGCGTTCGCGTCGCTCATGCGGTCTCTGGCTGGCGCTCGATCAGCGTCAGCGTCAGCCAGCGCGCGGTCAGCGCCGGCTTCTTCGAGCCCTCGATCTCGATGGTCACGTCATGCGCCGTCTGCACCCAGCCCGACGGCCTGACCTTGACGTCGGCCAGCACGAAGCGGGTGCGGATGCGCGCACCGGTCTTCACTGGCGCCATGAAGCGCAGCGAATCGAAGCCGTGGTTGACGCCCATTTTGCTGTTTTCGAACGGCGGCATGGTCTCGAAGGTCATCGCCGACAACAGCGAAAGCGAGAGGAAACCGTGGGCGATGGTGCCACCGAACGGCGTCTCGCGCATGGCGCGCTCCGGATCGCAATGAATGAACTGGTGGTCGTCGGTGGCGTCGGCGAACCGGTCGATCATGCGCTGAGTAACCGCCCGCCATGGGGAGACGCCGAGTTCCTTGCCGACGCTGGCCAGAAGCACATCGAGACTGATCGGTTCCAAGCTGAAGTTCCTCCACTTCACCCGCCGGCGTTCCGGTCGGACGTATCATTCCTTGAACAGCGTCAGCCCATGCTGCACCGACTGCCCGCCATCGATCGGCAGGATGGCGCCAGTAACATAGCTGCCGGCCCGGCTGCAAATAGAGCGTTGCGCCGGCAATGTCATCCGGTACGCCGATGCGGCCAATCGGAACATGGCCGCCGACATGTTTGGCCGGCGTTGGTGCGCGGATATGAAATCGAACGCATTTCGATCTTTAATGTAGTTGGTTATGCCTGCGTGACTTGACGCCGGATAGACTCCGGGCGTGCCCATGCCAGCATGCGGTTGAGAACGATGCACCCGATGGCAACCTCGGTCTGTTGAGCCGGAAGAGAGCGTGCTCGCAGGCGCCGTCCGATCAGCCCCTTGTATCGTCCGATGGCTGTTTCGCTCAGCGCCCGCTTGCCGTAGCCGGAGGCTGCCTGCCATTTCAGCCGACCGTCGCTTGCGATTGCGGCAATGTGCTTGTCCCTTTGACCAGGCGGTCCGGCATCACCGCTTTCCACCGCCGTGGAACGCGGTGGAATGACGATGTTCGCGGTTGCGCTGTGCTGCAGGATAGACCGATAGGTTGGCTTGCCGTCATAGGCTCCGTCGGCTGTGAACTGGTCGATCTCGCCGTCGATCTGATCGAGCAGCGGTGCCACCTGGGAAGGATCATCCGTGTCCTGATCTGTCAGCCTTTGGGCAATGATCGCGCCACTTTTGGCATCCACTGCCAGATGCAGCTTGCGCCAGTTGCGACGTGATCTGGCGCCATGTTTCTGCTCCAGCCATTGCCCGGCGCCGTAGACTTTCAATCCCGTGCTATCGACAAGCCCATGCAGCGGGCCGTCCGGCTGCGGCGGGTTTCGTCGGGCTGATGGCTCCCACTTCTGTGCCCGACGGCTCAGCGTCGTATGATCTGGAACTGGGACTTTCAGCCCCATGAGATCCAGCAGCGAGTGGAGCAATCCCTCGGTCTGGCGCAGCCGCATTGCGAAGACGCAACCCAGCGTCAGCGCTGTCTCAATGGCGAGATCGGAATACCGGGCTTGGCCGCCGCGGGTCTTGCGTCGCGGAGCGCGCCATCCCGCCAGTGCCTCCGGCGTTACCCATAAGGTCAGGCTACCACGCCGGCGCAGACCTGCTTCGTAGTCACGCCAATTCGTCACCCTGAATTTCATCTTTCCGACGTGATGACGACGATCTGCGTGGTGTTTGTACGGCATGGCACTCAAATCAAGCTGATTTCGATCCTGCCTGCCTATCGCCAAACCGTTGACAAAGGATCCATGCACCAACGCTTATCTGATGCGGATTTGACATTCTGCTTTTCTTTCTTCGTTCCATCGATCGCGGTGTCATCCACGAAATGAAGGTCGGTCGGCGGCTCCGGGCTCGCAACGAACGAGTTTCAAAACTCGTGCCAATTCGGCCGACCCAGCAGAAGAAAAACATTGTGATTGTTGTGATTGCCTTTCAGCGGATTAGCCGAGGCCAGACACGAGCTCAGCGAAATAGGCCTGTGTCGCGGACCCAACAAAGGCGACAGAACAGTGTCGGATAGTACGGTCGTCAAACGCCAGACCGACGACACCTTCTTTATAGCGTTGATGGTGTAGACGCCCGCGACGACCGCAGTGTGTGGCAAAGTGGAGTTGTTTAAACCACCATTGGAGATGGGCATCATGAGCGAAGTTCGTACGATCGGTTTGGATTTAGCCAAGAACGTGTTTCAGGTCCACGGGGCTGACGAAACAGGTGCTGTTGTGTTTCGCAAGCAATTGCGGCGCGGGCGGGTTTTGAAATTCTTTGGTGGCCTGCCACGGTGCCTGGTTGCGATGGAAGCCTGCGGAAGCTCGCATTTCTGGGCGCGTGAGATAGGGCATTTGGGACACGAAGTCCGTATGATCCCACCGGCCTACGTGAAGCCCTTTTTGAAGCGGCAGAAGAACGACATGGCTGATGCTGAGGCGATCTGCGAGGCGGCGCAACGACCAACGATGCGCTTTGTTGCCGTGAAGAGCGAAGAAAGACAAGCCGCAGCAGTGGTGTTGCGCACCCGCGATCTGCTGATCCGGCAGCGCACGCAGACCATCAATGCGCTGCGCGGCCACCTTGCGGAATTTGGTGAAGTCGTGCCGCAGGGTTTAAGCTTCGCTTCGAAACTGATTGCGATGATTGAGGATCCGCAAACGGCTCTTCCAGAAACTGCGCGGACTGCTCTGCGGTTTCTGACAGCAAGCTTGTCCCAACTGAATGATCAGATTCGCGTGCTGGATGCACAGATTGTGCGCCGGGCTCGTGAAGATGAGACCGCACGCCGGTTGATGACAGTTCCCGGAATTGGCCCATTGATTGCCACCGCACTGGTGGCTCTGGCGCCATCGCCTGAAACCTTCAAACGTGGGCGGGACTTCGCCGCATGGCTTGGGCTTGTGCCGCGACAACATTCGACAGGCGGCAAACAGCGTCTCGGCTCCACGACGAAGATGGGGGATCGATCTCTGCGGCGGCTCCTGATCATAGGGGCCAATAGCGAGCTTGTGTGGCGCGCCCGCAAGGGTGCAACACCAGGCACGTGGCTGGCCAAGATGCTGGCGCATAAACCCCCGATGCTGGTGAGGGTGGCGCTTGCCAACAAGATGGCGCGAATGATCTGGGCTATCATGGCCAAGGGAGGAATATACAGAGCTCCGGTTGCTGCGGTCTAAAGCCAACGTAACCGAGGGGACGTCGCAGCGAGAGAGGTCATCGGAAGTATGGCGCAACGGTCGTGAGACGGGATCAGGAAAACCAGTGTGCACCAAAGTGTCTCAAGAGCACGCGGCGTTGATTTGGACCTGACCTGCGAACACCATAAGGGCCCGCGGCATGTGTGAAAGCCGCATCACAGGCCGGACACATGTCAGCACCCGACAACGCGCAATGCCAACTAAAGATTCCTCTTGCCAAACGGGCGTCTACACATGGTGCACGGATCGTTTATTGATCTGGGTTTAGGGAAGCGGCAACCGCAGTAGCCTTTGTAGCGTAGCCATGACTTTCGAAGGCACAGTAAAGTTATCAGCGGATTGATGCAGCGATAGCTGGCCGGGACGACTGTCACGCTGCGGCGACACACGCGATTTTGTTCCAGATTTGCATGGCGGCGTTACGCAGGTCTCGATGTTGAGCCGATGACAGCGTATTGCGGGGAAGGTGGAACAGGTTGGCAATCGGATCACGGATGGAAACGAACCGCTGAAGCTGGCGTGCCGACTTGAAGCGTTTCACGGTCCTTTCCCGTTGTCGGGTCGGCTGGTGCGAATTTTCCGCTCGATTATTGAGGCCTTTGTGCGACCGGTGTTCGACACCGGGCATGAGGTCGCGCCTGGCGGCATCATAGGACCGGTGCTTGTCGGTGCTCATGACCCGTGCTGTCTGCCCTTGAGCCTTCAGCAACTTGCGCATCAGACGCTTTGCCGGCCTTGGCATTTCGGCGGCTTTGCACCAGCACTTCGAGGACGAAGCCGTCCTGATCGACGGCACGCCAGAGCCACTGCTTCTTGCCATTGATGGCCACCACACATTCGTCGAGATGCCATTTGTCGCCCAGGCAGCTGGCTGACCGTCGCGTGATCTCCCGGGCGAAATGCCGTCCGAATTTCTCCGCCCAGCTTCGAATGGTCTGATGCGTGACGATAATGCCGCGGGCCGCCAGCATGTCCTCAACCATGCGCAGGCTGAGCGGAAAGCGAAAGTAGAGCCATACCGCGTGCGCAATGATCTCGGCGGGAAAGCGGTGGCGACGATAGAGCGGATCACGAGCAACTTCTGACATGCCCCATGTACGCACATCTTCATCAGCCGTCGGTTAACTTTACGGCGCCGTGATGTATGTTGCGTGGTCCGGTCCTGAAGATACCGCGCTCCGGATAGAGCCCTCGACCGATGCCAAGGGGACCACCCATCTGGTTTCCGGGACGATCATGCCGCCTTGGCGTCGGTCAGCGCCCTGTCCAAGGCGTCCTTGATCGGCTTGGTGACGGCGGCCACTCCCTTGGTACACTGAGGGCCTGGAATTCCTTGGCCTGCTCCACATACATTTCGACCCGCTTGCGCCAGAAGCTCGACTGCAGCGCGATAACTTGGGACGGCAACTTGGCGCCAACCAACGCCTGTAGATGCGAGAGGTCTGCCTCGGCATTGGCCCGCAATGCAGCGATCGTCTTCAGCGACAGTTCGGCACCGACCGTTTTTGTGTTTTCGAAGATGGATTCGAGCATTTTCTGGGCGTCCTCAGCACTGGACGCGAATCTGACAAGAACTCCTGTCGACAGCTCGCCCGCCTTTTCGGCGACTACACGCATCTGGTCGACGGCTTTGGCAAGGTCTAATGCCGGGAAGTGGATGGTTTCGACGTCGTGATCTTCGGTCTTGGTCATTTCGTTGTCCTTCAGGTCGACGATCTCTCTGAGGTGCGCATGCTCTTTTTTGCATTGCACGAGGGCTCCTTTTGCCGTGGGCAAGCCAGCACCTAGTTTTCGTTCGCTAACCGGTATCTTCTCTACCGTGTGCCACTAAGGCGGCAATGCAACACGCATCTTCCGTTTGAAAAGTGCAAAAGGACATCTGGACTGTAGCACAGTATATGATCGTACAAATAATTTGATGTGTTAATATTATGATAAATGGTGGCGCGCGCCCTTTACAATTTCGACGCATTTATGCTTTTCCCGTAGCGGAGAGCGATCCCGGCATTGTTGTGTTTTGCGACGCCTTTACCCGGTAATTTAATGGGTCGGCCCTGAATAACGGCTAAGGCGTTGATATTCCGAACGCGTGAAGACGGGTGAAAGCATCCGATTTCGCCGTTTTCGGCTGGAGTGCTTGCAGGCACCAGGCAAGCCAAAGAGCGAGAACCGTGAGGATCAGGCGCAGATTGTGGCCTGCGGCGACGAGCAGCGCATTGATCGCATCGCCATCATGGCCGAGTAGGAAGTTGCGGTCCAGTCGGCCGTCGGTCTTCATGTGACCGATGGTGGCCTCGATGGCCGATCGTCGTTTCAGTTCCCGACGCATGGTGGCCGTCAGGCCACGCTTGCGGCCGGCGATCATCACCGATCCCGAGCCGGCATAGTCGTGGCCGCGATAGCCCTTGTCGACGTAGATGCGGTCCGGATCGACGCCGCCGATCTCCACCGCCTGATCGACCGTTGCTGCAAGCGTGTGGCCATCATACGGATTACCCTCGAACGCCTTGGCCGCCAGCACGAGGCCCTCGCGATTGGTTGCCGCGATCCCGACCTTGCAGCCGACTTCGTAAGGGTTGCGGGCTTTGCCCTTCGAGAGGCAGACCACCTCGGGCGCGTGCAGGGAGTAGATCTTGTTCCTGTCCTTCGGCTTCTGCGCCAAGAGCCGCTCGACGAGCCCGAGCAACCGGGCAAATCTGGCCTCGAGTCCGGCATTGCCGGCGATCTTGCGGCCGACGTCGCGGAACACCCGGCCGAGATAGGTGCGAAGGCGCTTGAGTTCGCGACGCATCCGGCGGAACTGCCGGGCATGCGCATAGCGACCTGCCCGCACTGCCGCTGCCTTGGCCAGCCGCGTGTGGCTCTGCCTGAGCTCGATGCCGCACCGCTTGGCCTGACGCACCAGGATCTGGATTGCCTTGAGGTAGAGCCGGCTGTCGGTGGGGTGGGCGATCGCCTTCGGCTGCACCGTCGTGTCGACGGTGATCCGCTCCAGCGAACCGGGCTTCGCAGTCCCCGTATCGAGTGCGACGTCGACGTTTGCCTTCAGCATTTCCTCCAGCCCCTCGGACCCGATCCGCTTGCGCCAGCGCGTCATCGTGCTGGCATCGATCGGCGGCTCGTGCTGGAAGAACTCGAAGCCGCAGAACAATTGCCAGTACGGGTTCTCAACCCAACGCTCCACCACTTCTTCGTCGGACAGGTCGTGGACGTGCTTGAGGTAATGCAGACCGACCATCAGCCGCGTCGGCTTGGCCGGCCTGCCGACCGGGCGATAAAACCCGCCAAACGCTTCGTCAAAGCGCGACCACGGCATCAATGCCGACAACCGGACCAGCGGATGGCGCGGATTGATGATGGCATCGAGGCGCTCGCGGAACAAATCATTCTTACCGGACGACGGACGGGCTGGAAGCATTGCAAAAACACCGGGAAACGACGGGATCGAAGGTGGTTTCCGGCATTCTCCAATACTTCACACCCGATGGGAATCCCTGCAACGCAAGGGATCCAAGAGTTTTTCAGGGCGAACTCTTTACTGAGTTAATGTGACATCCCCTCAAAACGCTCCCAGAACTAAAAATCTGCCAAAGTAGTGCTAGTCTAGCGTTGTTAAAAGCGAGTGGGCACTGAATACCTGCTAACCGCTGTTGCTTCGTACGCATCTCACGAAGGCCGCGTGGAGCAACCCGGCATGGCGCAGCAGCGCAACAGCTATGATTGCGGCGTCTATGTGGTGGATGGCGCCCGGGAACTGGTGCAAAACCGATTGAGGCACTGATGCCGGTTTTGTCGCAAGCTCCTGGAAGAGCGCACAAACGGCTGTCGCAAAGTCCCCGAGAACGAATCCCCGCTTCGGAATTTTGTGGACACCTATGCCGGTTTGATCGCGCTGCAGAGAGACGCGGCCCATGGCGAAATGGAAAGCCGTGGCCATGGTCTGCTGACATCAGCGGCCGCCAGGTCTCAACGGGTTCATATGCAGACAGCGTGACATCGCCCTATTTCACCTTTTTTACCGCCCCTTAAGTCCCTCGCCCGCATGCTTGTCGATGCCATTGAACTCATAGCCATCGGCCAAGGATTTTGGACAATATGTTTCCTGTCGCAGCGGAAACCGTGAGAGTCGCTGTAGGCCTAACGTTAAGGGGCTGGGAGGAGAGCGGTTTGATCGGACGAAATGTGTACGGGAGTACCGAGTCATGAAGCCACGAGGTAATCTGGTCCGACTTAAGCAATTTCAGGTGAATGAGAAGCGGCGACAGCTGCAGCAGCTAGACATGATGATTGCCGATTTCGAACGCATGGCGCGAGAACTGGACTTCCAGATCAACGCCGAGGAAACGAAGGCTGGCATCTCCGATATCAATCATTTCGCTTACCCGACGTTCGCCAAGGCCGCCCGCCTGCGTCGTGACAACCTCAAGAGTTCGCAATCGGACCTTCTGCGGCAGAGAACCGCAGCCGAGCCATCTCTCGCCGAGGCTGAAGCAGAGCTCTCCAAGGCGCAAATGCTAGAATCGCGCAGCGGCAGAGGCCACGACCTCGAACCCGGCAACCGAAGCGCCATGATCGGCTGAGCCGGACGGCTTTAGCGCGCCTCAATTCGCGACACCAGACTGACCGTTGGCGCACGAGGAGGAGTGCGGGCACTGTAAAATTATCAGCGGCTTGATGCAGCGATAGCTGGCGGGGACGGCTGTCGTGCCGCGGCGACACACGCGATTTGTTCCAGATTTGCATGGCGGCGTTACGCAGGTGTCGTTTTCCATTTAATTCTGTCGGGTTTACGACGATGCGGGAGATCGGACACAGATGGGGCGGCTCACCACGTTGTAATTGAAGGTTTTATTCCTTTGGCACGGTTGGTGCTGCGGATGATCCGCAAGCATGCACGCCACCGATACGATGAGAGGTGAGCGTCAACGGTCCACTCAGTCGTGACGGAGTGCCAGCCGCGCGGGCGGACGCCGACCATCCCGATAGTCATCGATCCGGTCTGCGTAGAACAGTAAGCAGGATGAGAGCGAGATCAGCATGAACTCGAATTTGAAATGTTTGGCCCAAGCAACTGCCATCGCCTTGCTCTGGAAGGTCAGCGCTACGTCGGCGCACGAAGGTATGTGGATGCCGGGCCAGATTGCGGACGTGGGCGCGGCCATGCGCGCGGATGGGCTCCAGATCGATCCCGCCCTGTTGCGCCGTCTGGACACTGGCCCGCTCAACGCGATCGTATCACTGGGCGGATGCTCCGCCTCCTTCGTCAGTCCACAAGGGCTGGTCGCAACCAATCATCACTGCGTGTTCGGATCTATCCAGTACAACAGCAAGGAGGGACAGGACTATCTCACAAACGGCTTTCTGGCGAAGAGCCTGGGTGAAGAATTGCCCGCGGCGCCTGGCAGCCGCATCTATGTGATCGAGGATATGCGGGATGTGACCGCCGACATGCTCAAGGGCGTTTCGGACAAGCTGAACGGCTTTGCCCGCTATGAGCGGCTCGACACGAACCGCAAGGCGCTCATCGCTGCATGTGAAGCACAGCCCAATCGCCGCTGCGACGTGGAGGGCTATTATGGCGGCGACTCCTACTATCTCGAGCAGAAGCTCGAAATTCAGGACGTGCGCCTCGCCTATGCGCCCGCGCTCGGCATCGGTAACTTCGGCGGCGAAACGGACAATTGGATGTGGCCGCGCCACACAGGCGACTTCGGCTTTTATCGCGCCTATGTCGCTCCTGATGGTTCCTCCCGGCCTTATGCGCGCGACAATGTGCCCTACCGGCCGAAGAGCTGGCTGCGCATCGCCCATGAAGGTGTTCAAGAAGGCGATTTCGTGATGGTCGCCGGCTTTCCGGGGACGACCAATCGGTTGCGCACCGCTGGCGAAGTCCAGTTCAACTTCGCGGACTACGAACCGCTGCTGCAGCGTTTGTTGTCGGACTATGCCGCCCAGATCAAGCGAGCCACGGCAGGCAATCGTGACGCGCAGATCCGCTACGCCGCCATCCTGCAAGGCGCGGAAAACTACGAGAAGAAACTAGCGGGCGATCTCGCCGGCGCCGATGCGATTGGGCTCGATGCTCGCAAGGCCAACGAGGAGAAAGCTTATCGCGACTGGGTCGCTGACGATCCCGCGCGGCAGGCGCGCTATGACACAGCAATCCGCGAACTGGACGCCATGGTGGCCGAGAATAGCCGGGCCTCACTCAAGGGGCTGCGGCAGGCGCTGCTGGACCGCGCGCAAATCCTCTCATCCGCGCGCACTCTCTATCGCTGGGCGAAGGAGCACGAGAAGCCCGATGAAGACCGTGAAAGCGGCTTTCAGGATCGTGACCGTAACGAGACCGTCGATCAACTGACGCAGATAGAACTCCGTTATCTGCCCGACATCGATCGCAAGCTCTTCGAGGCCGCGCTCGATGAATATCGTCGGCTGGACGCAAAGGATCGCGATACTGCGTTCGAGACCGCTCTGGACCAAATCGGCCTTGACCGACTCTATGCGGACACCAAACTCGCCGACACGGCCACGCGGCTCGGCTGGCTCGGTAAGCCGGCTACTGCCTTCGAGGCGTCGGATGATCCTTTCATCAAGCTGGCGGTCGCGCTCTATCCCGGCGACATAGCTGCGGAGGTCGCGAAGAAGGACCGCGCCGGCCGTACGCAGGCGCCCCGCGCGACCTATATGCAGGGTCTGCGTGTCTATCGGCAGGCAATCGGCCAGCCAGTGTATCCCGACGCGAATGGATCGCTGCGCATCACTTGGGGCAAGGTGGCAGGGCGAACGCGCGATGGGCAGATCTGGACGCCCTTCACCACGGCCGAGGGACTTCTGGCCAAGCACACTGGCAGGGGCGAGTTCGATGCGCCGGATGCCGTGGTTGCCGCGATTCGGGCCAAGGACTATGGCCCATATGTCGCGCCGGCGCTGGGCACGTTGCCGGTCGACTTCATGTCCACGGTTGACATCACCAACGGCAACAGTGGCTCGGCGACGCTGAACGGGCGTGGCGAGTTCGTGGGTCTCGTGTTCGACGGCACGCTCGAGGGCGTGATCTCGGACTGGGCCCCCGACGCGGACCGCAATCGCAGCATCCATGTCGACAGTCGCTTCATGATCTGGACCATGGACAAGATCGACGGCGCGGGCCGGTTGCTCAAGGAAATGGGAGTGCGGCCGGCGCCGCGCTCCTGAGCGGATAGAAAACGTTGGTAAATGACAGGGTTTTGCTGCAATGGATCCGGACTTAAGCGGATGGCGCTCTTTGAAGCGGCAGACTATGCCGTGGCTGAGCGTTGGTGCATGGATCCTTTGTCAACGGTTTGGCGATAGGCAGGCAGGATCGAAATCAGCTTGATGCGAGAGCCATGCCGTACAAACACAACGCAGATCGTCGTCATCACGTCGGAAAGATGACATTCAGGGTGACGAATTGGCGTGACTACGAAGCAGGTCTGCGCCGGCGTGGTAGCCTGACCTTATGGGTAACGCCGGAGGCACTGGCGGGATGGCGCGCTCCGCGACGCAAGACCCGCGGCGGCCAAGCCCGGTATTCCGATCTCGCCATTGAGACAGCGCTGACGCTGGGTTGCGTCTTCGCAATGCGGCTGCGCCAGACCGAGGGATTGCTCCACTCGCTGCTGGATCTCATGGGGCTGAAAGTCCCAGTTCCAGATCATACGACGCTGAGCCGTCGGGCACAGAAGTGGGAGCCATCAGCCCGACGAAACCCGCCGCTGCCGGACGGCCCGCTGCATGTGCTTGTCGATAGCACGGGATTGAAAGTCTACGGCGCCGGGCAATGGCTGGAGCAGAAACATGGCGCCAGATCACGTCGCAACTGGCGCAAGCTGCATCTGGCAGTGGATGCCAAAAGTGGCGCGATCATTGCCCAAAGGCTGACAGATCAGGACACGGATGATCCTTCCCAGGTGGCACCGCTGCTCGATCAGATCGACGGCGAGATCGACCAGTTCACAGCCGACGGAGCCTATGACGGCAAGCCAACCTATCGGTCTATCCTGCAGCACAGCGCAACCGCGAACATCGTCATTCCACCGCGTTCCACGGCGGTGGAAAGCGGTGATGCCGGACCGCCTGGTCAAAGGGACAAGCACATTGCCGCAATCGCAAGCGACGGTCGGCTGAAATGGCAGGCAGCCACCGGCTACGGCAAGCGGGCGCTGAGCGAAACAGCCATCGGACGATACAAGGGGCTGATCGGACGGCGCCTGCGAGCACGCTCTCTTCCGGCTCAACAGACCGAGGTTGCCATCGGTTGCATCGTTCTCAACCGCATGCTGGCATGGGCACGCCCGGAGTCTATCCGGCGTCAAGTCACGCAGGCATAACCAACTACATTAATGATCGAAATGCGTTCGATTTCATATCCGCGCACCAACGCCGTGGTCAGCGCTATCATCTTGTGGAACACGGTCTACCTCTCGCAAGTCGTTGAAAGCCTGCGGGCAGAAGGGCACGATCTGCCGGATGAAATCATCCGCCACATCTCCCCGCAGATATGGGAGCACATCAACCTTACCGGCATCTATGATTGGAATGGGGAAGGCCGCCCCGAGGGCACATTCCGTCCGCTCCGTCATGCCACCAAAGAGAAAATCGTGGAGGCGGCGTGAGCAGAACGCCCAAAATTCAAGCCGGACCAAGGCCAGCCTTTTCGCAGGGGGTGCACACGAGCGAATATGGCCATGGCATTCAACGGGGAGAAGAAACCGGGGCAAATGAGCCCACCGATCCAGCGCAAACGGGTCTTGTCTCGGCGCTCTCTCCGCATGGCGCGTTGCGTTTGGAAGAAGCAGACGAGGGATTCGTTCTCGATGCTACTGTCGCGGCGCACATCAAGGATGCCTTTCATCACGGGGCGGGCTTCGGGCTTCTCACGTTGGGCCTTGTCACCGATACGCCTTTGTCACCTGACTTCGCGTTCTGGCAAAACTTTGCCTGCCGCTTCATCGCGGCGCGCTGCCATGCGGAAACTGGTGGAGTGGTTTGCCCTGGCACCGACGACCTCAACGGCCTTGTCGATGAAGCGCCACCGATGCGTGGTGGCGAATATCTTGATGCCACAGTGCTTGCTGACCTATGGGCATCGCTCAGGGCTGCCCTTGAAGCCGATCTGGCAGCCAGCGGGCTTGACCTCTCGGCCTATCTCGAGCGTCACGACAGTCGCTGGCGGCATGTTGGACGCGTGCATTTCAATCTCGCCGAAAACCGCAAGGATGCCGAGCGGCCGTTTGCGTTTCTCGCAACGTATGTGCCGGGCCTCGGTGCGCAAAACGCATTGCGCCACGCACCCCTTGGCGGCGCGCTGCGCGAATTTGCCGGAACTGGCGCCAAAGGCCAACTGCTGAAGCTGCTGGAACCGGTCAGTCGGGCAAGCGAACGCTGCGGGTGGCTCAAGGCCATCGTCGATTCGGGCGAGATCTTCCATCCCCTGCGCTGGACGCCTGGCGAGGCGATGCAGATGCTGTCGGATTTGACCGCGCTGGAGCAAGCGGGGATCATCGTGCGGATGCCGGCATCGTGGCCGAACCAGCGCCCTGCCCGCCCGATGGTCGAGGCAGTTGTCGGCGCCAGCGAGCCTTCAAGAGTGGGGACCGAGCAACTGATGGATTTCTCGATCGAGGTCGTGCTCGATGGCGAGGCGTTGAGCGCTGCGGAAATCGAACAGCTTCTGTCAGCAGCGGACGGACTGGCGCTGTTGCGCGGCAAATGGATCGAACTCGATCGCGACCGGTTGGCGGCCGCCCTGGATCGCTACGGGGAAATCGAACGGCTCGCCAACGAGGAAGGCATATCGTTCGGACAGGCGATGCGACTGCTTGCCGGCGCCGGGATTGGCGACGAACGCGACGATGCTGCCGCGTTCGCTGCGCAATGGGGGCAGGTGCGGGCAGGGCCGTGGTTCGCAGAGGCGCTTGCCGCTTGCCGAAACCCGGAAACGCTGGACAACGCCTTGCCGGGCGATGCGTTGCGGGCGAACCTGCGTCCATACCAGCAAGTGGGCGTGCAGTGGCTGTCGTTTCTCACGCGCCTCGGGCTCGGCGCCTGTCTTGCCGATGATATGGGCTTGGGGAAGACAGTGCAGGTGCTGGCGCTCGCGCTGGCGATGCGCGCAAACGCGCCTGGCTTGCCCCCGATCCTGATCGTGGCCCCGGCCTCGCTGCTGGCCAACTGGGCCGCAGAAGCCGATCGCTTTGCACCCTCGTTGCGGGTGTTCATCGCGCATCCCGCATTCGTGTCGCGCGATGAACTGTCGGCACCGGACACGTTTCTCAGCCAATCTGATCTGGTGGTTACCTCCTATGCCTCGTTGTTGCGACAGGGCTGGCTGGCGCAGACGCATTGGCATCTGGTGGTTATCGACGAGGCGCAGGCGATCAAGAACGTCGCAACCAAGCAGACGCGCGCCGTCAAGGCCCTGCGCGCGGAGGGACGAATTGCGCTCACCGGCACACCGGTTGAAAACACTCTGGGCGATCTGTGGTCGATTTTTGACTTTCTCAACCCTGGCTTGCTGGGGACCGCGCGTGCCTTTCGCGGCTTTGCCAAGCAACTCGCGGCGCAGCAGCCACCGAACTACGCCCCCTACGCAGGCTCGTCGCGCCCTATATCTTGCGGCGGATGAAAACCGACCGCCGCGTCATCGCTGATCTCCCCGATAAGACCGAGGTGAAAGCCTGGTGCTCGCTCAGCCGGAAACAGGCGGCGCTCTATCAGAACACGGTCGACAATTTCGAGCGCCTGCTTGAGGAATCCGGCGACGATATGAGCAGGCGCGGTCTGGTTCTTTCGACGCTGATGCGGCTCAAGCAAATCTGCAACCATACTGCCCATGGAGGGGGCTCAGATTGGGCACATGGCGACAGCGGTAAATTCGAGCGGCTTGCTGACATCGCGACGACCGTTGCGAGCCGTCAGGAAAAGATGCTGGTGTTCACCCAGTTTACCGAGATTATCGAGCCGTTGTCCATGCTGTTGACCGGGGTGTTTGGCCGACCGGGCCTGGCGCTCAGTGGTGCGACGGCGGTGGCCAAGCGCAAGGATCTGGTGGCCCGGTTTCAGGAGGACGAGCATATTCCGTTTTTCGTCCTGTCGCTCAAGGCTGGCGGATCGGGTTTGACGCTGACAGCGGCCTCGCATGTTGTACACTTTGATCGTTGGTGGAATCCTGCGGTCGAGAATCAGGCAACTGATCGCGCTTTTCGGATTGGGCAGAAGCGCAACGTACTGGTGCATAAGTTCGTCTGCCGTGGCACCATAGAAGAGCGGATCGATGAGATGATCGAAGCGAAGCAGCATATGGCCACGCAGTTGCTGGGCGGTGGTGGTGAGGTCAACCTCACCAAAATGGGGAACCGTGAACTGCTTAATCTTGTTCGGCTTGATCTCTCCAGCGCGATGATGGAGCCAGTATGAGCTATTGGGGTTACAAGCCTTACGTTTCGGTCGCACAACGGCGTGCCGATGCGGCAAAGCAGGTCAAGCTCCTGTTGAAAAAAGGGCAGACGGTTTCGCCCGTTGTCATCGAGGGTCGGCGCATTGCGGCAAGTTTCTGGGGCAAAGCTTGGTGCGACAACCTTGAGCGCTATTCCGATTTTTCCAATCGTTTGCCCCGCGGGCGCACCTATGTCAGGAACGGTTCGGTCGTGGATCTTTCCATCGCCGAGGGCAGCGTTGAGGCTCTGGTCAGCGGTTCGCAGATTTACAAGGTGCGCATTGACATTGCCCCGGCCACCCCGCCGCGCTGGAGTGCGATTTGCGCCGATTGCACCGGCTCGATTGGCTCGATCGTCGAACTGTTGCAAGGCAAATTGGCGAAAAAGGTGATGGAACGCGTTTGCCGGGAGGGCGATGGCCTGTTCCCTGGCCCCCAGGAAATCAAATTGGCTTGCACTTGCCCAGATTGGGCCGAGATGTGCAAGCATGTCGCGGCCGTGGCTTATGGCATCGGGGCAAGGTTCGATGCCAATCCGGATGCACTTTTCACACTGCGAGGCGTCGATCGCAATGAACTCATCGCCATCGGCGTCGATCCGTCAATGACCGAGGCAACAACAAACGAGCGTGTCCTCGCCGACGACGATATGGCCGCCCTGTTCGGTATTGAACTGGATGTACCAGGCCCTTCGACAGCCATCGCACAGGGTCGGAGCGCGATGCCAAAGGCCAACACTGAGCAGCGGCGAGCCAGGAAATCTGACACGACGCAAAAGGTTCGAGACACAGGGGCCGAAATCAAGTCGCCACGACTCGCAGCCAAGCCGGACAAGCATAAGCGTGACCCTCTGCCGACCACGCCGCATGAGGGGGTCGGATCGAAGCAGCCTCTTGGCATTCCCCAGATCGTCAAACCACCTGTGATAGATCGGGGTGAGGCAGAGCAAGCCACCGGCGATACCCATAAGTTGACACCTCGCGCCAAACTGCGCGAAGCGGCAGCACACACCGGCGGGCGACCAGTTCGGCTCTCAGTGCGCAAAAAACTCGCAGAGGCATCTCGAGACGAAAGGCGCGGGAGGCCTCGGTAATGCCTGCGACAAGCCTTGTTCGCTATACGTTCTCAAATGTCGTACAGCCACGCACAGTTCTTGTCGTCACCCCGTACCTGGCCTCACATGGGCTTCTTGGGGTCAAGGGTTAAATTTAGCAACGCATGAGCAGAACTCCAGGACTGTTTCGGCATCCAAGGTTTGAGCCCGATTGCATGACCGGCCGTCTCCGGCGCAGACCTGCTTCGTAGTCACGCCAATTCGTCACCCTGAATTTCATCTTTCCGACGTGATGACGACGATCTGCGTTGTGTTTGTACGGCATGGCTCTCGCATCAAGCTGATTTCGATCCTGCCTGCCTATCGCCAAACCGTTGACAAAGGATCCATGCACCAACGCTCGTGAGCAATGATCTCGGTCGGAAAGCGATGGTTCTTGTAGCGGGCGGCAGCCTCAGACATGCCCGGTGCCTATCGTCAATCCGTCAACGCTGAAACAACGTGACAGCGCCCGTTCCACATATGCGGGTTGATCGGAAAGGTCGGGCGGAGGACCAGGAAAGCCATCCATGAAGAGCGGGGTACATCCGGTCCCGTCCAGCGCCTCAGGTTGAAAGGACGGCTTCCGTGCCGTGCCGAAGCGATCTCGGCGCGGCCGCCAGTTCAATCGTTATGGCTGCGAGAAGCCTCTCCGCGTCGCGTCTCATCGTCGACGATCGCCTGGACCACTGCGATATCCATATGCGAACGAGGCGAGATCCTCGCTATTTCGGCCGCCACCTTGGCCCAATGGACGAATTCGCCGGCTTGCCCTGAAGCCCGTGCCCGAGCGGCCAAACGCTGTGCCTCGTAATAAGCGCCGGGCTCGTCACGATGCACCAGACGGCGCGCGTCTGACTGCCATCTCAGGCGGATTTTCCTTCGGTCCTTCGGGTGGATGACGAAGAAGCCCATCATGCCCATGGCCATCTGGACCATCTCGTCAGAATGCGGGTGGTACATGAACGTCCCGCTCTTAACCAGGTCGAACTCGTAGACGGAGGTCTTCCCAGGCGGGATTTGGGGCTGCGTCAGCCCACCCACGCCGTCCATACCCGACGGCAGGATCATGCCGTGCCAGTGGATAGTGGTGTGCTCCGGCAGCTTGTTGGTGACGAAGATCCGGACGCGGTCGCCTTCCAGGGCCTCGATTGTCGGACCGGGGGACTGCCCGTTGTAGCCCCATAAGTAGCCGGTCATGCCCGGCGCCATCTCGCGCTCGACGGGTTCGGCGACGAGGTGGAATTCCTTCACGCCGTTGTTTATGCGATGTGGCAGGGTCCAGCCGTTGAGCGTCACCACCGGCTGGTAGTCGGGGCCGCCTTTTGGAAAGAGCGGCGGCTGCATGTCGGGGGATTCCATGATCGGCGCGTCAGGCAACCCCTGCGCCGATGTCTTGGTCCACGCGGCCGACCCGACCAAAAGGGCGCTAGCGCCAAGCATCTGTCGTCTTGAGAGCATCGTCGTCATTCCTTCTGATTAATCGAGCGCGACGAAGGCATTGTCCTTGAGGTCGAACCGGCGCGTGACGTTGTCGAAGACCATCTTGGGCGGCATCACACCCGCTCCTGCCAGACGGTCAGCCGGCGCTCGATCACCTGCAGGATGCGGTCCATGGCAAGGCCGAGGATGCCGATAGTGATCAGGCTGACGAAGATGGCCGGCAGGTCGTAGTAGAGCTGTGCCTGCTGCATGCGGAAACCGAGGCCGGTCTGCGCGGCGATCAGCTCGGCCGCGACCAGCGTCGCCCAGGCCGATCCGAGCCCGATGCGCATGCCGACCAGGATGAACGGCGTCGAGGCGGGAATGATGACGAGCAGGAAGATCGTCATGTCCCGGGCGCTGATCGCCAGCGGAATGATGGCTAGCGGCGGGATCATGCGGAAGACTGCAGGTAGGGCTCGATGAGCGGACGCGCGACCTTGTACCAGCCCATGACGAAGCCGACCGGGATCGCCAGGATCACGCCGAGCAGGAAGCCAGTCAGTACCCGCGCCAGGCTGGATAGGATGTCGGTGGCGAGCTGCCCGCTGGCGATGACATCAGCAAACCTTGCCGCGACCTGTGGCGGCGGCGGCAGGCCCACTGCGCCTCCCGCCGTCAGCGCACACCAGATGGCGATGCCGGCGACGAGCCCGCAAAGATTGAGCGCAAGGCCGGCATAGTCGGTGCCGTGGCCCTCCTGCGGCCCGCCACTGGCGCGCGTCGCTTTCGCCGCCTCGCTCATCGCGACATCCCCGAATAGAAGAACTGGTCGAGCGCCGCTGCGGAAGCACCGATGGCGCCGGCGCCGGGGCCAAGGCTAGACCGCTCGATCCGAAGCACATCGCGCATCGGCGGCAGGACGCCGGCCCGGATGTGGTCGATGAAGCTTTCCGGGGCCTCGGCCAGGTGGCCGCCAAAGACGATCAGGTCCGGATTGAGCAGGTTGGTTGCGGTGGCAATTGCCGTCGTTAGGTGCCGGAGGGCTGCATCCCACACCTGCGGGTGCTTTTCCACCGCGGCAAGCCGGGACGGTCAGGCCGCCTTTACGTCGGTCAGCGCCTTCTCCAAGGCGTCCTTGATCGGTTTGGTGACGTCGGCCACCCCCTTGGTGCTGAGTGCCTGGAATTCCTTGGCCTGCTCCACACACATTTCGACCCGCTTGCGCAAGAAGTTCGACTGCAGCGCGATAACTTGCGACGGCAACTTCGCGCCAACCAACGCCTGTAGATGAGAGAGGTCTGCCTCGGCGTTGGCCCGCAATGCACCCATCGTCTTCAACGACAGCTCGTTACTGACCGCTTTTGTGTTTTCGAAGATGGACTTGAGCATTTTCTGGGCGTCTTCAGCACCCGACGCGAATTTGACGAGAGCTCCTGTCGACAGCTCGCCCACCTTTTCGGCGACTACACGCAGCTGATCGGCGGCTTTGGCAGGGTCTAATGCCGGGAAGTGGACTGTTTCGATGTCTTGATCTTCGGTCTTGGCCATTTCGTTATCCTTCTGGTCGACGATCTCTCTGATGTGCGTATGCTCATTTTGCATTGCACGCCCCGCCTGACGAAGCAGGTCGCATCGCATTCCAGGCGGAACGTCGCCGTCATGGGAACGGTGCGGTCACTGCGGTCCCCGTGTCAGCGGGCCGTGCTGACACGCGGGGTATTCGGTCGCTTGAACGATCAGGCGACCTTGAGATCCCTGAGCGTATTCTCGAAGGCGTCCTTTACTGGTTTGGAAACGTCGGTGACCGCCTTGGTGGTGAGCGCCTGGATGTCCTTGGCTTGCGCGACACTCATTTCGACGCGCTTGCGTAGGAAGGTCGTCTGCAGCTCGATTACCTCGGACAGCGACTTCGCGCCGACCAGAGTTTCAAGATGTGAAAAGTCGGCTTCGGCATTGGCGCGCAGCGCGGCAAGCATCTTCAGTGACAGTTCATTGCCGACCGATTTGGCAGTTTCGAAGGTCGACTGAAGCGCCTTCTGGGTATCTTCAGCGCTCGACTGGAATTTGGCAAGCACTTCCTTTGACTGCTCGACCCCCTTTTCGGCGACAACGCGGAACTGATCGGTGGCCTTGCCAGGGTCGAAGGCCCGGAATTCGACGGTTTCGCTCGGCTTGTCTGCGGTCTTGGACATTTTCTGATCCCTCTGGTTGGCGATGGTTTGTTGCCTGCGATGCATGCGGGTCGATTAAGCTGCCTTCTGTGGATTTCCAGTGCTCGTCATCGGCCGGACATGGAGTTGTTCGGACCTGTTCGACCCATCTCTGCAATAGAGCGGAATTCGGTCGCCGGCTTGCCGGTTTGACCGAATGGCTATCCGGTCGTCGCGGTCATTATTGTTTTAGGCTTGGTCATGCCCTTGCATTCCCTCAATGGTGACGGCTCCGATGCGACCCCACGGCCATGATTTTAACAAGCGCCAATGTTCAATCTACTGGGGAATCTACTGGGGGTCTGGCAATGCTCGCATCCTAGTCCCTATGATTGCTGGCCTGAGGGCGGCCCGTCATCCGATATGCAACGGTACGAGGGTTAAGCCGGCTGGCCGGCGCAGAGCCTCATGCATGGGAGACGGGCCATATGGACCATATCAGATTTGTCGGTTTGATATTCACAAGGAACGGATCTCGGTGGCGGAGAGCAGACGCTCCGGCGCGGTGGACTATCTCGGCGAGATTGCCAATGATGCTGATACCATCAGCAAGCTGTGCGACCGTCTCGGACGGTCCGGCAAGCCGCTGGCGTTTGCTATGAGGCCGGCCCGTGCGGCTATGGCGTTCATCGCCAACTCACGCGCCTCGGCCATCGGTGCGACGTGGTGGCGCCGTCGTTGATTCCGCCGGGCGCTGTCACGTTGTTTCAGCGTTAACGGATTGACGATAGGCACCGGGCATGTCTGAAGCGAGCTGCCGCCCGCTACAACAACCATCGCTTTCCGACCGAGATCATTGCGCACGCCGTTTGGCTCTATTACCGATTTCCCTTGAGCCTGGGCCATGTCGAGGAGATGCTGCTGGAGCGTGGGATCGTGGTTTCGTATGAGACGATCCGCCGCTGGGGCCGCAGATATGGACCCGACTATGCCCGTCGCATCCGCCGGAAGCCGCCGTCGAAGGATGACATTTGGCCTCTTGATGAGGTCGCGGTAAGCATCAATGGCAGGCGACGCTGGTTGTGGCGCGCTGTCGACCAGGACGGCTACGTGCTCGATGAGATCGTCCAGACCCGCCGCAACACCAAGGCTGCCCGGCGCTTGCTGACCCGGTTGTTGAAGAAGCAGGGGAGCACTCCGAAGCGGATGGTCACGGACAGGCTGCGCTCCTACGGCGCGGCGAAACGCCAAGTCATGGCGAATGTCGAGCATCGTTCGCACAAAGGCCTTAACAACCGGGCGGAGAATTCTCATGTGCCGTTTCGCAAACGGGAGCGGATGCGGCAGGGCTTCCGGTCGATTGGCTCATTGCAGCACTTTGTGTCGGTCTTCTCCGCCCTCCGCAATCTCTTCGTTCCAGCCTGCACAAACTGCTCTGCCTCCCAAATCCGCAATCATCGCCTTCAAGCCATCGCCGAATGGAAAGCCGCTGCCGGCATCACTGCCTGAACGGCATCTCACCGCGTTACACTCGCCGCCCTTTAGACAACGTGACAGCCCCTGCCAGTGTCCAGACGGCGCAGCTGGGCGGGATCGAGCTGGAGCCCATCCGCGCGCATGGCCGCGCCCACTTCCGTAATCTGGCCCGGCATCCACATACCTTCGTGCGCCGACGTAGCGCTGACCTTCCAGAGCAAGGCGATGGCAGTTGCTTGGGCCAAACATTTCAAATTCGAGTTCATGCTGATCTCGCTTTCATCCTGCTTCCTGTTCTACGCAGACTGGCTCGATGACTACCGGGATGGCCGGCGTGCGCCAGCGCCCGCGCGGCTGCCCACCCCGTGAAGACTGAGGGACCGTTAACGCAAAGAATCCGGATGACGCTCACCTCTCATCTCATTGTATCGGTTGCGTGCAACGTTTGCGGATCATCTGCTGCACTAATCATGCCAAAGGAATAAAACCTTCAATTCCAACGTGGCGAGCTGCCCCATCTCCGACATCATCGTAAACCCGACACTGTCGTCCGCAGTAGCCATGAAGCGCTGCTACCAACGGTTGTGGCGGAGCCATCGTCGTCCTGGCGGCGACACACCCGCTGCCCGGAAGGGCAGGTCGCGCTGCTCGCTGAACCAAAACTCGACTGTGTCACCGACAGTGTCGATGGCGCGATAGAGATACATCCACTGGCCGCGGACCTTGATGTAGGTCTCGTCGACATGCCATTTGCCGGTCACGCTACGCTTGCGCCGGTTGAAACGCTCGAGCAACAAGGGCGAGAAACGAACCGTCCAGCGGTGGATGGTCGTGTGATCGACCGTAATGCCCGCGCTCGGCCATCACCTCCTCAAGATCATGCAGGCTCAGATTGTACGCCAGGTACCAGCGCACGCACAGCAGGATCACGGATTGGTCGAACTGGCCGCCTTTGAACATTGCAACCTCCGAAATGATCGAAGGCTCCTTGCCACTCGCGAGTAACAAAAACGTTGCAACACATCCACTGCGAGCGGCGCAGAGCACGACGCACGATCACGGCTCCATCTTCATATCCCATGAACCTGAAAAACGGATTTGGCCAAATCAAGCCCGACTGTGGTAATATTCTTCATGGAGCGGTCCTTCTGCTTTGTGGCGTTTCACGACCACGTTGGGCACTTTTGATGCCGTTCGGGAAGGGCCTTCCACATGGGGTAATCGCGGGAGCGAGTTGCCCTAGAAATCAATCGTAGTCTTGGAGGGTGGCTGTTCCCCGATAGGATGGAAATACGGGCTCACGGCTGACGCCGGGCCCAAACATCGAATGGAGAACAGCCATGGAAGAATATATCGGTCTCGATGTGTCGATGAAAGAGACGGCAGTTTCGATCCGCCGTGAAGGCGAACGGATCTGGCGCGGGAAGTGCGCATCTGATCCCAACATCATTGCCGAGCTTGTCCGTAAGCGGGCGCCAGCTGTAAAACGAGTGGTGTTCGAAACGGGGCCTCTCTCCGTATGGTTCTATCATGCGCTACGCGCCAAGGGATTACCGGCAATCTGCATCGATGCCCGTCACGCCAAAGCTGCGCTCGATATGGCGGCGAATAAGACGGATGCGAATGATGCCGATGGTTTGGCGCAGCTTGCAGAAGTCGGGTTCTTTCGCGAGGTGCGCGTGAAAGGTTTCGACAGCATGTTGACCCGGACGCTCGTGTCGGCTCGCACCCGGCTGGTCCGAATCACCACCGAGCTTTCAAACCAGATCCGGGGGCTCATGAAGACATTCGGGTTGCTCGTTCCTGCAGGTAAGGGAACCACATTCGAGAAGAACGTTCGGGGCCTTCTTATCGATCACAAGGAACTTGCTCTTATCGTGCTGCCGATGTTGGAAGCCTGGCGCGGGATACGGATTCGTGCCGCCGAGCTTGGGCGCCAGCTCGTCGCAGATGCACGTCAGAGCCAGGCATGCCGCATACTCATGTCGATCCCTGGCATCGGCGCCATCACCGCAACCTCCTTCGCCACTGCCATTGAAGATCCGGGCAACTTCAAGAAGTCCCGATCTGTTGGCGCCTGGATCGGCCTGACGACGCGCCGCTACCAATCCGGAGAAGTCGATTATGACGGCCATATATCCCGACGCGGTGACCGCCATTTGCGAGGGCTTCTCTACGAAGCAGCGTCGGTCATTCTGACGCGTAGCACGACCGAGAGCACCCTGCGGACATGGGGCCTCAAGCTCCGCGAGAGGATCGGCTTCAAACGCGCGGCCGTTGCCGTAGCGCGCAAACTGGCGGTCACGATGCATGCGATGCTCAAGACTGGCGAGCTCTTTGATCGGAACGCAGGAGCAACAACATGAAATTTGCGGATAGCGTTCAGGATCTGAGCGCCTGAGACGTCCCTGCCGGGACGTGGGGCCGAGCCATTCCGCTGATGGGGTTGCACCGCTGACTCAGCAAAGTGCGTCGTCCACATTGAAGGCTCCTCCCGCGAAGCTCCATCATGCGGCGACCGATGTCGACCGCGAAGACAACCGTGTACCCGGCAAACGCATCTCCAAGAACGAAGATACTTGACGTCCCCACGGCGATTAGACAACCTCATCAGCTTCGGGCCGATTAGGCCAGTAGATTTATGCGCATCATGGCACGATCTACCTTCACTTAGGCGTTACGATTCCTCTCATCATTTGCAGCGCGAGAAGGGCCGCAGCGTATTACAAAACTGTCGTCACGCCCGAACCGCTTCATTCGCTGGGTATATTGTTCGGCCAGATCTTAATGCCCGTCCTGGATAAAAGGTTTCAATGGGCCCCGCCTCACGAGCAGCGTCCGATCGATGCCGAGTAGGCGGCGAACACTTTTCAGCGCCGCGTCATCGACGTGGATGTAGGCCACAATGCACATTTCGCCTTCTATTTCCTGGGCGAGGCCGAGCGGCGTGACCTGCCATTTGAGAACTTGGTGATGCGACATGAAACAGGTTTCCTGGATGCCTCCGATGGCAGAGAGCCCTTCTTCGACAGCGAATTCCATCACCGCGCAGCACAATTCGGTGAGAGTGCCGCGACGGGACACACTGCGCTTGGATGGCACAACGTAGGTGCGGGTCCATTCCGCCCAATCGGATCGGCACGGAACCCCGGTGCGCTCGCACATCTGTGGAAACATCTTGGAGACCAGATGAGGCTGACTGGTCGGTATCAGCCTGGCCGATGTAACCACGTCGCCGTCCTCAATTCCCAGGATGTACGTTGCAGCATTCGTGTCGAACTCATCGGTTTCCCGGCCATCAGGGCTTTCTGGCCGCCATCTTTTTTGGTTGACGAAAATATCATGTCGCCAGCGCAGAAACTGGTCGAATTCGTGCGCATACAGGTGTTTGTTCTCGCTCGTAACAACGTGCGCTTGAATCATCGCCGTTCTCTCCGCTTTCTAGCAAGAAAGTTACGATTCGTGCGCCAGTCGTCACCCGCGACAAGTACGGGTTGACAAATTCAAGGGTGTATTATCCCCCGTCTTATGGCCTCAACAATTGCTTGAATGGTTTTGGCAACGCCGAATTTTTTGCGAGTCGATTGGAGGTGCCACTCCACCGTTCTCTCCGCCAAGCCGAGTATCTCAGATATTTCCCAGGCGGATTTGCCAAGGGCCGCCCAATACAGCATCTCTTTTTCCCGCTGTGTAATTGTTGGGCCGTGAGGCGGCTCATCATCCTTTTCTGCCAAAGACTGCCCCGCGTACATTGCCATGGCAACAAGCCGTTTCTTTTGACGGTCTGAAATGTCGCATCGGTTGCCCGGCGATGCAAAAGACATGACGGATCGCCCGTGATGGAGGCTGAGCATCGGAACGGCAAATCCGCTGCGCATGCCGAATTCTCGCGCTTCACCCTGCACCGCACTCGATTGTTTAGTTGCGGAAAACCTTTCTGGAATGTCAGCCCAAAAGAAAGGTTTCAGTGTGCGAGCGGCAAAGATGCTGACCCCGTCGACAGCCGCGTGATTGGCACTGACATACCGTTCGAACCAAGCCACAGGCCAACCGTTCAGCTCCACCATCGAAGCCAATTTTCGACTATCGACGGGAACCCCACTAAAAATCAGATGATCGAAGCCCAGCACTTTCACCGTCGAAAGAAGGTCGTCCAGAAGGCTTTTTGATCGCCGATGAGATTCGCAGCGTTCAATGAAATCGAAGGCGTCGGTGTCTTCCATCGATGACCTATGCCCTAGCCCGAAAAATTCACGGCGGGTTGGCGGATGTGGAGCAAACCGTTGAAATGACGTAGGATTTGGTTGCTAAAGCCGATCCGAATCATTTCCCGGAGACCACACCCGCCATGAATGATCTTACCCTGCCGCTGAGCGGTTTGTCATCAGTGGGCGGCAAGTCCGTCGTCGCCCGTTTCGACGGCGGCATGTTGTCCTCCAACTGTGGCGTTCTGGCGCTGGCCGAGGTGGAAAAACGACTGCGGGTGGCCGACCGTCTGGCGCGTTGCATCGATGATCCGCGCTGCCCGGACCAGGTCGTCCACAGCCTGGCGGACATGATCGGCTTTCGCATGAAGATGATCGCCGCCGGCTATGAGGATGGCAATGACGCCAACCGGCTGCGCTCCGATCCGGTCTTCAAGATGGCCCAGGATGCGCTGCCGTCGGGTCGGGATCTGGCCTCCCAGTCGACGATGTGCAGGCTGGAGAACCTGCCCGGCGTGCGGGAGCTGGTCGCCATGGGGCGAGCGATGATCGACCTTTACTGCGCCTCCTTCCGGCAGGTGCCGAAGCGGATTGTGCTCGACATCGACGACACGTTGGATCCATTGTCATAATACCCCCTGGTTCACGGTATCTGTTCGAAGAGGCTGGGATTTTGGTCTATCGTCTTGATCCATAGGCCTTTTCTCTGTCCACGCACGACATGGACGGCTTCGAGTTCGCCGCGTTTTACTCGCTGCAACACGACCTGGCGCGACAGGCCGAGGTTCTCCATGGCGTCGCGGATGGGCTCAAAGCCTTCGCCAGGCGTGGCCAGGAAGCGGGCCTTGAGTTCGGCGGTCAGGCGAATGCGCCATGGCGCACCGGGTGTCACCTGTTCGCCCGGGATGAGGCCGTCGTTGACATGGCGGTGAAGCGTCGATGGCGCCACGCCGAGCGCGGCAGCGGCCTGACGGACGGTGACGATGTCGCCGTCGGCGGCTGGTGGCTTGGCCTTGCAGGCGGGAATCTTCCAGTGCTTACGCAGATAGCCGACGCGGTTGGCGTCAAACCGGTGGCCGTACGCCGTTCGGCGGCCCTGGCGGTTGAGGACGCCGGCAATGACCGCGTCGGGATAATGCGGTGCCAGCCGCCGCAGCAGCGCCAGCGTGTCCTCGTCGGTACGAACCGTCGCCGGCCGCGAGCGCGGCAAGGCGACGGTGAGGCGACTCGTAGCGTCGCCCTTCCAGCGCAGGACGAGAAGCGCCGCTGCCTCGTCGCGATCGACATGGAGGGTGACCTCATCGAGGAGCGTGCGCAGCAATTCCTTGCGGTCACGCGGCGTGGTGGTGGGCGCGTACCAAACGCTCGCCAGATCGGCCCCGAGGGCAAGCAGCTTTTCCCGCTCCGTGGCCGACAGGACGCGCGGACGCTGCTCCTCGCGCCGCGCCAGTTCCGCCTTTGCCGCCTCCAGTGCGCGCAACGCCTCCTCCCACTCCTGCTCGAGCCTGCGGGCGACCAGGCGATTGTCGGGATCGACGGCGCAATAGCGGCGCTCGGCGCGGTTGACGGCGAAGGCGGCGCGCTCCACGTCGAGCCGCCATTGCTTGAGTGCTGCGTCGCGATCGTTCTCCAGCCGCTCGGCCGCTTCGAGCGTGGCGGTCAGGTGCACCGGCTCCAGCGCCTCCAGGAAGGCCGCCACCACGGCTTCATCGATCTGCCCGCCGCCAACATTGAGGCAATGGACGCCTCTGCCCTCGACGACCACCTTGCCGGGACAATGGTAGCCCGGCGTCACGGTGCGGCCGCGATAATGGGTGTGCAGCCGTCGCCCGCAGTGGCCGCAGCGGGCAATGCCCTGCAGCAGGGCGCCACCCTCTCTGGCGGCGCCACCGGCCTGTTCCTGCGCCTTGGCGTGCGTCCGGGGTTGGGTGTTGGCCGCCATGCGCTCTCGATTGGCCTCGAAGGTGGGCCAATCGATATAGCCCTGGTGGTGGTCCTTGATCAGCACTTGCCAGTCTTCCATCGGCAGCTTGCGTATCCGCTTGCACCGCGCGCCGGTTTCGTCGAGCACCGTCTCTCGGCGATACTTGCCATAGACATAGGCGCCGGCATAGACTGGATTGGCAAGCACGCTGTGAACCGCGTGGTAGCTGGCCTCGCCCCAGCGCAGCTCGGTGCGTGCATTAAGCCACAGCGGGAACTTCATCGCTTGCTCGCGGAACCACAGCCACACGCGGCGCGCCGAGCCGAGCTCGGCAAAGCGGGCAAAGACGGTGCGGATGGCATGGGCGACGGCCTCGTCGGGATGGATCAGGATCTCGCCGTCCGCCTCGCCCCAGACGAAGCCGATCGGTAGGCCGCGGCGCAATTCACCGCGCGCTGCCTTGTTGCGGATGCCGCCATTGAGGCGGGCGCGCAGGACGTGCAATTCGGCCTCGCTCATGGCGCCTTTCAACCCGAGCAAAAGCCTATCGTTGAACAGAGCCGGGTGGTAGATCCCGTCGGCATCGCCAATCAGCGTATCGGTCAGCCCGGCCAACTCGATCAGCCGGTGCCAGTCGGCATTGTTGCGCGCCAGCCGCGAAACCTCCAGGCCAAGCACGATGCCGACCCGGGCCAGCGCCACCTCGCTGGTCAGCCGCGCAAAGCCGGCGCGCATGACGCTGCCGGAGCCGGACAGGCCAAGGTCCTCGTCGATGACCAGGACACGCTCGTCCGGCCAACCCAGCTCGCGCGCCCGACCGGAGAGCGCGTATTGCCGCTCGGTCGATTCACGGTTGTTCTCCACCTGTGAGGCGCTCGACTGGCGCAGGTAGACGACAGCCAGCCGGGCCTGGTGACCGGCGGCGATTTTGCTGTGTTCAGTCATGACCGGCCTCCCTCACTGTCAGCATGCGCGCGATCACGAGGGCGAGCCGGCGCAACGCCTCCGCCCGCGCCTCGGCGTCCAGCGTCTCCCAGGTGGGTGGGTCGGGAGGCCGCTTGCGGTCTTCCTCGGCGAATCTCAGCTTCAGTTGCATGTCGCTCCTCCTTGTCATCGGGCGGCGACTCGCCGCGCCGTTCAAGAAGAGCGTCGGTCAGAAAGCGCAGATGCAGAAGGTCTGAAAGCCGCCCAATGCTGGAGTGATTAGCCGGCGAGGCTGTGGAATCACCCCCCAGGCCCCCGAGATCCGTCCACGCGACGGGAATGTAGGTCCGGCTGCCGTCCGGCAATTCTAAAAGCAGCGTTGGCTCGCCGCGGCGTTTGAGGCGGCTGATTACGGCCAGAGGCCGCCCTTCAAAGGCGTGGCCCTCCCGCATGATCGTTGCCGAGGCGGGAAGGTCCTGGTGATGGGCAGTCTGGAGATGTTTCCTTCGACGCCGTACATGGCGGCCAGCAATTGCGCCTGTTCAACGCGCATTACGACGAATACGGCTTCCAGCCGATCGTAGTGTTCGACGGTGCGGGCCGGTTCGTCAGCGCGATCCTGCGACCGGCCAGTCGGCCGAGCGGGGCTGAGATCTGCCCCCATCTGCGCCGCCTGGTGCGGGCGATCCGGAGCAATTGGCCGAACACACGGATCCTGATCCGGGCCGACAGCCACTATTGTAGTCCGCAGGTCATCGACTGGTGCCGCGCCAACGATGTCGACTTCATCCTCGGCGTGGCGCCCACCACGACGCTGCGCAAGCATGTCGCGGACCTGGAAGCCCGCACGATGGCGCGCTTTGAAGCGTCGAAGACGAACAAGGTCCGCAGGTTCAAGGAGTTTGTTGACGGGGCCGCCAGCTGGAGCCGCGTCGAGCGCATCATCGCCCGCGTCGAGGTCGGCGCCCAAGGAGCCGACACCCGCTTCATCGTCACCAATCTGGCCAGTGGCAAGGCCAAGGCGCTCTACGAGGACCTCTACTGCCGGCGCGGCGCGGCCGAGAACCACATCAAGTCCTGGAAGACGCATCTTGCCGCCGACCGCACATCCTGCACAAGAGCGACGGCCAACCAGTTCCGGCTCTTCCTGCATGCCGGCGCCTATTGGCTGATGTGGAGCCTGCGCGCTGCGATGCCGAAACGCTCGAGCTTTGCCGTCGCCCAATTCGACACGCTGCGATTGCGCCTCATCAAAATCGCCGCGCGGGTGGTCGAGATGAAAACGCAAATCCGCCTGCACCTGCCGACATCATGCCCCGACCAGCGCATCCTGCGCATCGTCCTCGATCGCATCCCCCAACTCGCGACATAACGATGGGGCGCAGGCGCCCGAAACGAACCCGTCGACCGCAACCTGCAAACCCCCGCCTGCCATCACGACGGAGCAATCCCGGCGCCTGACGGGGCGCGTGGAAAAGCACTGCAACGGCGACCACAGCGTCGCTTCAGGCCGTCAAAAGCTTATCGCCGTGCATTAAGGCGGCTAGTGGATGTATCTCTATCGCGCCATCGACAGTGTCGGCGACACCGTCGACTTCTATTTCAGCGAGCAGCGCGACCTGCCGTCGGCCAAACGCTTCCTCCGCAAGGCGCTGGAGCGTCATGGCCGACCTGATCGCGTCGTCATCGACGGTAGCCAGACCAATCGGGAGGCGATCCTGCGACACCACAAATCGCTTGCAGGATGGCTCCCGGCGCTGGCTGAAGCCGATCCGGATCCGCAAGAGTAGATACCTGACGGATGTATTTGACAAGGGCCGTTCTGCTCTGATGTCCTGGAAGTGTGCTCTCAGGGCGTTCTGTCCCGGCAGACGGTCGAGACCGCGGCGCGCGCAGCAAAGTCAGGGCTGACCGGCATCGAAATGATTCACATGATGCGCAAGCGACAGGCGATGTACGCCTTTCAATCCGAATCCGTCCCTGGCCGAGCAGTTCGAAATCCTCGCCGCCTGATTGACCTCGCATCAGGGCCTCTCTGCGCCCCTATTCAGCCGTTGCAACAAAACCAGATGCTGTGGTAGAGCTTTGGACAATTATGGGGGATGATTTTTTGCGATCCAACCTGATCTAATACCGGCTCTGTATCTACGGTAATTCTCAACACTCGCCCGCGATAGCCGGCAGAGTTTGAGCAGATCAACAGTATTTTGGCTGCGAAACGCGTAAAAAAGGCTTTTTAGCTGGGACGTGGCCATCTTTATTGTAGGTAAGATATGGATCGCAAGTCTCCAATTCCTTCCGAGAACGTTACTGTCGCATCTCTAACGGCCATTATTGTGGCTTATCTCAATCGAAACGATATATCGCCGGCCGACCTTCCGCCGCTTGTGGCGCGTCTTCAGCACATTCTCAGCAAGGGTCATGACGATCCTTCCCTTGGTCTTGCGGAAAACGGCACCATGCAGCTAGGGTCGATTGTAAAAGAGGAAGGATCAATAAATGAGGAATATCTCATTTGCCTGGAGGATGGTAAACGTTTCAAGTCGTTGAAACGACATTTGCAGACGAAGTACCAGATGACACCTGATGAATACAGGCAGAAATGGCACCTCCCCCGGACTATCCAATGGTCGCCCCTGCTTATGCACGAGCCCGATCTAAAATCGCCAGAGACGTCGGATTGGGAGTAACGATCTCGAAGCGCCGCTGCAGTACCTAGACGTAAGTTAGAGGGGGGCAAAACCTCCCTCTCTCTTTCATGAGAATGGCAGCGGCTCCAGCCTTCCGGTCCCCGGCGCGCAGAACAGATTGATCCAATCATTCTCATTGTTATTGCCCACACCAGGGCTCATGTGAACAAAGAAGTCGGGGGAGACGACACGGCAGAACCACACCTTTGCGCCGGAGACCGTGATGGCCTTCTCGTAGACGTAGATGTTGTGAGAGACCGAGAGCAGGCTATCTTTCAGCGTTCCTTTTTCGATTTCGGGGCCGATGTGGAGGGGGGGCAACCCGCACCTCTAGTTCGAAATCCGGCCTGTTGGCCGCCCTGAAATCTGCTTTTAGTTTGTCGCTTCCATACTCGTGCATGCCAAAGAATTCCATCTGCGGAAGCAACAGCGAGGTCTGCCACACCTCAGTAAACGCCTTCAACACCGCGGTCTCTGCGTCGTAGTCTGCGGCACAGCCGCATGCGAAATTGATAATGTCGTCCTCCTTGCGTGACCGGTACTCGGCAAACAGCACTGAAACGCCCTTCAAAAACGAGATGTCGTACACTGTAACAGAACCCTCCCGCGTCATCTGCCGGCAGGTGGTGCCGGCTTTGCCGCGGCCGAGGAGATTTTCGTAAAGGGGCGCCATCTTGTTGCAGCGTCGCGACACCCACATAGCGGTTGTACATTGCCGTTCAACGAATTCTAACAACGCCGATCGGAACGCCGTGGCGCGATCCGGGTGAATAGCACTGCCGAAGGTGTCGCGCACCGGCAGAAAATCAGCGTCGCGACAGCCGCTGAACCTGTGCAGAGAAAGATAGACGGCAGGATATAGGCAACGTTCGCCCGTCGAAAACCGCTGCACTTCGACAAGGTTAAAGGCGTGTTCCACGAGATCTTCTTTGGAGATATCGGGTTGGCAGGTCTGCAGCAATACACCTTGGAGGGCCACTTGCTCCGCGTTTGAAAGTCCCATCTCGTGTAACCGCCCGGTATGGGTCGGCTGAATGGTACGAAAAGCGGCGTACCGTTCCAAATATTCCCCAATTGCCTTGATATGTGCGTCGCCATCAAAACCAAAACCATGCCCGTTGACCGCAAGATGGTCGACAGCGGAGAAAACGGCAGGTTCGTAAATAGAGGCAGGGTAGCTTGCCGACAGGCGGAATCTCGGCGTCTTTAGGTCGAAATTGCGGAAGCTATTGGACATTCGCATCTCCCGGAAAACCAAAGGCTTGAATGGCAGCGGGGAGAAGCAACCTGCTGTCCAGGCCACAGGTCTTGGTAAACTCATACTCGGAGAAGCCGGCCAAGACGCGCGAAGCAATCCCGTTTTCCTGAGCTACAGTTGTGATGTGATGATACATCGAACCGATCTCTAGTAAGGCAAGCCGGTAGCCCCGCGACCTGTATTTGAAGGTCGCTTTCTTCAAATTGATGAAGTAGGCGACGTAGAAAACGGCCCCGTTAATGGTGGCGATGGCATTGTACCGATCCTGATCAAATTGCGCCGGCAGCAGTTCGAAGCGGTTGCTGCCCGGGAGGTAATGCGCGACAGAAAATGGAGGTATACCCTCAACCATTTCGCTGGTTACTACGATGGCCTCAGCGCTATAGAGCGCGCCGCCGGATGGATATGGCCTGCGCCCTAAGCCATCCGCTCCAATTGCCTGGCCCAGGATCGAGGCAATCTTTTCGAATTCCACAATACCAAGCTGCCCTTCCTTCAGGGACGGCCAGCGTGAAACGGCTGTCTGCGTTGAGGTGGAGTGGCCGGTGACGATGTGACTGAAATGAGAAAATCGAGATTCCTTAGTCTCTGCGAGAAGTAGAGTTTCCTTCGAAAGAAACGGCGCACTGATGCGTTGTTCCAGAGTGGACCCTGCGCAGGTAAAACAATGATGGTGAAAGGTGCGAACAGTATGTTCGACGTCAGGGTCGACGAATTGGCTGGTAAAACCGATCTGGTTCAAAGCTGATATGTCGTTGGTCGGCATGGCATCTGCTCCCTCGTTCAAATGGTTCGCGGTTCCGCACTGTAGGTGGAATGGGCTCCTCGATGGCGCTCAATGCGACCCGTATCCAGATTCATCTCAATAATGGTGCTGAGGTCATCGGGGAAAAGCGGCGCAACGCCGTCGGCAAGGAGGGGGCGCAGGCGCGTGTATAGGAGGTGTAGTGCTGCTGCCGCTTCTATCTCTAACGCAGCGAACGTTGGAACTGAGAGCGAGTTGAGGGCATAGGGGTCAGAAAGGAAGAAGTCGGCCCAACTGGTTGGCTTGAAGCCTGGGTTTCTGTCGAGACCGGCCAGGTTATGAAGGCCACTGAAATGGTCAGGCAAGCCCATCGACGCTGAGTAGAACCCGTCAATGACAAAGTGTCGAAAAACAAAATATGCGTGGAGTACGATGCACTCAGGGCTCCGCGCACATGCGGCGTAGATTTCCCGCGCCGTGGTTGACGAATAGGCGGCTTGAATCGCAACAAGGAAGGTCGGATTGCCTATGAGCGCCAGGTCGTCAATCGAAGTGCAGGTTATGGCGTCGTTGTTCTCAATGCACTTCCCCAAGGATCGCGAAATCTCATCCGAAGCGCAATAGATCACAACGCTTTCATCGGATTTCATGCGACGCAGAACTTTGAGCTTGGTCAGGAACTGCTCCGCTGCATCGATGGGCAGGGCATTGCGCTCCAGAATTTCCGAGACACAGTGTTCATCGATGTACGGCCGTATCGATGAAAATTCCCGCAGAGCCGCTGCAAGATTGGCATCGCTAATCGAAGCGGCCCCGGTCGGCGTGAACAGTTTGCAAACCCCGTCAATGTCGGCGGGCTCAAGCACAAACGGCGATATTGTGTACATAGTTTCCGATCCTAGAATGGCGACAGCGGTACCGATGCAGTCAATTGTTCTGCATGCGTGTGCTCGTGGTCACCCCGGCGCTCAGGATGCTGGCGCCGGGGTGGGCCTGGTCAGATCAGGCGGTCTGGCCGCAACGCGACGAGCCGGAAGACTTGCCCGATGCGCCGCTGCGGCTGGAGCTGTCGCAACGTGAGCATGCTGCTGCCGAGGCGACGCCCGGAGTGGCGTCTTCGTCATCGAGGAATTCGATTGCCGTACCAAACTGCGGAGGGTTCAGGTTCTGATTCATAGGAATCTCCTTCTGTTAGCGCACCGCACCTCGCGGTGACGGTCGATTCATAAGATATAACTCCGATTTGTCAATGTGTATGTTTCGATGTATATTGTGATTCTACCAATCTGTGTTTAGCTATACATTGGTAGTTATTCGGTTGTACATGGTAACGGTGGTTAGATGACAGATCTATCAAAGGTACTACAGGTCGTGTTCCTGGTAATTGCGCAAAATCGCAGGCAAAAGGCATTGCTTGCGCTGGTGATCCTAACCATTGCGGCGACAGCGGTAGGTGCTGCGATCTTTCCGGTGTTCTTTTCACTGGGTATTGATGCCCTCACAGAGGGTAACGGACGGATCAATGCTGCTGTTACCTACATCCTCTCCTTCGGCATAGGCTTAACGCTGGTTGGAATCCTTGAACAAATCCAGTGGCTTACCTTCGGGCCCATGAATCTGAGGCTCCAACGCAACTTGACTACCCATGTCTTTCAACATGCCGTCTCGTTACCTTACTACCGTCTCAAGACCTACACGACCTACGAGATCGGCCGTACGATAGAAAAGGGTTTGGATGCCGTCAGAGACATTACGTCGAATCTGACGTTCTTTCTGATCCCAACGATCATCGAACTGGGAATCGCGGCGTCGGTGATTGCCTTCATGATTGATTTTTGGATCGCAGGGTTTCTTGTCGTCGCACTGTTCTTGTACGGGTTCATCGCAAACATCGCTGCCCGGCGCATTCGCTCGTCGACGGAAGAAGCCATGGAAAGCGGCATCGATGCCTGGAGCTTCGGCCTCGACGGGGTGGCAAATGCCGAGCTGGTTCAACAATCGAATTTGGGTTCCGAATTCACCAGCAAACTTGACGACAAACTGAAAGTGAACGATCGGGCCTGGGCAATAACGTTCCGACAGAGGGCCTACTATGGTGGTCTCCAGGCGCTCGTCTTCGGCTTGGTCGTACTTGGCGTATTGTGGCGCGGCGGTGTCAATGCCGGTGAGGGTATTCTCAGCATCGGGGAACTCGTCCTGCTGAATACCTACATTATTCGACTGCTGCAGCCGGTCGAAACGTTTGCACGCGTTTATCGTGACGTGCATGCGGCCCTCGGGGAGGCCCGACTTCTTGCCGATCTGCTGGCAGTCGACGTTCCGGCACCAACGAAGGTCCTGCTGCCGGCGGAAAAGCAGCCTTTCACCCTGGAACTTCGCCATGTTTCAATTGATGTCGCTGACCATCCGGTGTTGTCCGGCCTTAGCTTCAGTGTTCAGCCGAAGGAACCGCTCTTCATCGTGGGCCCGTCGGGTGTTGGGAAAACCTCTCTTCTCAAGCTCTTATCCTGCCTTACCATGCCGAGCGATGGGGCGTACATGATAAACGGGAAGGCTGTTTCGGACGAAAATGCAAGCGCGCTGCGGGAAGACATCGCCGTGGTACAGCAGGACTGCCTTTTGTTCGATTGGACGATCCGGGAGAACATTGCCTTCGGCTATTCCGGACCGAAAACGGATATCGACGAGGTGATTTCCATCCTTGGGCTGACAGACGTCATTAATCGGCATGAGGCGCAAGCCGAATCAACGGTGGGAGAGCGCGGCAATCGATTATCTGGCGGTGAGAAACAGCGTGTGTCGCTTGCCCGTGCCCTACTGAAAAAACCGCGTCTGCTTCTTTTGGACGAGGCCACAGCTGCGCTAGACGAAGTTAACCGGAAGCGCGCTCTGGCTGCCATTGAGACGCTTCAAAAAGACAACTCCAGCGTGTTCATTACCCATGACCTCTCGTTGATAAAACCAATGTCACGCGTTCTCTTTCTTTGCGCGTCCGACACGGCCTTTTACGGCATGCAAAACGAATTGCTGGCCGAAAATCCGACATATCGTCAGTTCATAGAAGGAATAGAACGCAACAGTGATGTGCCTGCCGGCGTGTCCAAACCCGATAATGGTGAGCGCGCTTAGGCGCGCTCCTGATTGGCGCTGTCACGTTGTTCAGCGTTAACGGATTGACGATAGGCACCGGGCATGTCTGAAGCTGCCGCTACAAGAACCATCGCTTTCCGACCGAGATCATTGCTCACGCCGTTTGGCTCTATTACCGATTTCCCTTGGGCCTGCGCCATGTCGAGGAAAGGTGCTGTCACATTGATTTTGGCTTAACGGTTTGACGATAAGTCAGGTTGGCATGGTCGAAGCATGCGCCACCTACAAGAACCATCGGGCACCGTAAACTTAACGCTGTGAAAACAAGATCTGGGAGTGAGGCTTTGGTTCATTCGGCGTGAAGTCGCGCGATTTGGCGCCATGCTTGCATGGCAGTTGCTCGCAGTTCTCGATGGTGGGTGGATGGAATATCGTGGCGGGGAACGTTAAAGAGGTTGGCGATCGGGTCGTGGACGGAAACGAAACGCTGAAGATGTCGCGCTGACTTGAAGCGCTTCATGATCCTCTCCCGCCGTCGGACGGTTGATGAGAGTTCTCCGCCCGATTGTTCAGGCCCTTGTGCGAGCGATGCTCGACGCCTGGCATGATCTCGCGCTTCGCCGCACCGTAGGATCGAAGCTTGTCGGTGATCATCACACGCGGCGAACGGCCTTGCCCTTTCAGAAGCTTTCGCATCAAGCGCTTTGCCGCCTTGGCATTGCGACGGCTTTGCACCAACACGTCGAGAACAAACCCGTCCTGATCAACGGCGCGCCAAAGCCAGTGTTTCTTTCCACCGATGGTGATGACAACCTCATCGAGATGCCATTTGTCGCCGAGCTTGCCGGCCGATCGCTTCCGGATATCATTGGCAAAGTGTCTGCCAAATTTCTCAGCCCAAAGTCGCACGGTCTGGTGAGAGACGATGACGCCACGAGCTGCCAGCATATCCTCGACCATCCGCAGGCTGAGCGGAAACCGGAAATAGAGCCAAACGGCATGGGCAATCACCTGCGCCGGAAATCGGTGGCGACGATAAAGAGGATCACGGGAAAATCTGGTCATGCCGCCAGATCCCACATTTTGATCGATGCCCGGTTAACGTTACGGTGCCAGCTGCAAGACACACTCACGTCGCGCGCGCAGATCAGCGACCTGAACGCCGGGTTCGCCGATGAGACAGCCGCCGTCATCGGACTCGGTGGCACCGGTGCCTATCTCCTCGACCTGCTGGTCAAGACGCCGGTCCCCAAGATCCGCGCGTTCGACGGTGACATCTACCACGTCCACACCGCGTTTCGTTCGCCGGGCCGTCTCTCCAAGGAGGAACTTCGAACGGCCAAGGCTTCCGTCTACGGCGACCGCTATGACAACTTTCGGCGCGGGCTGACCGTCGAGACCACCTACATCGGAGAGGCCACCGCCGACCGCCTTGACGGTGTCACCTTCGCCTTTGTTTGCGTCGACAAGGGATCCTCGCGCGCCGGAATCTTCGACTTGCTAATCTCCCGCAACATCCCCTTCATCGATGTCGGCATGGGCCTCAACCGAAAGCACGGCCCAATCGCCGGCATGCTGCGGGCCACATATTATCCCGTCGGCGATGGCGCAGCGATGCGCGACCGGAAGCTGGCCGACCTCTCCGACGTCGCCGACGACATTTACCGCTCCAATATCCAGATTGGCGAACTGAACGCGCTCAATGCCTGCCTTGCCATGATTCGCTACAAGCAGGTGCGCGGCCTCTACCGCGACACTGAGGGATATCGGCACATGTTGTTCGGGATCGACGACCTGAGCCTCACCGGAGACACCTATGATTAGGATTAAGGTCGAGCGCGTGCGGACCATGCCGGCGCAGCTCGAGTCGGGCGTGCTCTACGTGTCGGAGGAGTTCGAGACGGCGGCGCACCTGTGCGCATGCGGCTGCGGTTCAAAGGTGCGGACGCCGCTGGGGCCAACCGAATGGCGGTTCACCGATCACCCCGAAGGACCGTCGCTGTATCCGTCGATCGGCAATTGGCAGCGTTCGTGCAAGTCGCACTACTGGATCGACCGGGGCGAGATTGAGTGGTCCACTCAGTTGACACCCGCGCAAATTGCCGCCGGCCGCGCAGCCGAGGAACGCCGGCGCGAACACTATTACGCCGAGCTCTATCCAGACCGGTGGTGGGTACGCGTTTGGCGCTGGCTCAAGTCGATGCTGGGCCATTAGCAAATTCGGCTCGAATATCTCTACGAGGTGAAGTCAGCCCTCGATGAGGGCGGTGGGTTCAAGGTGACTGCCCTCGAGATCGCCGGTAGCGCGAACTTTGAGCGCACGCAGCGATTCAGGACGTTGTAATGCCGTTCGTGTTCAAGCTGGGCTTCCCCGCCTTTTCAGCCTAAAGAACCACCTCGCCTGTCCGAACGATCTGGACAAACCGGACTATCCGGACTATATGTGTGCCACAGAAATGGAGGCCGCCATGGTCGCAACGGTTCGAAAATCTGGAACGGGCGTGCACGTTAATGTGAGCAGCGCGGCCGTCGCCGACATTCTTGAAGTGTTGGCACGGCACAACCCAGGAATCTCCCGATCGGAGCTAAAGGGCAAGAGCAAAATGGTAGCTGCGGTGACTGCGGCAGCTGTCCGGCTTTCGGAGGAGAACCAGCGCCAGATCTCTGGTTCATGAAAAGGATCTTGCCCAGGCAATGGAGACGGTGGTCGCGGATCTCGCTGGTCGAGGCGACAGCAGGCCGATCAAGCTCGACGTTGAAAGGCCTGTTGAGGTCAGTCACGGCGCGGGACTCGGCAACGTAGTAGATCTCGAGGAAGGTCGGCGAAGGGTCGCGGAATATGCAACAGCGGTTCGCCTCGAAGACTGGGCAGGGCCGGTTGCAGGGCCGAGTGATATTGAGAGGGCCTTTGGAACAAGAAGATCCACACTCCATGATTGGCAAAAACGGGGAGCCGTCATCGGCTTGCTGAAGGGTGAACGAAAGCATGTCTTTCCCTTGGCACAGTTTCTGGACGGCCGGCCGGTCAAGGGGATGTCTGAAGTCACGAGCATCATCCGCAATTCTCGCGCGGCCTGGCAATGGCTGATTCAGCCGAAGCCCAGTATCGGGGGCGCTCCTCTCGACCTTCTCAAAGCTGGACAGGTGAACGAGGTTGTTGCGGCCGCCGAGCGTGACTTCAGCTGATCGTGAAGCTTGATCCCAAGACAGTCGCGGACCTCGCTCTCGGATTTCAGCCGCGTTCATACCTCCGCGTGATGCGCGCCGCGCATATGGCGACGCCGCTGGGGATGGGTTTTGGACACACACGCTTCTCAAGTCCGGATAGGACGTTTCAACTCGTCTACATCGCCCACGACCTTGCAACGGCAATTGCCGAGACCATCGTCCGGGACAGGTTCGAGGGCAGGATGAAGCGTGTCCTTGATCAAAGCGAGATCGAAGAGTGGGCCGTAGCGGAGATTACGGCGACGTCTCCGCTCACGGTACTCGATCTGCGGACCACGGGCCTCCTCAGGTTGGGAGTCAGCACTGACGCCGCTCGAGCCAAAAACCATTGGCGAGGGCGACAACTCAGCGCGGCGATTCATGGCGCCTTCGCGATTGACGGCCTGCTTTATGCATCCCGTCTCACATCCGCCGAGTGTGTGGCCGTTTACGATAGAGCCATTGAGGGAAAGCTGGGCGCGTCACCAGCAACAAATCTAGTGCGGCACCCAGACCTGATAGCTGCTCTGCAGTCTATTGGTGTCTCCCTTCGAGGAGGTGCCTGACGATGGCCGGGAACATTACGTCGGTGAATTTCTCGGGACGTTTCAAGAAGCTGAACGGAACCGTCGCACTGACCGCAACGCGCGCGGACATTATCCGGTCACTGCTGACCGTGGGGTATCCGAGCCGAAGGGCGGCCGTGCGCGTCGTGGGTAGGTGGAGGGAACGAATGCTGGTCGCCATGGCGACTGGCTATCTCGACAATGCGCTAAACACGACGCTTTACTTCCGCAATCTCGAGCAGTCGGAGAAGGTCGGTGTTTCGTTCCTGCTCGGCGAGGCATTCACCCATTGGTACGCGCAAGACAGGATGAAGATTGAATATCTCGTCCATGTGGGTGGGCTATCGAGTTGCACATGGACTTCACCGACTACTCCGCTTACCCCGAAGACGGGCGCGTCCCTGCCAGCCGCATTTCATCGGCATACGCCGCACGGAGAGTCATGTCTTCGAAAGCAAGGGCCGGATTCGGCGGCCGGCGGCAAGTGCTGTGAGCAAGGCGCTCGGGCAAGTGTCCGCCCTTCATTCGGTCAATGGCAAGGCGCCAAAGACCCGGTGTGCAAGTTTCTTCATGCTCAGGAGCGCCGGTACCGAGGGGTTCGGTGTCCGACCCTCCCGTTGACGGCAAGGGCTGCGGAGTCAACTTCGACGTTCTCGAAGCGCTCACCAAGGCATATTCCTTCGCGCCGATAGTGGCGCCCGCGGTGTGCGCGAGGTCGTCAACTTCTTTTCCCGCAAGACTTTGCGCATCCGGGATGGCCCGGCGTAGCCAGGTCGGCACCGTTGCCATCAAGGGGGCACCAACAAGCGTGGCGTGGTGGCGCGGAGAGGGTTTGGGACGCAGAATCATCGAAAGCACGATGAATCACGACGGCGCTTTTGGCAACAGAAATGGACAAAAAGCGCAGCGCCTGTCGTGCTACGAACACGATCGATAATCTTGCATTATCGTTCGTAATTGCGCTAGGGTGAGAAATGGCCATTTTCGTCGCGCAAAAGCCCGAAAAACACGTCGACCCGACCTCCGGACCGTCCCACGGCACGGCCGCCGTCATCGATCATTCGCCGGCGGAGGCAGTCGCCGACGATCTCCCCGATATCATCGATGTCGTCCTCGCCATGGGACAGCCGTCGGACGATTTTTCGGGGGAAAACACGGCAGCGGCGGCGCCGCCAATTGTCAGCCTTCCGGCTCACCTGGAAGGGCTCGCCGAGCGCGCTCGCGATTACGTCGAGGCAGCAAGCTCGGCCAACACCCGGCGCGCTTACGCCGCCGACTGGAAGCATTTTTGCGCCTGGGCGCGCCGCCAGCATCTCGATGTGTTGCCGCCAAATCCCCAAACCGTCGGGCTCTACATCACCGCTTGTGCGTCGGGAAAGGTAACAGGGGATAAAAAACCGAACGCCGTTTCGACGATCGAGCGCCGTCTCTCTTCGCTGACCTGGAATTTTTCTCAGCGTGGCCGCAAGCCGCCGGCGAAACCCAGGAGCAGCATGGCGCGGTCACGCAAGCCGCGTAAGCCGGCCCGGTCCAGCGTTTCCAGCATGGCAATCAGGTCTTCAGGCAGAATGGCTTCCTTTTGCCGGGGAGGGGAGGCGTGGCTGTTGCGAATGCCGGCCATGACGGTGGCGATATGCCGGTCCTTTCTGTCAAGCGGCTGGTCGCCCATGGCCCCCTCTTCCGCCGCGTCACCGGGCAAGGCAAAGCGGTGGGCGTCAACGATCAGGAGGTGGCGCGGCTGGTCAAACGCGCGGCGTTGGCCGGCGGCGCCGCCCGAAATCGTCGGTCTCGATGTCGGCCGCGATCAGACCGAAGACGGTCGCGGCTGGATCGAGATTTTTCCCGACAAGGGCGTGCTGGTGACGCTGCGCGGAAAACCGGCTGGCGCGAGGTCGAAATCGGCCGCGGCTCGTCCGATGCCACCTGCCCCGTCGTCGCCCTGCAGACTTGGCTGAAGCTGGCGCGGATCGTGCGCGGCGACCTGTCCGAAGGGGATCGCGCCACAAAATTCTCGGGCCATTCCTTGCGCGCGGGCCTTGCTTCCTCGGCCGAGGTCGACGAACGCTTTGTGCAAAAACAACTCGGACATGCCTCGGCTGAAATGACTCGCCGCTATCAGCGCAGACGCGATCGTTTCCGTGTCAATCTCACCAAAGCATCAGGCCTGTAGGACGAAACGACCCCTCCCCTGCCGTTCGGATGCCCGAGTGCGTTATCGCCAGGATAGCTGGTCCTTCGGCAGCCGACCGCTCGGGTCGAATACAGTTACCTTGTGCGGCAGATCCGGACCCCAGTCCCAAAGGACCAGGTTGCGATCCTCCATCTCAGCACTTGGCGCGAAGCTTGGGACCACAATGCCGGCAATGTTTCGAGACCGCAGCCGGTCGTAGATGGACCAGGACGCCGGGCGCTCTCCGTCGCTAAGCGCCGTCGCCCAGGCGCAGGCCATGTCTTCGAAAGCGACAGAAAACTCTCCCCTCCCCTCTTCCGTTGTCAGATCCGCGATGTCGTTACAGTCGATCTCATAGGAACACAGCACGCACGGATCGATCCGCTGCGCGAAGCCCTGGTTGGCCTCCTTGATCGCTGTCATGAGGGTCAGTGCCAGATAGAGCGCCGGCACGCCTTTGGGATTGAATCGGGCGCCTCGGATTGCCGCCCCTTCGCCGGAAGTCGGCTTGAATGCCCAACGTGGATCGTGTGCGCGGTAGCAGGTTCTGACGAACCTCACGCAAACCCGCCAACGGCCATGTGATCGAGATAATCACGCACCGCAGCGGCCTTGCCGTCCTTCACCAGCGCTTCAGCAGTGCGTCCGCCAAATGCTGGAAGCGGCTGAGCTCGGTACCAAGCCATCGCCTGCTCCTTGCCGCCCGCCCAATCCGTCACGCGGCTGATGATCTCAAGCATCTCCCGCAGACGCCCCTGTGTCTTAACCGTAGCGCTGCGCTCTGACCGATAAAGGGTCTCGCGAGCAAGACCGGCGGTCTGGGCCAACTGGCCCTTTGACATGCCAAAACCGTCCGCGACCTGCTCGATCGCAATCTTCCCGTTCCGGTCCATATAGGACAAGATGAGAGGTCCGTTCTGCTCGGGGATCTTGAGTGCGTGGGCCACAGAATTCATCCTGCCATATTGAGAGTCATATTTCTTGTGCAAAAGATATGGCAGTTCTCGACAGTTTTCAAGTCCAGGACCGACCAATTCAAGCTGCTGCCACCGCCCTAGCACGCACGCGGATCAAGCTGACCGTGCGCGCGATCATGTCGAGGCAGCAAGTTCGGCAAACCCCCGTCGCGCCCATACCACCGACTGGAAGCATTTTTGCGCCTGGTGCCGGCGACAGTCGCTTGATCCGCTGACGCCAGACCCAAAAATCGTCGGCCTCTACATCACGGCCCACAGGACTCGGGAACGCCAAGAGACAACAAGCGGGTGTCGACCATCGAGCGCCGCCTGTCGTCGCTGACCTGGAACTATATGCGACGCGGTCAACCGCTCGACCGGAAGGACCGGCATATCGCCACCGTGCTCGCCGGCATCCGCAACAGACACGCCTCCCCTCCCGTCAAAAGGAAGCCATCCTGCGCGACAATCTTGTTGCCATGCTGGAAACACTCGACCGCGGCACACTGCGCGGTCTGCGCGACCACGCCATGCTGCTTTTGGGCTTCGCCCGGCTTGCGCCGATCTGAAATCGTCGGCCTCGATGTTGCGCGCGATCAAACCGAGGACGGTCGCGGCTCGATCGAATTCTATCCAGACAAGGGCGTGCTGGTTACGTTGCGGAGCAAGACCGGCTGGCGCGAAAACGAAATTGGTCGCGGCTCGTCCAACACCACCTGCTTGGTCGTCGCCCCGCAGACTTGGCTGAAGCTGGCCCGCATCGCGCATGGCCCCTCTTCCGCTGCGTCGCCGGTCAGGGCAAAGCGGTGGGAGCCGAACGGCTGAACGATCAGGAGGTGGCGCGGCTGGTCAAACGCGCGGCCTTGGCCGCTGGTGTGCGCGGGGATCCTTCGGAAGGCGAGCGCGGCCAAAGTTTTCCGGGCATTCACTGCGCGCCGGCCTCGCCTCCTCAGCCGAGGTCGACGAGCGCTATGTGCAAAAGCAGATGGCCACGCCTCGACGGAGATGACACGCAAGTATCAGAGACTGCGTGACCGATTTCGAGTCTATCTAACCTAAGGCGTCATTGTAGGGTCTGGTTCGCCCCCAACCGCAGGTGACTCTGGATGCGTCAATCCAGTTCCCAGCTGGGAACTCAAAGTACGGGTGGTGCGTGCTAGGCTAGAGTTGTGCGAGAAGTTTGCTTTTCGATACGTCCTCAGGATCCTTCACCAACACTTGGACCCAGAGGGAAGTTGCCTGGCGACTGCAGCAGCCTCTTGCTTGCCTCGTCGTCGACCCACCGGGGGAGGGTGCGTGGACGGACGCCCACGTGCCAAACGGTGTTGATTGCTGTCAAATCGCGTGTGACGGCTGGCGACAAATCCTTTTCGTTGAAGTGCCATTCACAGGAACCCGCCCGGAAAGAATACCTTATTGCAGGAAGGGGTCCTGGGGCGTCTAACTGGCCAGCCTTGTAGAGGCTATCACCGAAGCGACATCGGAAGTGGGTGGCATGGCTGCATCACAAACACAACCCATCGTCTCCGACGCGAAGGACCTGTGCGAGCTCCGTGCCTGCCGTCACAACGGGATTTTCGCCGCCGCCCCAATGTGGCGGTCTCTCTCCATGCGCCGAAGCTACCCACGCTGTTGTAGGTCGCTCGCCTCCGTACGCGGAAGCTAGAGGCCAACCGGAACACCGACGTCGACTATGTGCGAGAACAAAGCGGGCAACGGGCTTGCCCGTGCGCCAGCTTCATAGCTGCAATTTTCAAGACCTGATGCGCAACTTTGACGGTACAGGAAGCCCGCGATCACGAAAAGTTCCCAGCTGGGAACCGCCTTATGTCCATTTGCCCGAATTCTCCGAATCGGGCATAAGCCCAGTAACGGGAAAACCGCGTAATTCGAAAAGTTGGCGTAGTTGGCGTGGCGTTAACAGCTTGTTAACCACAGTCGCTATCAATAGGCGCTGGGTGCAAGAGGAGAATCTGGGTGACGCGGCATCTAAGTAGCCTTCAGTTCATGAATACCTTCTCGACGAAACTCGAGAAGGCACTCAACAATCTTTCGCTGGCTCAGTATCCTCCTGACGCGGTTCGCACGATGCGCAAATTCACTTCGACGGAAGTGGCAGCATTGCTAGGAGTGACCGAAGCTTACATACGGCAGGTCTCCTTAAAAGGGCAGGGACCCGAGCCAGAGACAACGACCACCGGAAAGCGCCTATATTCCGTGGAGCAGGTGCTGGACCTACGGATGCACCTGGCGGAAAAGGCGCGGAAGAAATGGATCAATCCTCGTCGTGTTAAGGGCGAGGATTGCCAGATCATCGCGATCACGAACTTCAAAGGTGGATCGTCCAAGACAGCGACCACTATTCACTTGGGTCATTGGTTGGCACTACGTGGATATCGTGTTCTCGCGGTCGACATGGATCCCCAGGCGTCGTTAACAAGTCTGCAGGGAGCGTTACCCGGATTTGACTACCGAGAAGGTGACACCCTTTACTCGGCGATTCGGTTTGATGATCCGGTGCCAACGGAAAAGATTATTCATCAGACGCATATCATCGGATTCGACGTCATCTGCGCCGGTCTTGAGCTAACAGAATTCGAAACGGCCGTTACCCTTGAGATGCGCAAGAGCGGAGGAACCAGTTTCCTGCTTCGAGTGTCACAGGCCCTCGAACAGATCGTCGATAGCTACGATATCGTTCTTCTCGACTGCGCGCCGTCACTCAATTTCCTGACGCTTTCGTCGCTCACTGCCGCTACCGGAGTCCTAATCCCAGTACCAGCGCACATGCTCGATGTTGACTCCACAGGGAAGTTTTTGGAGCTGGCCGCATCTTATATGCAAATCCTGGATGAGGCTGGTGCAGGCGCGCGTTGGGATTTCGCCAAATTCCTCATCACAAAGTTTGAGGCCAACGACCACCCGCAAGCCAACATGCAGGCCCTAATGCGCCAAGTGTTTGGCGAGGATCTACTTCTGAATTCGGTCTCCAAATCCACTGCGGTAGCGGACGCTCTTACTTGGAAGCAGAGCCTCTATGAAGTGCAACGATCGCGGTTCTCGGCACCTAAAACTTATGATCGTGCAATCGAATCGATCAACGCCGCGAACGCGGAAATAGAAAGCCTCATCACAATGGCATGGAGGCGTGAACAGTGAGCCGTAAAGATTCTAAGGGCATGTTTGCTGCTGTTTTGGGGCAACTCGGGGAGGAGAATTCGGAGGAGGGGGGTTAGCCGCCGCACATCATCGCCACACCTGATGAAGGTGGCGGCTGGTGTTCGCCAAATGCAAGAGCGTAGCGATATCGCCGACAAGTTACTGAAGTCAGGCGAACAGATCATTGAACTCGATCCCGACAAAATACGGCCGTCATCTATCACCGATCGATATGATGACGCCTACGAAGTTTCAGCCATTGCTGAGATCACAGAATCCATGCGGGAGCGCGGTCAAATTGTCCCTGGATTGGTTCGGCCAGTACAAGGCAAGGATGGCGAGTTTCAAATCGTCTATGGTCGCAGAAGACTAGCGGCGGCTAAGCAGCTTGGGATCGGATTCAAAGCGGCCGTCCGCGAGTTAACTGATGAACAAGCAGTCATTTTCCAAGGCGAAGAAAACACTGCTCGAGAGGATCTCTCATACATTGAAAAGTGCGCTTTTGCGCTTGCGCAGCAGGAAGCGGGCTACAAACGGGACACCATCTGCGCTTCGTTGTCGACAGGAAAATCGCATGTCTCCGAGATGATCAAAATCGCCTCCTCTGTCGATAAGGAGATACTGCAATCGATTGGTAAAGCTCCCGGGATTGGTCGAGGACGATGGCAGGAATTCTCGAACCGCTATTCCATCGACGGCTCACTCGCAAAAGCTTCCGATCTTGTTCGCAAAAACAAATTCCGCGAGGCAACGTCCGACGACAGATTCATTATTCTGCTTGAGACGCTGCCATTGGATCGTGATGCGATCAAAGACCCTGCGGGTCCGGCCAAGCCATCAAAGCCCACGATTGCTATGAAATCCTGGGCTGCTCCAGACAAAACAGTGAGCGTCAGCCTCAAAGACAACGGAAAAACTACCATGATTGCGGTGGGAGAGGCTGAAGGATCGCGTTTCGCAGCGTTTATCGCCGGACAACTGGACGACCTGTTTGAGGCCTTTCGGAAGTCCTCCACGAAACAAGGAGTCTGAAACCGCAAAAGAAAAAGGCCCCCAAACGGCAAGCCGTGGAAGCCTCTCTCTGAACTAAGCACTCTGAGAATCGCATCTCCACGAATCACTGTCAAGAGTCATTGGCGTCGTTTTGGCGAGCAGGTTTCTTTTGCCTGATAGAGGGTGAAAGAAAATGGAGACGGGTATTGCAACGACGCCCTTTGGGCGGCGGCCGATGTCGCTTGCCATGCTGGCAGCGCAAAACGATTCACGTGAAATCCCCAAGGGCAGGGTCGTCGACAAGTGGCAGATCTACCGCAACCTGTGCGAGGGCAAGAGCGTCGTCGGCATTGGCGATCGCGCTTTGGCCGTGCTGAATGCGTTGATATCATTCTATCCTGACAGCGAATTGAGTGAGGAAAACGACCTCATCGTCTTTCCCTCGAACGCACAGCTGTCGCTCAGGGCGCACGGAATGCCTGAGCCCACCGTCAGGCGGCACCTGGCGGCTCTTGTTGACTGCGGGCTGATCATCCGTCGGGATAGCCCGAACGGCAAACGTTACGCCCGCAAGGGCCGGGGAGGGGAGATCGAGGAAGCATTCGGCTTCTCCCTGGCGCCCCTGCTGGCCCGTGCTTACGAGTTCGAGGCGGCGGCCGAGCGTATTCGCGCCGACAAAAGGGCGCTCAGGCTTATGCGCGAGCGGATCACCTTGCACCGCCGTGACATCCACAAGCTGATAGAGGCGGCCCTTGACGAGGATGTCCCGGGAGACTGGGGAGGCCTGTGGAAGCGTTTCCGCGGCGTTGTGGAGGCAATTCCGCGCCGAGCTTGTATTGCCGAGCTCGAGCCCATCGTTGCCGATCTGGCCGCCTTGCGTGATGATGTGGATAAGCTGCTGGAAATCCATATGAAATCCACGAATCCGATCGGCAATGACTCTCAAAACGAGCGGCAGCAATCTGATTCAAATACCGACTCTATTCTTGAATTTGAACCTGCTTTAGAGAAAAGCGGGGCAACGGCCGAGCCCAGGACGAGGACCGCAGAGGCGCCGAAAACATACCCGCTGGGGATGGTGCTGAAGGCCTGCCCCGAAATTGGGGATTATGCCGTCGACGGCATCGGCAATTGGCGCGATCTCATGATAACCGCCGCTCAGGTGCGGGGATATCTGGGCGTTTCGCCGTCAGCGTATGAGGAGGCTTGCCATGTGATGGGCCAGGAGGTCGCGGCGATCGTGATTGCCTGCATCCTACAAAGGGCGCAGCACATCAGCTCGGCCGGCGGCTATCTGCGGGTACTGACCGAAAAAGCGACGGCAGGGCAGTTCTCAGTCGGGCCGATGCTGATGGCGGCGCTCAAGGCGAACGGGGCGACGGCGAGGATGACGGGATGACGGTCGCCAATCCCGCAGCTTATCGCTTTGCGTTTAGTTCAAGCGCGAGAGAGCGGTCTTGTCGATCGTTAGCGCCACGGCAGGCCAAGCTCGCCGCCACGCGGGAGTGGCCGTCGGTGATGCGCGCCGCGATTCTGCTCGAGGCTTGGCAAAACATCGAAGTGCTGCAGCACGCCGCCTGGCTAGGGCCGCCACTGGTGGCCGCGCTCCTGCGGCAGGAAGGCGCTTGCCGCGCACCATCGCTCCAGCCTGCATCTCGGCGCCAAAGACATTCCGAGGGAGCGGCGGCAGGCGCGCAATCGGAGCGATCGCCTGCTGGCCTCTCTCGATGCCATTCACGATGCAGCAGTGGCCTGAAGGAGCATGACTGTCTCGTGCTGGCGAAAAGCCAGATGGAGCGGCGGCTCAAACAACGGCGCTCCAACTCGAAATTGGCCGACCTGGTCGAACTGGTGGTCTCGCGGCCACTTGTCTCGACAAGCCTGATCCAGGACGGGCTGAAGGTGACAGAACAGCGAGCGCTCAACCTGGTCGGCGAGCTCGACCTGCGCGAGATGACGGGCAGGGGAAATTTTCGGGCATGAGGAATTGTTTAGTCCGCAGCCATTCGCTACTAACTTTACGAAATTATCGAACTTGACGAACTTTCGATTTGCAACCATATTGGTGCCAGCAGGAGGTTGTCATCATGGTCGCTCCAAAACGCAGCAATCATAGCGGGACCGCATCGCAGGCGGAGTCGCCACCCTGAGCTTCACGACAAAGCTTCCGGCACAGGCAGACTTCAAGAAGGTATTGCTCGAACGCTATCAGGAAGCGATCGCACGCAGCCGCAAGATCGGCCACCGCGTATCGTTTCGGGTAGAGGTCGATCCGGCGGCTGATGCGCAGACGATCACGCCGGTCGAAGAGCAACCGATCGCTTCGGACGATACCTTTCCCGTCGAGGACGCGGGCATGCCCGATGCCGAACTCGAGGCGGCTCTTGCCGGAGCGCGCGCGCGCGGCCGCAAGCGTGTCGCCGAAATTGTCGCCGGCGAGGAGATGCTGAGCGCGGATGCCTTTGCCAAGCTGCTTGGCACGTCGCGCGTGACGGTCAACGCCAGGCGGCAAAGCGGACAGGTGCTCGGGATCGATGGGGCCAAACGTGGTTTCCGCTTCCCTGTCTGGCAACTCGACAAGGACGGTCGTCCCTTCGGCGCATTGCCGGCGTTGCATGCCATGTTGGGCAATAGTGCCTGGGCCGTCTATCGGTTTCTGGTGTCGCGCCATGGTGCCCTCGATGGGCGGACCGGCCTTCAAGCCCTTCAAAAAGGCGATGACGCCTCGGTTTTGGCCGCGGCGGAAGGCATGGCCAGGGGCGATTTCGACTGAATGCCCGGCGTTCCACCTCCACCCGATTTCGCGCGCGCAAAGCTCGAAATCGAGACCATACTGCGGGGTCGGTCGTTCGGTCGGATCTATTGGAGCACCTATCCTGATCCATTGGGGTACGGGAAGTCGCCGAGCCGGTTCAGCGATCCTCGACGCCGTCTTGACGCCAACCGGTTTGGCGTTCTTTACCTCGGTGACTCCCTGAAGGTGTGCTTCCTAGAGACCGTGCTACGCGACCGCCGCGAAGGAATCCTTGACGATCTTCCAATAGAGGAGGTGGAGCTGACCCGACGGCGCTACGCGGAGATCGCGACCACGACAGACCTACGCCTGGTCGATCTCAGAGGCGACAATGCCGTTCGGACGGGTGTGCCGACCGATGTCGTTCGGGCACAGCGCCAGAACCTGGCACGCCGGTGGTCTCTGGCGTTTCACAAGCACCCATCTGAGCCCGACGGGATCATTTATCCCTCGCGCCTCAATGAGGCGACCAATCTTGCCATTTACGATCGCGCGGTACCGAAGCTTCAGGCGAAGCATGTTACGGCCCTTCTCGGCGCGCGAGGGCTGGCTCAGGTTCTGGAGGATTTCAGAGTGGGGTTGGTGTAAAGATCCAGCTCGGATCCGTATCGCTTGGCGAGAGGGCTGTAGCGCCAGAAGCGTCCACTAAGCCGGAGCAACCGAACGACCGGTGTGGGGCCGAGAGGGGACTGGCCGGTTCTGGGAAGCCGAAGATCAAAGCTGCCATTCGTTCGCGCAGTCGAACATCTGAGCAACTCCCGTTCATTCCATGTGGTCGCCGCCTCGCCACCAATATTTAGGAAATCGTTCTTCCTCGATTGCCATTGATTCCAATTGGCATAGACCTCAGTATTGAACAGACTGCTCTGGGAGGGGACCTAGCATTGGCATCTGACGAAATCATTTTGCGCTGGGCCGGCGGAACAGCATGAGCGGCATCACGTCCCAATTCTCTGCAGCAGAACCAGGTCTCGGCTATATCTTCCAGTCCAGATATGCCCTGCTCAGGATGTTTGATTTGCCTGAGGATGGCGAAGTCTACATCGAGCGGAACGATGACGTCGAGTTCGTTGCGGCAGATGGCCAGGTGTCGCTGGGCTCGCTCAAGCACAAGGCCAAGGGTGAGAGCCTTTCCGATCTTTCCGTGGATTTCTGGAAGTCGGTTCGGGTGTGGGTGAGTTATTATAAATCGTCGGGCAGGTCGGGTTCCAACGCCAGGTTCATCCTGTACAGCACCGCCAGCGTCTCCCCAGGTTCGTTCTTGCAACATTTCGTTGGTGCAGGTGGGTCGAGTGAACTCCGCGCCACCGAGGCCGCCAGCGCCCTGGCCTCCAGCGTGTCCAAGGACATCGACAAGGTGAAGGCAGACCTCGAAGGCCTCACCACCGTCGAGGCCCAGGATTTCTACGGGCGCATCACGATCTCGCCGAGCACTCCGCGGATCGATGATATCCCAGCGCTGATCGACCAACGACTGCGCACGACCAGAAAGGAGGATCGCGAGGCCCTATTCTCCCGGCTGGAGGGGTGGTGGTCGGATTTGGTGATCCTTGTCCTCACTGGCAAGGCAGGGCCGTCTATAAAGGTCCAGGAAGTCTCTGATAAGCTAGTGCTCCTGGCAGAACAGTTCAGATCGGACAATCTGCCGATCGATTTCCAGAACAAGAAGCCCGGCGACATCGATCCATCCAACGACAAACGCACGTTCGTTATCCAGCTCCATGCCCTAAAGCTTTCGGAGAAGAGGATACAGCACGCAATCATCGACTATTATCGCGCCTTCGAGCAGCGTTCCCTCTGGGCGCGTGAACGATTGGTCATAGCTGGCGAAATTGAGGAATACGAAGATCGCCTGGTAGAGGAGTGGGATAGGCACAAGGCCATCCTTTGCGAGAAGATCAACGAGGGAAGCCACGATGACGCCTGTGTCGAGGCGGGCAACGCGCTTTATCTGTGGGCGCTGACCAACACCTCACACCTGCGGATACGCGAGAGGGTCACCGAGCCCTACGTTGTGCGAGGCGCCTTTCAGATGCTGGCCAATGACCGACCTACACCGAGGGTGCATTGGCATCCGAGGTTTCTTGAACGCCTCGTCAAGATACTGGAGGCGGCAGCATGAAGCACTGGGACAGGCGACCGATCGAGGTAAGAAACCTCTTCAATCCGGCCTTCTGTGGGCTCGTACTATACAGGGCCATGGCCACGTTTCAGGAGATCGATGACAGGGGCATGCCGTTCTCCATGTCATTGTTGATCCTGCCGTTGACGTTGCAGCGGCAGTCGCGTGAAGTCATCCAACGTGGCAATAAGAATTTTCTGCTCAAGGTCATCGCCGATCATCCGGAATTGCAGGTCGATTTTGGCCAACGGTGCATCGACATTTTCCCATTCACGCTTGAGGCTTTGGGAGTGCTCAACAGTGTCGGCACGATGAGCGTGCAGTCCGAAGGACGGCTAATCGTAGTGGGCGATGGCGTTAAAAAGACCGTCACCGGCACGGAGGAATCCAAAGCCACTCAACGCGCCGCGGCTTTCCTGGGCAAGCAATTTGCGCGCATTGGTCACAGCAGCACCATTTATTCAACCATGGGCATACGGCCATGAAGATCAAATCCATCCACATCTACAGCGATGATGGCCGCCGCCGCGATTTGCAGTTCCAAGATGGGCTCAACGTCATTACTGGCCAGTCTTCCACCGGCAAATCCGCACTTTCGGAGATTATCGAGTACTGCATGGGACGGTCGACCTTCAACGTCCCAGAAGGTGTTATTCGAGATAAGGTGGCCTGGTATGCTGTTATTTATCGCTTCGCCGGCGAGGAGGTCTTGGTGGCCAAGCCCGCGCCGGCACCGGGCGCCCTGAGCGCGAGCAGCGTTATGATCAGGCGCGGCGCCGACGTCCAAGCCCCTGATCACGATGAGCTTGCGATCAACGACAACGATGATGGGGTGGTTTCGCTACTATCTCAGTTGCTGGGTATTCCCGAGAACACCACCGAGGTGGCCATCGAGAGCAGCCGGGAGAGCTACGACGCCAACATCAAGCACACCCTCTACTACCTGTTCCAGAAACAGGGGATCGTCGCGAACAAGGACCAACTTTTCTACCGTCAGAATGAGCCGTTTCAGCCTCAAGCGATAAAGGACACGCTACCGATCCTGCTGGGCGTCTCCGGTCGAGATAAGTTCACCTGGGAAGGACAACTGCGTGCCGCTCAGCGTGACCTTCGGCTAAATGCGAAGCTGGTCAATCAGGCTCGGGATGCAATCGACAATTCGGAACAACGGGCCATAGGGCTTTTATCCGAGGCCAGGGCGGTAGGAATTCCTGTTCGAGGCGATACTGGAACCGATGTCATCCAGATGCTCCGCCAGGCCCTCGATTGGCAGCCTCAGTCCGTGCCGGATGACGACAGTGACCGCGTATCATCGATCGAGGATGAACTCGCTTCAATGCGCGATCGCCGCCGTGAGATCCAAAAACAGATTGAAAGCGCCGAACAGTTCGCGAAGCGGGCGAATGGTTTTGAAGGAGAAGTTGTGGAGCAGCGCGACCGGCTCACCTCGATCAAAGCGCTTCCGTTCAACAAGGCGACCGGCGAGTGGCAATGGCCGTTTGCCCAGGCGAATCTGGGTATCGAAACGCCAATCGCAAAAGCGATGCTGGCCGAACTCGAAAACCTTGACCGTGAGCTTGCTGCTGTAACGGGCGAACGTCCGGCGCTTGAGGCATTCCTTTTGGGGCAGCGAAGGGAGGTCACCATCCTGACCGACGACATGCGTGGCAAGGAACTGGAACTGTCATCTGCTATCTCCACAAACGAGATCATCGCCCAGATGGGCAATAGGAATAACGCGGCGTCCCGCGTCGTTGGTCGAATCAGCCTTTTCCTCGAAAATTTGGCCACGGACGACGAACTGGAGCGGCTTTTAAGCGAGGAACGCAGGCTCAAAGCTCACATTGCCGATATCGAGGGCAGGCTTGGCGCGGACGATTCCGAATCCAAGTTAGTGGCGACGCTTAGCAACATCGCTATGCATATGTCCGGTTACATTAAGGACTTGAATGGTGAGTTCAGCCAATATCCAGCACGATTGGATATGCACAATCTGACTGTAGTAATAGATCGTCCGGGTAGGCCGGTCTACATGAACAAATCCGGGGGAGGAGCCAGCCATCTCGCTTACCATTTGGCGGCGCTTTTATCCCTGCATCGCTTCGCCGCGGAGTATGGTCAACCTATTCCAAGATTCATGGTGATTGATCAGCCGACCCAGGTCTATTTCCCGTCCGAGAGTGCATACCGGGCTGCTGGCGGGTCCGTTGAGCAGACCGAGCAGCAGCAGGACGCTGATCTCAATGCGGTTAGACGGCTTTTTGAATTGCTTGCGCGCTTCACCACCAAGGACGTGCCTGGATTTCAACTGATCGTAACCGAACACGCCAATCTTCGCGATGATTGGTTCCAGGCGGCCCTAGTTGAGGATCCGTGGACCAAGCCGCCGGCGCTAGTGCCGGATGACTGGCCAGAGATGCCTTTGAACTAGGCGTGTTCTGACCCAGCGCTATTGCGATGGATCTTTGCGCTCACGGCGCAGCGCTTCGCATGGTCCGCGAAATGTCAGCTGTCGGGGTGCAGCGGGAGACCGTTGAACGTCTTTGAGCGCGAAGCTGACCCCCCCCGCCTTTTGGGGCAATTTTGCACCCCGAAGTACATCCTGTTCGACCGCCTGTAGGAGTTCGTTGAAGGAAAGCGCGAATTTCTCTGCACCTTTTTCCATTGAGCGTGTTTTGGCATGAAGTGTCCACTTTGGAGGTGGACACCACGTGATTGAGGACGATGAACAGAAACTGCTGGTGAGGCGAATTTTGCGTAACGGCCGCCGGCGGTACGACGCGGCGTCAAAAGAGCGGCTCGTTGCGGCCTGCCTTGAGCCTGGCGTGTCGGTATCGGGACTTGCGCTTGAACATGGGATCAATGCCAACCTTCTTAGGAAGTGGATAAAGACGACCAAAGACGCCGTTGCTTTGCCGCCACCTGCGCCGTCGGCGTTCATTCCAGTTCAAGTCAGCGCCGCGGAGTACAGCCTGCCTATGCAGGGCAATTCGGTAGAGAGGCCTGCCACGCGTGGTGAAGAGCGGCTGTCGAAGTCGTCGCCACTCCCAGCCAAGGTGAGCGCGTCTTTGCCGAACGGCGTGAAGTTGACGCTGGAATGCGGTGATGTGGATGCATTGACGGCGATCATCGGAGCACTGGGTCATGTTCAGACTGGGCGCTGACCTGACAGTCTACCTGCATCGCGAACCGATCGACTTCCGCGCCGGCATCAACAGCCTTGCGGTCCTGGTTCAGGAGGTGATGGAGCTCGACCCGTTTGCGCCTGCGGTCTTTGCCTTTTGCAATCGCCGTCGCGACCGGATGAAACTCTTGTTCTTTGACCGGTCCGGCTTCGTGCTGGTTCTAAAGCGGCTGACCGAGGACAAGTTCCGGTGGCCGCGCCGGGAGACGGCGGTGGTTACGCTGACGACCGAGCAGCTCCATTGGATTCTCGACGGCATCGACATCGACGCAATGGTGCGCCATCCGGTGCGGCAATATCAGGTTGCGGGCTGACGGCTCCCGAATTGTGCGGTTGACGCGTCGGTGCGGTTCAGATTCAAAACTACGATGAATCGACCTGGCGAACCGACTGTTGAGGAGTTGATGGCGCGCATTGCTGCGCTGCAGGCGCAGAACCGCCAGCTCGCAGAACGCGTGGCCAAGCTCGAGGAAGAGTTGGCGCTAGCGCGGCTGCATCGTTTTGCGCCGAAGAGCGAAAAGCACGTTGATCGCCTCTTCAATGAAGCCGAACAGATTGCCGATGAAGACGACGCCGGCAGCGAAGATGGCAATGTCGTCGACCTGCCGGACACCGGCTTTCCGTCCACCGAAAAGCCGGAGGGAAAGAAGCGTGGCCGCAAGCCTCTGCCGGAACACCTGCCGCGCGAGCGCGTCGAGTATGACCTTGCCGACGGTCAGAAGGCCTGTCCTTGCTGCCGCCACCAGATGCATCGCATGGGTGAGGCCGTCACCGAGCAGCTCCATATCGAGGTGAAGGCGAAGGTCCTGCAGAATGTGCGGTTCAAGTATGCATGCCGCCATTGCGACCGGACCGGCATCAATACGCCTGTTGTCATTGCCCCGATGCCCGCGCAGCCCTTGCCGGGCAGCATCGCCACGGCCTCGACGCTGGCCTTTGCGCTCGTCCACAAATATGTCGATGGCACGCCGCTCTACCGTCTGGCCCAGGCCTTCGAGCGTGCCGGCGTTCCCGTCAGCCGCGGCGCTCTGGGCCATTGGGTGATCGGATCGAGCGAGAGGCATCTCTCCCGCATCTATGATGCCCTGAAGCTACGGCTTCGGTCACAACCGCTCATCCATGGTGACGAGACGACGGTCCAGGTCCTGAAGGAAAAGGACAGGGAAGCCACCAGCACATCCTTCATGTGGGCGTATCGGAGTGGAGAGGACAGCGACGAACCGATCGTGCTGCTCGACTATCAGCCCGGCCGCGGCCAGATCTATCCGCAGGCCTTCCTCGGTGATTACCGCGGCATCCTGATGAGCGATGGCTATACCGCCTGGCGCACGCTGGCAGGAGCGACCCATCTGGGGTGCATGGCCCATTCCAGACGTCGCTTCGTCGATGCACTGAAGACCAGAAAGAAAGGCGGCGGCCCGCCGGAGCAGGCGCTGAAGTTCTTCGAAAAGCTCTACCGGATTGAAAGCCAGACGCGCAACGAAAAGCCGGACAAGGGCGAAACGCGACATCAATGCATCCGCCGTTTCCGCCAGCAACACAGCGTCCCCATCATGAACGCTCTCAAGGCATGGCTCGACGACATAGCCCCGAAGGTCCTGCCCGACAGCAAGATCGGCGACGCCGTGTCCTACACCCTGAACCAGTGGGAGTACCTGACGCGCTACACCGAAGACGGCAGGATGCCGATCGACAACAACCTGCTTGAGCGCGACATCAGGATTTTTGCCACTGGAAGAAAGAGTTGGCTGTTCAGCGACACTGTGGACGGAGCCAGGGCCAGTGCCGTCGTCTACAGCCTCATGCTGACATGCCGAGCATGCGGCATCGAGCCCTTGGCCTATTTGCGCCACGTCCTCACGGAATTGCCGCAGCGCGCGGACAATGCCGACATCACCGATCTCTTGCCATTCAACTTCGCCAAAACCGCCGCTACTTGATCCGATGCAACTGGCCGACAACGACCCCGGTCAAACGGGCCGCGTCAACGCGCATGGAAATGAGCGCTTACCGTTGAAGGGCATGGCCCGGCCGAACAGGTAACCCTGGCCTTCGGGGCAGCCGAGACGACGAAGCGTCGCGGCCTGCTCTCCGCTCTCAATTCCCTCGGCGACGAGTTTGAGGCCAAAGCCCAGACCCAGGCTGACGATTGCCTTGACGATGGCTGCGTCGCCGGCGCGGGTCGCCATTCGGTCAACAAAGACGCGGTCGATCTTCAGACGCGTATGGCGACTGGAACGGTAAAGTGGTTCAACGCGACCAAGAGCTTTGGCTTCATTCAGCCCGACGGTGGTGGACAGGATGTTTTGTCATATTTCTGCTCTCGAGCGCGCTGGCGTGTCGACGCTCGTGGACGGCCAGAAGGTCAACTATAGGATAGAACAAGATCGGCGGACCGGCAACCTGAGCAAGGCTGGCTGAACCAGCCATGTGATTTAGGCAAGCGCATCAGGCACGCAAGCTTCAAGCTTCAGTGCACCAAGCGGATAGGTCTGGTGGCCTACCGGCGCGTCGTTGAAGTGTCATCTTTGCTAACCCATATGCGCGGTGCGTCGGATGTTTCATCCCATTCGTCTGGCGCGTTCCCCTCTGGAGGTTTTGACCTTCATACCTGGCCGGACCCTTGGTTCGGCCTTTTTCTTGCGCGCGAGAAACTGGAAAACTGGGGCGACGAAGTCCGGCCACTGATTGGCCATCCCGCTACCAAGATCGTCCAATATCGCGTTGCCGGTTCACCGGTGAACTGAGAACCATGGTCAGAGCTGTCAAGCCAACGGCTTATCTTCGCCAGCCCGGCAGGCGAAGACTTGTACATGGCCGCTTTCTCGGCCTGCCGGTCTCTCCGGTCATGCAGGCTTGTCGAAGACCATGGGCAATCCACGTTTAGACGCCATCTCGACGACCAGTTTTTCGATTGCTAGATCGGAAAGGCGGGTCTGCAGTGTCGTACGAATCCGCTTGACCAGTTCGTGCACCGGCAAAGGTGCGAGATCCTCGGCATCGTCGAGAAGCCGACTGACTTCAATCACAACGTCAGCATCGATGTCGCCCGGCAAATCTCGCATATCCCATCTCCGATCGCGTTACTTACGGTCTTCCTGACCAATGTCGCTTAAGATGAACGTCGGGTTGTTTCCCGCGATGGCAGGACTCGATGCTCTGTTGCCGGCTGAACAAATCCCGGTATCGCGGTGCTGACTTGAAGCTCAACTTTTCACAGCCACTTTCGAAGCCATTGAGGCTACTATCAATTTGGACCTCAGTCGCTGCGTAGGATGTTTGCTTCCAACGCCGCTGCGACGAAGGCCCGTCTCGCAACCGGCGTTTGAGCTTCACCGCGCAGAACCTGAAGACATGCATCCATAGCCAGTTTTCGCTTCGTCGTCTGATGGGGGAAACTGCGCAGCAGGATCGCGGCTGCGTCGTTCACGTCGAATATGACGCGCTCACGCTCCTGCCGGCCAACTTGCACCACCACGGGCCGGACGAACCTGCTCGACATGCAATTACACTTTCAATTCAGACCATGACACGGACTTCGCGTATCATGACGTTGGGTCAGTTTATACAGGTATTGGCTAGGCACCGAAGAGAAACAATCTCGAGAGAAGTTGCCTGTCCAATTTCAGCAGGCCGCTACCTCAACCCGGATTGCCTCGGTCTTCTCGCGCAAGGAGCACAGCGGAATTCTGTAGCGTCCGGAAGGTGCAGCGGCGCTTGGTCCTAGGCTCGGGCTTTCCAGAAGGCCGGGCCTTCTTTCCTGGTTGCAAGCCTTGAAGAGGCCGCTGCCGCAATGGCGACGCTTCTAGGGGCGCGGGGTGCCGGGAGAGAAAAAGGGCGGGCGGGTTGCGGTGACGGGTAAAGGTTCGGGAGAGAGTCTTCCGGCGCCCGCCCAGGAGCGACACCCATGACCCAGATGGAAATTCACACGCCAAAGCGCAACGAGCGTGGCGGTTACAAGGTTGACGTCAGCCGCGGCCAGCGCATCGGCCGCGTCTCGTCAGAATGGTTCAACCGGCCGGCGGACGAGCGATACCTGTCGCTCACCGACCTCCGGAATTCGGTGAAGAGCCGATCGGAGCCCAGCAAGACCCGCATCGTCGAAAGTGAGCTGATCCGCGTCGAGGCCAGCCGCGACGATCCGGAGCGCCTGAGACTAATGCTGCCCGATGCGCGTGCGCCTGTCGCCCCCACGCATTGGAGTTTTGGCCAACTCGCCAGCCTGGTCGGCGCGCCGGCCACTTATCTGCGCCAGCTTCCGGCCCCGCTCGCGGCAATCAACCTTCAGCACGGTCTCCTCAACCACCGCGCCGAGCAGGTGAAGACGCTGGAAATTGAGAACGGACGCCTCGAGCTGCGGGCGGTAACAGGCCCTGACTATGGCAGAATATATGACTCAGAGCTGGTGGACGCCGTGCAAAAGGTCGCCGGCAACGGTACAGGAGACACGCGCTGGAAGGTCCCCGGAGTGCTCGACTGGTCGACAGGGATCTACAATCCGCACGTCGACATCTCCAGCGATACCACCACGCTCTACGCGTCTGATCGCGATATCTTTGTCTTCCTCGTCGACGATCTGAACCCGATCGAGGCCGGGCGGCTGCCGAATGGGGAACCGGATCTCTATTTCCGCGGCTTCTACTGCTGGAATTCCGAAGTCGGAGCTCGCACCCTCGGGATCGCCAGCTTCTATCTGCGCGCGGTTTGTCAGAATCGCAATCTGTGGGGGGTCGAAGATTTCGAGGAAATCACCATCCGCCATTCAAAATACGCGGCCTCCCGTTTCGCCCTCGAAGCCGAACCAGCCCTGATCCAGTTTGCCGATTCCTCCCCCATGCCGTTCGTCAACGGCATCAAGACCGCGCGGCAACGGATCGTTGCCAGAGACGACGAAGAGCGCCTGAGCTTCCTGCGCAAGCGGGGCTTCTCCAAGTCCGAGACCACTAAGATCATCGATACTGTGCTGCTTGAGGAAGGCCGGCCGCCAGAATCGATTTTCGATTTCGTGCAGGGCATCACGCGGGTCGCGCGGGACAAGTCGCATCAGGATGTCCGCCTGGAAATGGAGGGCAAGGCCAAGAAGCTTCTCGATTTCGCCGCCTGATCCTTTGCGGAGCCCAGCGGCGAAAACTCTCGTCGCCGGCCTCGCCTCCGCGCAGTCTCCATCAATCCCCAGCGCCGTCCTCCGAAGCAAGAGGACGGCGCTTTTTTCGTGGGAGAACCGTGACGCCAACATGCTGCAGGCCCCTCGGGCGGCTCGGTCGCGTCGAGATCCGCGAGCCGGGGTCAGGTCGGCGTGAGGCCTGGAGGCGGAGGGGGAGGGGAGGGTTCTGACGGGCTTGGAGGTTCGGGGAGAGGCCCCGGGCCGCCCGTCATGGAGAACCTGACCATGGCAAAGAACGCCATTCAGAAGATCGCGATGAACGCTGCGGAGAATATTCCCTATGACAGGCTGATGCTGTCGCAGAAGAATGTTCGGCGCATCAAGGACGGGGTGTCGATCGAGCAGCTGGCCGAAGACATCGGACGGCGAAAGCTGATCCAGAGCCTGAACGTACGTCCCGTGCTCGACGGCGAGGGCGAGGAGACCGGCACGTTCGAGGTGCCCGCCGGCGGCCGGCGTTATCTCGCGCTCGGCATCCTCATCAAGCAAAAGCGCCTGGCGAAGAACGAGCCGATCCCCTGCATCGTCAACCGCGGGCAGGAGACCTCGGCCGAGGAGGATTCGCTTGCCGAAAACCTGCGGCGCGCCGACCTGCACCCGCTCGATCAGTTTCGGGCCTTCAAGACGCTCAGCGATCAGGGCCTCGATCCGGAGGAGATCGGCGCCCGCTTCTTCGTATCGCCGGCGACGGTGAGGCAGCGCCTGCGGCTGGCCTCGGTGTCACCGAAACTTCTCGATCTCTACGAGAAGGACGAAATCCGGCTCGAACAGATCATGGCGTTTTCGATCTCCGACGATCACGCGCGCCAGGAACAGGTCTGGGAGCGGATTGCCAGCTCGCACACGCAGGAACCATACTACATCAGGCGCCTGCTGACGGAGACGACGGTGCGGGCCGATGATCGCCGTGCCGTCTATGTCGGTGCCGAAGCCTATGAAGCGGCTGGAGGCGTCGTCCTTCGCGACCTGTTCGAGCAGGATTCCGGCGGCTGGTTCCAGGATGCCGCGCTCCTCGAGCAGCTTGTCTTCGACAGGCTGAAGGTGGATGCCGAGGCGATCCGCGCCGAAGGCTGGAAATGGGTCGAGGCGGCGATCAGCTTTCCCTATGGCCACACCTCCGGCATGCGGCGCATCTACGCCGAGGCGCAGGAGCTCAGCGCCGAGGAGATCGAACGCTACGAGGCGCTGAAGGCCGAATACGACAAGCTGGATGCGGACTATGCCGAGGCAGAGGAGACCGACGAGGCAATCGAGGCGAAGCTTGACCAACTGGGTGCCGAGCTCGATGCGATCGATGATCGTCCTCAAAGCTACGATCCCGGCCAGAAGACCATTGCCGGGGTGTTCGTTATGCTTGCCGCGAACGGTAAGCCCCAGGTCGACGCCGGTTTCGTTCGGTCCGAGGACGAGCCGCGGCCCGAAACCAGCGACGTCGATGAGGGCGAGGAAGGGGGCACCGAGGGCCAAACCCGATCCAATGGCGACGACGACGGCGATGGCGTTGTCGTCAACGGCCAGCCGGTGAACGACGCCTCTGGCGACGACGGCGAGGACGATGGCATCAAGCCCCTCCCTGATCGGCTCGTCTTCGACCTGACGGCGCAGCGCACGCTGGCGCTACGCAACGCGCTCGCCGGCGACGTCGATATCGCCATCATCGCCGCACTCCATGCCTTCGTCCTGCAGGTCTTCTATCGCTTCGCGCCGAACACGTGCCTGGAGATCTGCATGAAGAGCGGCAGCTTCAGCCAGGTTGACGGTCTTGCCGAGACCTCCTGGGCCAAGGAGATCGCCGAGCGGCACGAAGCCTGGGACCGCGATTTGCCCGATGAGGCGGAAGGCCTGTGGGACTTCCTTCTCGGCCTCGATGAAGCAAGCCGCAAGGCGCTTTTCGCGCACTGCGTCTCGCTGACCCTCAATGCGGTGGTCGAACCCTGGAACAGGCGAGCGAAGGCGCTCGAGCATGTAGACGTGCTTGGCCGCTCGCTCCAGTTCGACATGGTCGACGCCGGCTGGACGCCCACGGTCGAGTTCCTCGGGAGGCTCACCAAGGCGCGGATTCTACAGGCTGTCCGTGAAGCGCGTGGCGCAGACTCCGCGCAGCTGATCGACCACATGAAGAAGGACATCATGGCCCGTGAAGCTGCCCGTCTTCTCGAAGGCTCGAACTGGCTGCCAGAGCCGCTGCGCGTTGAGGTCGATGAAGTGTCTGCCGATGCTGGCGACGCGGCCGCCAGCGAGATGTCGGACGAGGCGGCTCTCGACGGCGATGCCGCCGAGCTGCCGGCCTTCCTCGCCGACGATGCGGATCCGTCCTCCAATAAGCCGGTGACCATAGACAGCGACGAGGCCGACCACCTTCAGGCCGCCGAATAGCCGGCCTCACGCTCGCACCGGGCCCGGCACTCCCGCCGGGCCCAATCCAGTTCCAACTCACCCTCAAGCCCGGGATCGCCACAGCGCGCCCGGGGAGTTTTTGTTTCATGGAGATCGACATGTTCGACTGGAAAAGATCCTGCTCCTACGACGAGCAGCAGAAGAGACGTTTCCACACCACAGCCCGTTCACGGCTGAAGAAACTCGCCGCCGAACTCGCGCTGCCGCAGGGAAGCTTCGACCTGCGCTCCAACAGGGCGGGCATCGCCGTTTGCGGTGAAATTACCCTGCACCACGACGACGCCTACATCCAGGTCGGCCAGTTCGGTTTGTCCTCAGGTCACGGTATCCTGATCCGCACCTGCAAGGGCCGTAAAGACTACATCGGCGGGGCCAACCACTTCGTCGCACTCGGCATGCTCGACGATATCCCGGCGCTCGCCGCCGCCGTCCGTGCCATCACCGGGGTTGGTCGAGACGCTTCGTGTTCCTCCGAGCGACGCGCCGCCTAAACTCCTGCAAACCCCATCATCGCCAGTGCACGTGCCGGCCGCAGGCTCGGCCCGTCGCCAGCCACAACACAGCAAGCAGTTGCCATGGCGCGGCGATGCCGCGCGTGGCCGACTTGCCTTGAGGAGAACCTCATGACCGCACATCCACCCTTCAGGAAGGTGCTCGACGGCGTCGCCACCCGCGAGCAGATGTTCCAACTGTTCAGCCGCCACAAAGACACTCCCGGCATCGATCCCAATTCCGGCACTCCCTATTCAGGCGAGTGGTTTGAGATCACCGCGTCCGAATACCACTTCATGCTAGATTTGTTGCCGCCGCTCTTCATGCGCACCGGCATGTTGGGAATGTCGGAGTATAAGGCGGGCAACGTGACCAGCGTATTCTTCGCGATCCGGATCCGGGGCCGCGAGCGCTGGTTTCATGGCTTCTGCGATCTCACGGATCGGCAGTCGCCAGACAAGATGCGCGCCGCCACCATCGCCCACGAGACCGGCGCGAGCGACAGCATGACCCGCGCGGAAAAGCTCGAGGCGATCTGGAACATAACCCCTGTCGAGCTCAGGGGGACCGCCCGCAATGCAGACCCCGAGACCGGGTGGGCCGAACATAGCGGCAAACGCACGATTCTCGTTAACGCCGGAAGGCATGATGCTGCCTTCAGGCTGCTCGATGATCTGTCGGATCTCGAGATCGACGAATTCCTGTCCAGAGTGCGATTGCGTCGGAGCTGACAAAGGAAGGCGACGATGGGCATCTATAAGAAACGCGCTTCGGCGGCGAAAGTCTCCATCACGGTGACCGACTTTCGCTCAATGGATGCACCCGCGTCCATCCTCAGCTGTTAAGACCTTCGAGACCGCATGGCCAACTGCCCCGAGGATACAAGCATCCGGTCCTCAGCAAAACTTGGGGTCAGTGCCTGCCACGCGGGAGGTATCCGGCATTGCGTAAAGCGCCGATGAACAGGCTGGCCGGGCCGGCGATACTCGTCCTGGCCTGCGCTGCGAGCGGCAGCGTGTTCCAGTCCTCCAACGGAGCGATAAAGCTGGAGAAAGTGCCATTGACCATGCAATGGCTGGTCAACAAGCCCTGCTTATCCAGCACCAGAACCCCTGTCTGATTACTTGGATACCGGATGGCGGCGACGCGCTGAAGTTCCATGTCGCCATCGATGCGCAAATTGAAAAGCACAACGCCCAGGCTTCTGTGGGCGACTTCCGCGACTTTTTCCGCGAAAGGAACAGAAAGCGCACGAACGCTGTCGACCGCCATCCCGAAAACAAGCGCGTCCAGCTCATCCGCCGCCATGAGAAGATTAGTTCCCAAGAATATAAGGATTGCAATCGGTCCAGCCGGATTGTGCACAGTCATCGCACTCGGCCGGCTAGACGCCTGAGCATCGCGTGTATGAGGCAGCGCTCTCTCGGTAGGCATGTTTGCCCCCGTTCATTGAGCCGATTGCCCTAGGCCCATGACACACCGCTTGCTCGTTGCGGGGCTTCTCCGATAAAGCACGGCGAAAGCGATATGATACGTCGGGTACTCGCTAACCCAAACTGCGACTTGGCTTGCAAGTCATGCTCACATCAAGGAACAGACTATGAAGCGCCAGATCCGGCCATTCATCGTGGAACTGAAACAGAGGCGCGGTAAGCAGAAGCCAAGCCATTCGATCTGGGGCGATCTCGACCTCCCCAAGATTGCCACGGAGATGACGCAGCCGGGCTATGCTGCTCCGCTCCCAAATTCGGAGGTCATTGACTTCAGTATAAGACCCCTTGATGCTGAAGAAGGGGATAAACCACAAGCGGAGTATATGATGGCCGATTTTCAGGACGCCCAGACTGTTCAGACGACAGTAGCCCCAGCCAAAGTGGAAGTGCCTGAATCCAAGAAGAAAGTTCCGCGAGCAAAGAAAGCGAAGGCAGAGCTCGTAAAGCCGGTCCGCAAGAACGGAGCGAAACCTGCGCCCCCGGCCGCGGAAGCGCCGGTGGCAGCGAAGACCGTCCGCAAGACATATTCCGAGAAGGAACGCTCCCAGAAGCTTGCCCAGATCGAGAAATCGATCGCTGCCGGCGCGACCAGCAAGATTGCGGTCGGCCAGGCCGGCATATCGGAGCAGACCTACTATTATTGGAAGAGGGCTGCCGCACCTTCCTCTGACAGCGGCGATCTCCGTGATCTTGTCGCGCTCGAAGAAGAAAACAAACGTCTCAAGAACCTGCTTGCCGACCGTCTGCGCAAGGAAAATGCCGAGCTCAAGAAGAAGCTCGGCCTGACCTAGGGCATACTGAGGCGCGTTGGAAATTCCGCCCGACGCTAAAAGGGGTAGCGGCGGCATATCGCCTTCGCCGACCCGCCACACCCAGGAGCCGATCTCCGGTCGCGCGGCGATCATTTCGTCGAGCGACGCTTCGTAGTTTTCGTCCGCTCCGGCCGGAACGACAAAGAGCGCTATCGGGTCGTCCCTGTTCTGAAGCAATGCATTGGCGATCGGCTGGTCGGGTTGCAGGTCAAAGCGCAATCCCTTCACGCTCTTCTCGCGAAGGCGGGCGAGCCCATCGACGAGCCTTTTCTCCGGGACCGTCTCGTAAGGAATCCAGTTCTCGGAGACCACCATCAACGCAATCTCCTCGACAATGGCGAGGCCGGCCGGGTTCAGTCCGAAGGTCGCGATCACCATCAGATGTGAGTTCGGATCCGCTGCCCACAGCGACAATTCTCTCTCGAAACGTGCCTGCAAACGGCGGTGCAATGCATCGTCGATCATGAAGGGAAAACCGGGCAAATGCCTGATGACGAGTTTCTGACCGGAGCGGGCGGGCACGATCTCCTTCACCTCGCCGACCAGGACGAGCAACTTTCGGGGGCCGGATTTCGGCGGGAGCGCCGTGCCGAGAACCGCGTTGCGACGCTGCTCAATGGCTTGCTTGTTCTCGGCCCGAAACGGCTCGGGCACGAACAGGATATCGGCGAGTGGTCCGCCCCTCACTGTCATTTGCCCGGCTGCCTCGAGCAGATGCCAACGGACATTCCACCAATGCCGTTTGCCGGCCCACCTCGATGTCCAGACAGTCAATTCAGCCTCGTGCCAGAGATAATGAAGCAGGCCACGCAGCGACATCCTCCTGGGATCGGCCGTTACGCTGGCGGAACTTTGCCCCGCAGGCACCGATGCCGCGCGGCTCCCTGTCTTCGACAGGCTGAAGTCCAACTTGAGGGCGGCCAAGCCGTTTTGCGGATCGAGCTGTATCGCACTGCCCATCAAGGCGCCCAGCCCGGACAGTTCGTAAGGTGATTCATAGGAATCACAGGATGGATCATGCCCGCCGCCGCTAAGCGGCATGCGCTTGATCAGGTGAAGGTCGCCGATGCGGGCGATGTACATCGGGCAGCCCGGCTCGCGGCACAGGCATAGCGGACGCTCGGTGCGGGCATAGGCGTTCGCCAGAGCCGCCTGCAGGTCAGGCGCTGCCTCCTCGTAGACCGCACTGCCAATTCTAAACCGTCGCATCCCCTCCACAGCTCCAGGTCGCGCCGCATCCCTGTCCGGGCATTCAAGTCTGGCTTTGCGCGGAGCGCAACCCCTTTGGTGCATCGGCGCCAGAGGGAGAGGGGAGGCGGGAAGATTGGGGCCCGGCTGGTGCGGAGAGAGTGCCGGCCCGGGCGCCACTCCCCCTCTCGCGAAGGACATCTCCATGAACATTGTTTCGACCACCTCGACCATTGGCCGGACGGCCGCTTCCCTCGCCGCGCCGGCACAAGACGCCATCGACACCGCCCAGGCGATCTATCAGGCGGCAATGCTGCTTCTGCCGTCTCTCGAATAGGGCAAGCCTGTCACCACCGCCGCACTGCGCACCGCCATGACGACCAGTTTTGACGGCAGCGATGCGCAAGGGTTCTGGGTCTGGAAGAACGCTTATGAGGCGCTCGAAGTCGCCCAGGTGCTGTTTCTGCGCCGGTTCGGTCCGGCGATCTTGTCGCGGTCGAGCACGCCTCAGGCAATGCTGGCGATGATGAGGCGCATCGCGGAACTTCTTCCCACCCACACGCGGCGCTCCGACGAGAGCCAGGCCATGCAGCAGCTCTCCACGCCCTTGCCGCTGGCTTTCGTCACGGCGCACGCCGCGGCGATCGCATCTTGCGACCTCGTTCTCGAACCCTCGGCCGGCACCGGTCTGCTCGCCGTCCACGCCGAGATGGCGCGCGCCTCGATCGCCCTCAATGAGCTTGCCGCGACGCGGGCCGATCTCCTCGGACTGCTGTTTCCAAGGGTCCCCGTCTCGCGGCACGACGCAGCCCATATCGACGATCATCTCGACGCGGCCATCGAGCCGTCCGTTGTGCTGATCAATCCACCGTTCAGCGTCGGCGCCTATGTCGACGGCCATGTCACTGACGCGGCATGGCGGCACCTCTCTTCCGCATTCGCACGCCTGCGCGCTGGCGGGCGCCTGGTCGCCATCACCGGCACCGGGCTGTGTCCGGAAAACCCCAAATGGCGGCCGGCTTTCGAACAACTGCAGCAACAGGGCACCATTGTCTTTACCGCGGCGATCGACGGCCGTGTCTACGCCCGCCATGGCACCACCACTGAGACCCGCCTGACAATTATCGACAAGGTACCGGCCGCCGAACCGAAAAACTTCGTCCGGTCGCCCGGCAAGGCCACTGATGTCGAAACGCTGCTCGCCTGGATCACGGCTCTGCCGCCCCGGACACCGGGCGGCTTTCCGGATTCGATCGGCGCACTGTCCAACGGCATCCCGCGCAATGCCGCCATGCATATGGGCGGCCGATCGGGGGCGAGAGCCGCCCTCCTCGGTGTCTCAACGGGTGCTCCAAAGGCCATCCAACCGGTCCGTACGATGGCACGAGCGAAGCCCGCCAGCCAGGTCAAGGCAAACAGCACGCCGGTGGCCCCCCTCGCCTATGAGCTGCGCGACTGGATGCCGGAAGAGGGCGGGCGGCTCACCGACACTATCTACGAACCCTACGCGCTACAGTCGATCGACATTCCCCGCGCAAAGCCGCATCCGACGCCGCTCGTGCAGTCGGCCGCAATGGCCGCCGTCGCGCCACCAAAACCTTCCTATCGGCCGCTTCTTCCTGATGCGATCATCGACGAGGGCCTGCTGTCGGACGCCCAGCTCGAAAGCGTCGTCTATGCCGGCGAAGCCGATTGCGGCCATCTCGCCGGCACCTGGACGGTTGACGAGACCTGCGATGTCGTCTCGGCCGCACCAGAAGGGGCTGCGAACGCTGTCCGCTTCCGCCGTGGATGGTTTTTGGGTGACGGAACCGGCTGCGGCAAGGGACGGCAAGTCGCAGGCATCATCCTCGACAATTGGCTGCAGGGGCGCCGCCGTGCGATCTGGATTTCCAAGTCGGACAAGCTACTGGAAGATGCCCAGCGCGATTGGGCGGCACTTGGTCAGGAAAAACTTCTCGTCCAGCCGCTGTCGCGTTTTCGCCAGGGCACGCCGATCCGCCTTGCCGAGGGCATCCTGTTCACAACCTACGCGACGCTCCGCTCGCAGGAGCGGGAAGGCAAGAAATCCCGGATCGCCCAGATCCTCGACTGGGTTGGCCAAGAGGCGGGGAGGGCCGAAGGCCCGACAGGGAACGGAGAAGAGTCGGCAGGGAGGGCCGAAAGCCAGACAGGAATTGGAGAAAACCCGTCGGGGGCGAAAAAATCTTTCGATGGCGTCATCGTCTTCGACGAGGCCCACGCCATGGCCAACGCCGCTGGCGGCAAAAGCGAGCGTGGCGACGTCGCCCCGTCGCAGCAAGGAAAGGCGGGACTGCGGTTGCAGCACGCCCTTCCCGACGCGCGCGTCGTCTACGTCTCGGCAACCGGCGCCACCGCTGTCGAGAACCTGGCCTATGCGCAGCGCCTCGGCATCTGGGGCAGCGAGGATTTTCCCTTCGCCAACCGCGCCGAATTCGTCGCCGCGATCGAGGATGGCGGTGTCGCGGCGATGGAAGTACTCGCCCGCGATCTCAAATCGCTCGGCCTCTATGCGGCGCGTTCGCTCTCTTATGACGAGGTCGAATACGACCTGCTCGAGCATGCACTGAGCGACGAACAGATCCGCATCTACAACGCCTATGCCGACGCGTTCCAGGTCATTCACAACAACCTGACCGCAGCACTCGAGGCGACCAACATCACCAGCAAGGCCGGCACGCTGAACCGCGACGCAAAATCGGCGGCGCGTTCAGCCTTTGAGAACACCAAGCAGCGCTTCTTCAGCCATCTCATCACCTCGATGATGGCGCCGACCCTGATCGGCGCGATAGAGCAGGACCGCGCCGACGGTCATTCGGCGGTCGTACAGATCGTCTCGACCGGCGAGGCGCTGATGGAACGACGCCTTGCCGAGATCCCGACCGAGGAATGGTCGGACCTGCATGTCGACATCACGCCGCGGGAATATGTCGGCGGGTACTTGATGCACTCCTTCCCGACCCAGTTGTTCGAGGAATATTCAGACGCGGAGGGCAACGTCTATTCGCGGCCTGTCCACGACGAAGATGGCAACCCGGTCCAGTGCCGGGACGCCGTTCGCCGGCGCGACGAGATGATCGAGCGGCTCGCGTCGTTGCCGCCGGTCGGCAGCGCGCTCGACCAGATAATCCATCACTTTGGCACCGACACCGTCGCCGAGGTGACCGGCCGCTCGCGCCGCATCGTCAAGAAGACCGGCCGCGACGGCGTCGACCGGCTTGCCGTCGAGAACCGCCAGGTCTCGGCCAACCTCGCCGAGACCCAGAGCTTCATGGACGACGACAAGAGCGTGCTGATCTTTTCGGATGCCGGCGGCACCGGCCGCTCCTATCATGCCGATCTTGGGGTGAAGAACCAGAGGCTGCGCAAACACTATCTGCTCGAGGCCGGCTGGCGCGCCGACAACGCCATCCAGGGTCTCGGACGGACCCACCCCACAAATCAGAAGCAACCGCCGTTGTTCCGGCCCATGGCCGCCAACGTGAAAGCCGGCAAGCGCTTCCTGTCGACCATCGCACGACGGCTCGACACGCTGGGCGCGATCACGCGTGGCCAGCGCCAGACCGGTGGGGCGGGGCTGTTCCGTGCCGAGGACAATCTGGAAAGCCCCTATGCACGGGCCGCACTTCGCCAATTTTACAGGCTGTTGCACCAGGGCAAGATCGAGGGCTGCTCGCTTTCGACCTTCGAGACCGCGACCGGACTGTCGCTGACGACCGACGAGGGCGGGTTGCGCGACGAGCTGCCGCCGATCACGACCTGGCTCAACCGCCTGCTGGCGCTGCGCATCGAGACCCAGAACCTGCTGTTCGAAGTGTTCGAGCAACTTATGACGGCTAAGGTCGAGGGCGCGATCGCTGCCGGCTCCTATGACAAAGGTCTGGAGACGATTGCGGCGGAGAGCATCGTCGTCACCGATCGTCGCACCGTCTACACGCATCCGGTCTCGGGCGCGCAGTCGCATGTGCTGACCGTCGCGCGCAAGGACCGTATGCGGCCGCTCGGCCTGGTCGACGCGCTGGCGATCGCCCGGGCCGAGCCGCAAGCGATCCTGTTGGTCAACACGCGGTCGAGCCGTGCGGCGATCCGGATGCCAACGGCGAGCCTGATGCTCGACGACGGCGCGATAGAGCACCGCGTGCGCCTGCTGCGGCCGACGGACGAGCTGCGCTACGGTCTCGACGCCCTTGCCGAAACCCACTGGCAGCCGGCCGACCGAAAACTGTTCTGCGACCTGTGGCAGGCAGAAGTCGCCGCCGTCCCGGAGTTCACCACCAGCACCTTTCACATCGTGACGGGTCTGCTGTTGCCGATCTGGCGTCGGCTGCCAGACCATGATTGTCAGGTCTACCGGATCCAGACCGATGCCGGCGAACGCATCATCGGCCGTCACATCGCGCCGGCGCTTGTCGCGACCATGTTCCGCAATCTGGGGCTCGACGATGTACCCAAGCTCGCGCCGGAAGATGCCTGGACCGGGCTTCGTGGAAGGCAGGATCGGGCTGCAACTCGCCGATGGCCTGATTCTGCGCCGCAGCCGGGTCATGAACGACTACCGTGTCGAATTGATTGGCTTCACCGACGCGATGGTCCCCCGGCTGAAGGCGCTGGGGCTGATCTCCGAGATCATCTCCTGGAAGCTGCGGCTGTTCATCCCGACGACCGCGCAAGGGTCCGCCATCCTCGCCTCCCTCTTCGACCGCCATACGCTTGGTCGGCGTCACCGACCGCACGTCGGCGGCTTGAGGGAGGCGATCATGACCGGCTCGGCCTCCGAGCTGGCACGCCGCCTTGGCGAAACATGCCGAGGCGGTGTGCCGCGAATATCTCTGCAACGGCCATCGCTCCGGCAATTACTGGATGGTCGGCGATGTCCGCAACACGCGCGGCCGGTTCCATGCATGTGCGGCTTAAGACGGTTGGCGGCAAGGCAGCCGGAAAATGGGTCGATGAGTCGTCGGGCGAATATGGCGACCTGCTTGACGTCATCGAGCAGAGCTGTGGTCTGGTCGACTTCCGCGAGGTCGCGGATGAAGCACGCCGCTTCCTCTCTATGCCGCTGCCACCGCCCCATCCCCTTGGCGCGCAGCGCCAACTTGCCGCGGCACGGGGCTCTCCCGACGCCGCGCGTCGCCTGTTCGGCATGTCGCAACCGATCGCCGGCACGTTGGCCGAACGCTATCTTGCCGGTCGTGGCATTCTGCTTTCAACGCATGAGCGCGCGCTGCGCTTCCATCCCGGCTGCTACTACAGGGATCTCGTTACGGGCGAGACGCAGACGCTGCCTGCCCTGATTGCCGCTGTCACCAGCCTCGACGGGCGTATCACCGGCCTGCAGCGCACTTACCTGTCCTCTGGGCTGCACCCGAGCGGCAAGGTCGGCAAGGCGCAACTCGCCGATCCACGCCGCTCGCTTGGGCATCTTTTTGGCAACGGCATCTGGCTAGGCCACCAGCCCGGTGAGCCCGTCCCGGTCATGGCCGCCGGCGAGGGCTTCGAGACGATGGCTTCGCTTAAGGTGGTGATGCCGGCGCTGCCGGCGGCGGCCGCCACCTCGGCCAATCACCTCGCCGGCCTGACGTTCCCGCCTGGCTGCCGTCGCCTCTACATCGCAGCCGATGCCGACGCCGCCGGCCGGCACGGCATCGAGCGTCTCAGCCAGCGCGCAGGCGACGCCGGGATCCTCGCCTTGGTGTTGCGGCCGCAGCTCGGCGACTTCAACGACGATCTGCGCCATCTCGGACCCGCCCATCTCGCGGCATGGCTCAGCGATCAGCTCGTCCCGGAGGATGCCCGTCTCTTTCTGCCGCCCGGATGAACGGCCCTGACCGGCAGGCGGGCAGGGGTGGCGTCACGGGGAGACTTGCAGGCATGGCGGCGGTCCGCCGGAGAGGCCGCGCCCGCGGCCTGCCCGAGAGGCGACCCCTGCCACGCCCCGGTCACGGCCGCAACGGCTGCGCCGTCCTCCGCTCGCGCTCCGGCCTTCGGTGCCGCCGCGCCCGGGGCGTAGCCGGGATGCGCTGTCAGGCCGCGAAGGGCGCGGCCACAACCGACGGAGACACGCCATGACCTACGAGCTTCCCCTCGACGACGCCTACGAACCCTACCACGCCTCCTCGCCGACCGATCGCGTCATCCTCGAACTGCAGATGTACGGCCATCGCCCGCATCAGGACGAACCTGATGCTCGGCCACTTCCCGACGACGAGGTGATCCGGGCCGGCCTCGCCGGTATCGTCGAGACCTTCGCCGGCATGCTTGGTGACACCAGGCTCGAACCCGATCTCGATGACCTGCTCTGGTCCTTCGCAAACGTCTTCCACCGTGCCGCCGAGCGCGTCGCCCGCAGTCTCGACCGCAACGAGGAGGCCCAGCGTTCAAGCCAGCAGGAACAGGACGGTTCCGAGGTGAAGTCGGTCGAGCTGGAGCGGCTCACTGCCGAGGGCATCACCTATATCGAGCGCCGCAACGTGCTCGAAATCATGCGCGATGAGGCCGCCGACCTCTACGAGGCACAAACCGGATCGGCATGGCGGCCGCGCACCGGCTCCAAGGTCAGCCACCAGGCGATGACCGCGTCGGTGATCGACAGCCGCGACTTCCTCGCCGCCCGCTGTCGCGCCGAAAACGAGGTGCTCGTTCCGGCCGGCACCAAGATTGCCTTCGCCGGCGGCCTCGACTGCAACGATCACGACCGGATCTGGGACGCGCTCGACAAGGCCCGCGAGAAGCATCCCGACATGGTCCTGATCCACGGTGGCAGCCCGCGCGGCGCCGAACGCATCGCCGCCTGCTGGGCCGAGAACCGGAAGGTCACCCAGATCGCCTTCAAGCCGGATTGGAACCGGCACGCCAAGGCGGCTCCGTTCCGCCGCAACGACCAGCTTCTCTCAGTGGTGCCCTACGGCCTGATCGTCTTTCCCGGCTCCGGCATCACCGAGAACCTTGCCGACAAGGCCCGTCGGCTCGGCATCCCCGTCTGGCGGTTCGCGGAGGACGGCGCGTGAAGCGCCGTCTTCCTTGCGTCCGCGCTCAGAACTCGCTTCCATCGCCATGTCGACGAACCCGACCGCTGGCGGTCGGATTCGTCGCGTGCACCTGTCCGAACCAGTCGCGCAACGCCGCTCGACGCGGCCAATGTCGGTCGGGGTCAGGGCAATCGATGCCGAGGCCGAGTGCTACTGGCAGAGTTGGGAGTTCATTGCTTCAAGCGACAATTCTTCCGTTCTCATGCGCTCGATTCAGGACGTGCGCCTCTGACTGGCAAACACCACCCCCTAGATCTTCGACAGGTCGTCTTTCGTTCCCATCCGATCCGGGCGCGCCGGCCTGCGGCCGGCCGGGCTCTAGTCGCGGCGTCCCGCCGCTTCCCGAGCCGGCTTCGCCGTCTCGGCCTTCGGGTGACGATCCCTCGCGCCGGGTCAGGGGGAGAGGGCGGCCGGAGCGGGGCGAGGGGCGCTGGACAGGAAGGGAAAGTCACCATGTCGATGGTATTCATAGGTGGATCGCGCGAGATATTCGAGCTGCCGGAACCTGCGATCGCTCGCATCGGCGCAATCGTCGCTGCCGAGCACGGCGTGCTGGTTGGCGACGCGTCGGGAGCCGATGCAGAGGCGCAGGGCCTGCTCGCGGGCTACAAGTACGAGCATGTCGGGGTCTTCCATGCCGGCAAGGAACCCCGGAACAATCTGGGCGACTGGGCCGCCTACCATGTTCCTTCTCCTGAGGGCGCCAGAGGATACTGGGTCCACGCCGCCAAGGACCGGGAGATGGCGCGGCGCGCCGACTTTGGCATGATGGTCTGGGACGGCGCATCACCCGGCACGGCCGTCAACGTGCTTCGGCTCGCCATGGCGAACAAGCCGTGCGTCATTTACGATCTGGCCAGAGGCAGCATGGCGACGACGTACAATGTGCAAGACTGGTGCGCCCTGCTCCGCCATGCCGGTCCGGACATTCGCCGCCAAGCCGAAGCGCGCATGACGGCGGACGAGCGTCTGGCGCTGCCAGGATGATGTACGCCCGGTCCCGCCGACAGCCCGGCCGGTCCGATCCGATATGCTTGATCCGACCCCGCGCTGCCTACTCACTTTTATGAACGGCCGGAGCCGGCCCCTTTCGAGACCGGCCCACGCGCAGAGCCGCAGGGCGTTGTGCAGGATGATCATCTTGACCCGTCTCGCTTCTGAAGCGGGTGCAAGCGTGCCGAACATCCGGGCTTGCGGTCATCCAACCTAGCTGCGAGGCATCGCCACCGTGGGGCGTGAAGTTCGCTGCCAGCCGGCTCCGATCTCGAAACCGCTGTGCCGCCATACCGAACGCGCAAGGCGGTTCACGCGCCATTGCTGCTGTTCGATGTGTTGGCGATGCCGACGACATGACCCGAGAGGCTGCAGCCTGTTCCTGCGATCCGGCAGCGTTGCGTCGGCCAAGCGATGGCGGCCTGAGTTCTTGTCCATCTGCCGCATCCGGGGCCATTCCCGTTTCATGTCGCCTTTGTAGACGACCGCCTGCTTTGTGCGGTCAACCCCCGTTGGGGGTACACTCGGCGAATATTCAGGAAAATTCGATTTCTGTGTTTTCTCTGCGGACAGGCGAAGGGCCTGCCCGCTGTTTTTCGGCAAATAGAATTTTCCAGAATTTTCGCCGAGATGACCGCAGCAGGACGGCCCTCTCCTTTGGCGCCATCGGGAATGGTCCCGATGCAACCGAAGGAGAACTACCATGGCCACCACGATCGCAAACCTCACCACCAAGGCCGACGGCTCGATGGAAGGCGTCTTTGCCACGCTCCGGGTCAACGCTCCGATCACCCTGATCCCGAACACCAACAAGTCGCGCGAGGACGCGCCCGACTACCGGATCGTCAACAAGCGCACGGGCTTCGAGATCGGAGCCGGCTGGCACCGCATCTCCCAGCGTTCGGGCGAGGAATACCTCTCGGTCAAGCTGGAAGCCCCCGAGATCGGCGTCATCTTCGGCAATCTCGCTCCCGCCCCGGGTGGCGAGGAAAACAAGAAGGTCATCCTCTGGAACAACCCCCAGTGAGGCATCGGTGGCCGGCCCCTCGAGGGGCCGGCTTCCCCACCGACAAAAGGAGGTTGCAATGAGCCGCTACACCATCACTGTCACGGGCACCGTCACCGGAAAAGTCCGCTCGGATCCAGACGCTGTCATCGGCTACGATCCACCGCTTCGGACCTACTTCCTGCAAGCGTTCCCGCACGAAGAAACCGACGAGCCCGCGCTCTGGCTTGGCACCGCCGATCGCGCGTTCGAAACGCTTGGATATCTTCGCCACGCCGCGACTGCGCACGGCTACGACTTCATGCCGCTGCCGCCCGAAATGGCTGCAAAGCTGGTCGAGGACAAAGCGGCAGCCGGCGATCGTTCGGAACGGGACGGGATCCTCGGTGAACTGCTGAAACACCTCAACCAACCCGAGTAGGCAAACACAAAAAAAGGGCCCGCGACGGAACACTCCGTCGCGGGCCCTTTTTTTGCGCGTCGCAAAGAGCCACGAACGTCACCCGTCACAGCATGCGACAGCGACTCCATACCGCCGATTATTCCTTCGGCAGTTTGTGCTTATGAATGCGGATATAATCCTGCACGGCCTTTCGCAGCAGCTCGGTCATGCTGTGCCCGTTGCTGATCGCCAGCAACTTGAACTGGCGCTGCTCAACGGCCATCAGATAGTAGCCGCAGCGAACCATCTCCTCCTCGCGAATCTTCTTGCCGGCGATGGGATCCTTTTTCTGACCCTGCCGCAGCAGCTTGCGAAAATCGGGCCCGACTGGAGGGGACGGCTTTGTCGGTTCCTGCGTCTGTGGCGTAGCTTGCTGCTTGATCCCTGACGGCTCGGCCTTCGGTGGGATGAACATGCTGGGCAGCGCTGGCGGCAGCGTGGAGATCGCCTTCATCATGCGGGCTTTCTTGTCGTCACCGGGTTTCGGTGCGGTTTCTTCACTCATGCCGCGTTCCTTGTGGCTTCGATGAAGGTTTGCAGAAGGTCGTCGAAGACCCCTTCGCTCTCGGCAACCGCCTTCGCATCGGGCACCGCGAAGCTGTAAAGGGTCTGTCCGGTCTGTAGATCGCGGTAGGCAACACGATTGTGCAGGACGTGTTCTGCAATCGGCGTGCCGTTGGCCTGGATGATGGCCCGCAGTTCGGTCAAGGCTCGGGCCCGACCATCGATGATGGTCTGCTTGGTCAGCACGAATATCGCAGGCAGCGGTCTACCCCGGCTCTCGACCGCCAGCGGAATGTAGTGGTCGGTGATCTGGATGGCGGCGGTCACGTCGTCGAGGGCAAAATAGACCGGCACGACGACAATATCGGCCGCGAAGAGCCCGGCCATGAGGTTGTCATTTGTAGTGCCTTCCGTATCGATCAAGACGACGGAGCGTTCACCGTTGTGAGTGGCTGCCGCGCGAAGGATTTCCTGCGGGGTCATCGCGCTCACCAGTTGCAGGCTGTCAGGACGATTGCCAGCGTCACCCAGCATCTGGAACCAGCGGTTCATGTTCTGCCGCCGATCGCCGTCTATAAGAGTGACTGAATAACCCCTATGCAGCGCGACGGATGCGAGGGTGCGCAGCATCGTCGATTTGCCAGTGCCGCCCTTTGGGATCGCAGCGGAGATGATCATGGGGGCCTCCTTCCGGCGTTGGCTCCTTGTTTCGATGTTAACATGGAGACAAGTCATCATGGACACATGGAAACAAGATCACGGTCGAAACATCATGACATAGTCGACGGGGAAGCCTGGTTTGGCAACCCAGGCGCTCACAGATAAGGGCTCGCTAAAGATGCAGTTTTTGCGCAGCTGCTTTCGTCAGAAAAGAAGGTCCGGTGGCCCATCGACTGCGCATTTCCGACTACGCTTTCCGGCTTCCCATCAGAAGGCCGATGGTTCCATGTTAACATGGAACCAAGTCGCCAACCCATCATAGACACATTGCATCAAATCACGATGTGAACATTTCGCCCGCGCTGCCGCCGCCGATAACTGGGCTGGTAAGAAGACGCGACCATATTTTCGTTCCTCCTCATTTGCTTCTTACTGGCAGGATAGCCTATTTTGTGATACACACAAAATAGGCGGCGCGGCCCTGGCGGGCCTTAGCGCCCGCAAGCGGGCTTGAGAGATGAATGCAGACGCCCAGAAAGCAGCGGTGAAGAGCGCGTCACGACGCTACGGCGAGGTGACGCACATCCGGTTTTCGGCTAACGAGTTGGCCAGCCTCAAAGCCATCGCGGAGCGGGACGGCGTCACCGTCAGTGAGGTCGTCCGGCGTCTGGTGCGGGCTGAGGCCGGGCATCTGCCTATCGCGTCAGAGGCGTTGCGGCCGGCGATCGTGGACATGACCGATCAGCTGCGGCGCGTCGGCGTCAATTTCAATCAGGCCGTGTGCGCCATGAACGACGGCCGGGTTGCCCAGGATGAGGATCTTGAGCAGGCGCTGATCGCCGTGGGCGACCTCGTGCGGCAGTTCCGCGAGGAACTGAAGGCGATGACTGGCGGGTCCCGCAAGGCGAGGGAGGCCAGGCCATGAGCGGTCGTCTTGCTGGCTATGCGGTCGAAATCGAACGCTATCTGCGGGGCGAGTCCGGCGTGAAGCGTGAGGAGTTGGACGATGACAAGTCTCTGACGGGCGCCCGACGCGAGGCCAGCGAATTCCAGGTGATGAAGAGTTATGAGCGGACCGGCGGCGGCGGGCACCTTAGGCCAGGACCAGCCGGCTCGACGCTGGGTGGCGGCAGGAACGCCCTTCGTTCGTCGCCGGGAGGGACAGGAGTTGTAGGAAGCTCCGTCTCCAGCGGTGCTCCGAAATCAGCGACGGCTGCTGCGAGCTCGCCCAAGGCCGCTAGCGCGCCGATCATGGTCTATGGCGCCACGCTCGCCGGTTTCCGGCCGGAAGAGGAGGAGGAAGACTGGAAGCGGCGCGGTGGTGGTGGCGGCCGTGGTGCGGGTCGCGCAAGCGGTCCAGGCCGAGCAGCGCGGGTCTCCTATCAGGCGCGGGCCGTCGCGGCACGGGCAGGCTATGCGGCGGGCGCTCAGCCTGCTGTGTTCAAGGTCATGCCCAATCCGCCATCAACCAAGGAAGCCGCCGCTCGGCTGCTCAATTACATCGGAAAGCGCGAGGATGAAAAAGGCGAGAAGCACGACATCGAGATTTTTGACGAGGATGGACAGGTCCTTGCGACAGGCGGCGCACGAAAGGCGTTCCTGGAAACGTTTTGCGAGACGTTCGAACCACCCCTGGAAAACACCAATTTTATCGAGGTTCGTTTCGAACTCGCCGGCGAAGTCACCGGTGCTGCCTTGAGCGAGGCGCTGAACAAGGCCTTCGGTGCAAAACCGTTCATCTATGCGCAGGATGGACAGGCGGTGGAGGTTTATGCACACACCGATGAGCGGGCAGGGCCGCTTGCGAGAGTCCTGGCCGGTGGTCGGGAGAATTCGCGCAGCAAGGCGCTCGACAAGATCGAGGCGCGTTTGTCTGAGGCTATGGGCGCGGCTGGCGTGGTAGCCAAGGCAGAGGTGATGGCGGCCGTCGGTCGTGAACCCAAAGCGAAATATTTCCTGCAGAAGTTCATCCGCACCCACAGCCAAGTCCGGTTCGCAAATGGCGAGCCGGTGCCCGGGGGGGAAGAATTCGACCAAGGCGGCGGCTTCGGTCTACGAACAATGGCGCCCGCAGTTTTCAGGGCGTGAACGCCGCAATGCCTATCACCTGCTTTTCTCGGCAAAGGCCGGCACCGATGCCAACGCCGTCATGGCCGCGGCGCGCGCCGTGCTCGAGGAGCGTGCGCCAGGATACAAGTTCGTCCTGGCGCATCACAAGGACACCAAGCACGTCCATGTCCATGCAATGGTGCAAGCATCGGTCAGCCGACGGCGAACGCCTGAAATTCTACAAGCCAGATCTGGTCGCCTGGCGCGAGACCTTTGCGGAAAAAGCACGCGAGAACGGCATTGCGATGGTGGCGACGCGGCGGATGGATCATGCGATGACGCGGCCATTCACGAAGGAGCATGCCGGAGCCTACAGCCGCGCCCAGAGCGATCCGCGCTATCAGGTCAGCGCCAGGACGATCGAGCGAGTGGAGGCCAAGCGGCAACGCCGTTTGGATGGACAATCCCTTGTCGTGAACGGCGATGCAATCGCTGCCGCATGGCAAAAGACTGTGACGACGATGCGGACCGCCGGCGTGGTCGGTCAGGCTCTCACGGCAGCGGAGTCGATCGGCAACGATTTTCTGCGGTTCCGTCGCGATCGGGCAGGGGAGGGGCAACCAGGTCCTGCCGCGGGTCGCGGAGCTGATCAATCGGGGCAGAAGTCTTTCCTGTCCCATCCCGGTATGAGAGAATTGAATGCACTGATAGGAGATTTGAACATGGCGCAAACCCCCTTGGAAATGCGGCGTCAGATGGCCCGCGTCAATCAGGCTCTGGACAACATACGCGAGACGCTGCCGCCGACGCATCAAGGACAGTTTGAAGAGTATCGCGAAGAGGTCAACGACAAGATGCACGATCGTCTCGCGCGGTTGCAGTTCGAGCGGCAGCAGCACCGTCGTGGTGGTGGCGGTGAGGAACCGATCCCCGAGCGCGAGGCGCGAGGGCGAGACCTTCCAACCCGGGACGATCCTCGCCAGCCGGAGCAGCCGCGCACCGGCACCGAGCAGGAGAAGAGAGCCAAGCAAAAGGACGCCAAAAAGCACAAGACTCAACAGGCTGAAGAGCAGGACCGCAAGACCCATCGCTCGAATGGTAACGATTACGAGCGCTGAGCAGCATCGCTTGCCGGTCCTCTACGGCGCGGGAGTGCAGGGAAATGCCGCCGAGGCTCGTTCGTGCGTCGGAGGTTCAGGATCCAGAGCCACGCATCTCATGTCGAGCAGTCAGAGGCTGGTCCCGTTTCCAGCCAGCCGAAGCTTCGTCTCTCACGGTCACCCGTTGGGGAATCCAGCCCTTGTGCCAAACGGTGTCCTCCTGCCTGCGCTCGCGGCGGCCTTTCCAAGGATCGATAAGCGCGCTAATTTAGTTCTGATGGGAATGGAGTTCTCCCGAAACCGCCAGTAAGGCTGATGACTCCTACCGCGACAAATCGCGGTAGGAATCCGCCCAGATCCCCGCCGCACGGCGGGCTGTAGCTCGCCTCAACAAGAGGATCGAGCATGTCTTTTACGAATTGCCTTGTGGTCATGGCCGGGGGTGCGATCGGCACCTTGGCGCGCTATCTGGTGTCATTCCTGGCGCTGCCCATCAGCGGCCAGCTGCCTTGGGGCACCATCATCATCAACATCACCGGCTCGCTGCTGATCGGGTTTTTCGGCACGATTACCTTGGCCAACGGGCGGTTTCCGGTGTCCGAACCGCTGCGCCTGTTCGTGATGATAGGCGTCTGCGGCGGCTACACGACGTTTTCATCGTTCAGCCTGCAGACCCTCGACCTGATCCGCGCCGGCGGCGCGACTCGGGCGGCCTTAAACATCGGCCTGTCGGTGGCGTTGTGCATTGGCGCGGTGGCGATCGGCCACCTGATTGCATCCCGCCTCAATGGCGGCGCCATGCAGATTGCGCAAATCAACCTGGAAGAAGAAGCTTAAACTCGCCCGGCTGGCGGCAGCATTCGCTTTGCCTATATGATGCCGGGCGTGGCGGCGGGAGCGCGCGGAAGCCCTCCCTGCGCAACATCCCTAGGATGGCCCGCCGTCACGCCGGCCGAGACGTTAACGCTGTCTAGTCGGCTTTCGAAGATGGGGCTCCCGCGTTCTCTTCCTGGGAGCGTTGGTGCATGGATCTTTTGTCAACGGTTTGGCGATAGGCAGGCAGGATCGAAATCAGCTTGATTTGAGTGCCATGCCGTACAAACACAACGCAGATCGTCGTCATCACGTCGGAAAGATGACATTCAGGGTGACGAATTGGCGTGACTACGAAGCAGGTCTGCGCCGGCGTGGTAGCCTGACCTTATGGGTAACGCCGGAGGCACTGGCGGGATGGCGCGCTCCGCGACGCAAGACCCGCGGCGGCCAAGCCCGGTATTCCGATCTCGCCATTGAGACAGCGCTGACGCTGGGTTGCGTCTTCGCAATGCGGCTGCGCCAGACCGAGGGATTGCTTCACTCGCTGCTGGATCTCATGGGGCTGAAAGTCCCAGTTCCAGATCATACGACGCTGAGCCGTCGGGCACAGAAGTGGGAGCCATCAGCCCGACGAAACCCGCCGCAGCCGGACGGCCCGCTGCATGTGCTTGTCGATAGCACGGGATTGAAAGTCTACGGCGCCGGGCAATGGCTGGAGCAGAAACATGGCGCCAGATCACGTCGCAACTGGCGCAAGCTGCATCTGGCAGTGGATGCCAAAAGTGGCGCGATCATTGCCCAAAGGCTGACAGATCAGGACACGGATGATCCTTCCCAGGTGGCACCGCTGCTCGATCAGATCGACGGCGAGATCGACCAGTTCACAGCCGACGGAGCCTATGACGGCAAGCCAACCTATCAGTCTATCCTGCAGCACAGCGCAACCGCGAACATCGTCATTCCACCGCGTTCCACGGCGGTGGAAAGCAGTGATGCCGGACCGCCTGGTCAAAGGGACAAGCACATTGCCGCAATCGCAAGCGACGGTCGGCTGAAATGGCAGGCAGCCACCGGCTACGGCAAGCGGGCGCTGAGCGAAACGGCCATCGGACGATACAAGGGGCTGATCGGACGGCGCCTGCGAGCACGCTCTCTTCCGGCTCAACAGACCGAGGTTGCCATCGGTTGCATCGTTCTCAACCGCATGCTGGCATGGGCACGCCCGGAGTCTATCCGGCGTCAAGTCACGCAGGCATAACCAACTACATTAATGATCGAAATGCGTTCGATTTCATATCCGCGCACCAACGCCCATCCGTGCCGATCTTTTCCGGTGCGAGCAAAGGCTCATCCTTCAACATCTTGCGGAAGAAGCGCTTGGCGGCGTCGAGGTCGCGCCTCGCGGTGAGCAGGAAGTCCACCGGATTGCCGTGCTTGTCGATGGCGCGGTACAGATAGCGCCACTTGCCGCGAATTTTCACGTAAGTCTCGTCGATCCGGACCGATCCGCAATGAGGTCGGCGGAACTGGCGCAGCCGCTTCTCGATCATCGGCGCATAGGTCAAGACCCAGCGATTGATTGTGCTGTGATCGACCTCGAACCCGCGCTCTCGGAACATTTCCTCAAGGTCTCGGTAGCTGAGAGGATAGCGCAGATACCAGGACACCGCCTGCACAATCAGCCATGCCTCGAAATGCCGCCCCTTGAAATCATCCTTCGACTGGCTTCAGCTTCTCGGCAACAGCATTCAGAATCATCGGTACGCTCCACAACATTGGGAGCGCGATTCGCTCGTCATATCGTCAATACACAGTTAAGGGTCCGAATTTGCGACAAGCCCGTTCGAGTTCATATCCGCGCACCAACGCCCATCCGAGATGCCTCCTGCATCATGATCTCCCGCATCCAGATGCTTGCCGGATCGCTGTTGTGGAGTGACGGCCATTGGAGGGTCTCGATGAATGCGGGAAGCGGCAGCGGAAGTTCGACGATCTGCAGGGGGAACGTTTTTTCGCAATGCCTGACCAGCCGGGAGGGCATGGTCGCGATACGGGCCGTGCCGGACACCATCGGCGGGATCATGCTGAAGCCCTGCACGGCGACCTCGACACGTCTCTTGAGGCCATGTTCAAGCAAGAACCATTCCTCGATGGAGGGCTTCATCGTACGCCCGAACCTGACCGAGACGTGCCTCATCGACATGTATCTCTCGAACGTAATCTGCCGTGGCAGCTGCTTGTTGGTGGGACAGCCTACGCACACGAGTCGCTCCTCAAACAGTGCCACGCTTGAGTGCGCGCTCGACGTGAACAAATCCGGAAGAATTAGAAAATCGATGTCACCGCGCTGGAGAAGCTCATCGGGGCCGTCGTCGATAGGCAGCAATTCGAAGCTGACGGCGGGGGCTTCGCGTGCAACACGCTCAACGACTTTCTCAAAAAACACGAGCGTGGCGAAATCGGAAATAATGATCCTGAAGCGGCGATCGGATTGAGCTGGGTTAAACGGATCCGAGGAAATAATCGAGCACTGGATGTGCAGGAGAGCGTCGCGGACGGCGGGGGCAAGTGCTGCCGCACGCGGGGTCAGAAAACGTTCGCGGCCGCTTGTCGTAAACAGTTCATCGCCGAAATAATCGCGCAGCCGGGCGACGGCCGCACTCATGGCCGGCTGGCTGAGGTTGATGCGGCGGGCCGCCGCCGAGAGATTGCGCTCCACCAGCAGCGCGTCGAGCACAACGAGGAGATTTAGGTCAAGCCCTTTGAAACGCATGTCTTTAGCTATCCATAGCCGGCTGGCTCAAGCGCACCTACCCAGGGGAGCCGCATAATCAGGTGTCGCACGAAACGATCTATCGCAGCCTGTTCATCCAGGCACGTGGAGTGCTGGAAGGCCGAACAGGTGGCCGCTGCGACTCGGCATGCAAAAAGCAACTAACGATGGGGGCAGCAATCGGATAGTTCGCAGTTACCTCCCGACGCTGATGCGCGCGACGGGATTGGGTCCTTCTTAGCGCGGCCCCACAGAATGAACGCCGAAAGGGCGAGCAGGATGATGTTGAGTGGTAAGGCCGAGGCTTCACCCCGCGACAAGTGGAAGATTGTCGCTGCAATTTGCAGCAGCACACAACCAAGTGCAGCCAGGACGGTGAGGCGTGGCTGAATCCGAATCAATGCGGGCAAAAGCACTCCAGATCCGCCTGCAATGTCGGATCAGACCCATAAGGTGCAGAAACCAAGGCGGTACAGCGCCGGGCCAAACCCACATTGCCGCCAATTGATCGACCGGCATAAACAGCTTCATGCTGCCAAACAGCGTAAAGGACGTGAAAACAAGAAGTTGGGCGATCCAGAGCCCGGCTCGCAGCGGCTTGCCTGTTGGCTTTGTGGGCGCAAAGCTAAAGGTATTTGACATCTGAACAACTCCATAAATCAAAAAAATCACCACCTCTTGTGGCGCAGGCAGGTTGCAAGCACGGACGCCGGCTGAGCGCGTTCCTTCCTGCCTTTCCGAGCGGTTTTAGATCGCAGAGCCACCAAAGAAAGGGATGAAATTTCGGCATAATCGTTCAAATAAACTGATATAGTCACTTGACGTTTCTTTAAGTCGACGATCTGGGACCCCGGTCTGTTAAGACCCAACAATCGAGGGAGGGAAGGCATGAGCATGACTATGGACGCGCTCACCCTCGATCAATTCCTGGTATTCGTAACGATTGTCGCCGAAGGCAGTTTTGCCGCAGCCGCTCGCCGGATGAATCGGGCGCAATCGGCGATCACCTATAGCATTCAGAGATTGGAGGAACAGAGCGGGTTTCCTCTTTTCGATCGCTCGCCCTACCGCCCGGTTCTCACGGAAGCGGGCAAAGCCTTGTTACCGCGCGCGCGGCGGATTCTTGACGACGTCGCAGACTGGCGGCACCAAGCGCAGGGAATTTCAAAGGGACTCGAGGCAGAACTCACTCTGGCGGTTGTCTCCTACGCGCCAGCGATCCTGCTGAGCAGCGTGCTTGGGGAATTCACCCAGGCCTTCCCTTTCGTCGAAATTCGCATCTTGACTGAAACTTTCGATGCAGCGGCGAAAACCTTGCGAGACGGAATTGCTGACCTGGGTTTGCTTGCCGAGCGCCACCCAGATGAATTCGAACGCCGGGTGTGCGGTCGAATCGATCTGGTGCCGGTCGCGGCACCAACTCATCCGCTTGGCAAAATCAACGGGACGTTCAGCGCAACGATACTGCGTGACTACACCCAACTGGTTATCAGCCCGGCTGCCGAAGTTGATAGTGGGCGAGACTATGGGGTGCATGCAGCCAACCGGTGGCGCGTCAACGACCTTCAGACGAAATACGACCTCATCCTCGCCAGCGTCGGCTGGGGTTCAATGCCAAGGTCAAGGGTTGAGGGGGATATTGCCGCCGGACGATTGATCGAGCTGAGGCCAGAAAGCTGGGAGGGCTCTGATTTGATGCCAAGCTTTCCATTGGTTATCGCCTGCAGGAAGGAAAAGGCACTGGGTCCTGCTGGAATGTGGCTGATCGAAAAATTCGTTTCCAATAAAGAACAGGCGATTTGAGGGCCGTTCGCGAAACCAGAATATGCCGCCGAGTGGCGTTGGTGCGCGGATATGAACTCGAATGCGGCGCGGCAATCAATGTGAGAGCTCGTATTGCCTCACCCTGGAATGCTCCCGAACGATCTTTCCGTTGCCTCACCATAATGTTCCCCTGGGCTAGGATTCGATCAATGCGCGATCGGCTCGATTGCCGGCTCCACGTGCATTGGGCCGAACACCATCGCGTGTGCCTTTTCCTTCCGCCAGATCTTCAAGCGGCGCTGCAGCGTGCGCAGAAGTGGATCAGGATATTGCCCCGGCTGCTCCGCCTGCAGACGCACCAGTAATTCGCGGCTCGTCCGCCAGGGCTCTTCGTCGAACCACGCGCGCAACTGGCCTGTGACCTTCACGAGCGGATCCGGTCGGCGACGTCCTCGCTTTTGCCTCGGCCTGGCTCTTGCGGTTGGGCGGACTTCCCCCTCCTTCCAGGCCGTCCGCAAACCCGACAGGAACTGGTCCAGCGCCGGATCGCTCACCACCAGCGCCGGCGTGCAGGATTCATCGGCAATGTCGACGAGGCGCTGCTGCGCCGATCGCATCTCCTGCAGCAGCTTTACCGGGTCCAGCCTCGCCTGTGTTTGCGCAAGCCTGGCACGAACCGCTTCAGGCGTGCGTGGATCTGCCAGCAGTCGCTGGCACGGTGTTGCCGCAGGGTGATAGCGCTTGCGCACGCGGGCGCCGTCCCGTTCCTTTCCGGCCAGCTTGAAGGAGGGTTGGAAGAAGTTCACGAACAGCCGAACCGTCGAATAGAGCTGTGCAAGAGCAGCAGCGGCTTCAAGCCCCTCCAGCCGACGATACCCGACAATGCGTCGCACCACGGCGCCGTTCTTCTGTTCGACAAAGGCCTGGTCATTTTTGCGGTAAGGACGGCAGCGGGTGAACTCGATGCCGGCATCCAGACAGTAGTCGCGTATCGTCTCGTTCAGGAACACGCTGTCATTGTCCGTGTCGAATCCGAGAAGCTGAAATGGCAGGAGCTGCCGCAATACCGTCAGCACCTCGCTCAACAGCTTCTGTTCACGCACCAGCAAGGGCGCGCATTCCGTCCACCCGCTCGCGATGTCGGTAAGACAAAGCGTTTGTATGAAGCTTCCCCGCGTCGTCGGTCCACTGTGCGCTACCAGGTCGGCCTCGACGAATCCAGGCGGAGGATCCTGCCAATCGGAGAAGGTCCGGATCGGAATGCTGCGCCGCAGCGCGGTGGACGCTGTACTGCGACGGCGTCTCGGCCCACCAGCGATGTCTCGAACCTCGCGAAGGGCGCGGTCGATCGTGGCCGCGCTCATCGCCAATAGCCGTGTGCGGATCTCGGCGGTTAGGTGCAGATGCCCGTGACGCTCCATCGCCTCCACCAGAATCGGAATCAGCATCTTCAGACGCTTGCCACAGATGCGATCCGAAGCTTCCCAGAGCACGATCAGCGCTTCGCGCACCGCGTCGTCATAAAGCCGGCGCTCCGGTCGCGGGTCCGAACGCTGCGCCTGTGGTCCATTCCGCAGCAACCGCATGGCATGCTTGCGGTGAACGCCGCTCACCGCCGCGAATTCATCGAGAATGCGCGTCTTCTCTGCCCGATCGCCTCGGGCGTAGCGCTCCGCTACCACCTTCACCAGCTCATCCCGCGTCGCCATGCTTATCCGCCTCATATGATTTGCTCCCGCCCCAAAACTGCGGGGAGCAAATCAGATGAGGCAACGACCCAACATCCGGGAGCAGTTCAGGCGATGCAATGCGCATCGCAGCGACAGCCTCTCGGCGGCATTCCGCAACCTGGACAAGGACGCCCGGGAGGACCTGACGCGCCGCTACGACGAACTGTGCGGCCACTACGGCATGACCCCTTCCCGCAACAATCGCGGCATCGCGCATGAGAACGGCTCCATCGAAGGCCCGCACGGCCATCTCAAGCGGGCGATCGACGACGCGGCTTTGATGAGAGGATCGAGCGATTTCGGCGATCTGGCCTGCTACCGCCGCTTCGTCGACGAGATCGTCAGCCGTGTGAACGCCCGCAATTCCAAGCGCATCGACACCGAGCGCGCCGAGCTCCAGGAACTGCCCGTCCGGCGCACATCCGACTACGAGGAGGTCACCGTGCGCGTCACCTCATCGGGCGGCTTCACGCTGCGCAAGGTGTTCTACACCGTGCCCTCGCGCCTGATCGGCCACCGCCTCAGAGTGCGGCTCTTCGATGATCGGCTGGATATCTTCATCGGCGGCACGCATCTCGTGACGCTGCCGCGCGGGCGCGCCTCTTCAACCGGCAAGCACGACCAGGTCGTCAATTATCGGCATGTCATCCATTCGCTGCGCCGCAAACCGATGGCGCTGCTCAACCTCGTCTATCGTGACCAGCTCTTCCCCCGCGAGGCCTACCGGCGAACCTTCGACATGCTCATGGAGCGGCTGCCGGAGCGGCAGGCCTGCCGCATCATGGTGGATCTTCTCGCCATGGCTCACGAGCGCGCCTGCGAGAGCGAACTGGCCGACCAACTGGATGCCGCGCTGCAGGCGCGCCGATTGCCCGACATGGCCACCTTGCGGGAACGCTTCGCCCCCGATCCCTCCCGGCTGCCGAATGTCGTCGTGCGCCTTGCGCCGCTCAATGCCTATGAAGCCCTGCTCGGCGCCAGCCTGACGGGAGACGCGGCATGAAGACCAACACCACTGTCGATACCGCCAAGCTCAGCCTGCTCCTCAACGAACTGCGCTTGCCGGCCATCAAGCTCATGTGGCCGCAATTCGCCGAACAGGCCGACAAGGAAGGCTGGCCCGCCGCCCGCTTTCTGGCCGCGATCACCGAGCATGAACTGGCCGAACGCGACCGCCGCCGCATCGAACGCCACCTCGCCGAGGCCCGCCTCCTGCCGGGCAAGACCCTCGGCACCTTCGCGTTCGAGGCCGTGCCGATGATCTCCAAGGCCCAGGTGATGGCGATCACCGCCGGCGACAGCTGGCTGGAGAAGGGGGCGAACCTGCTTCTGTTCGGCCCGCCCGGCGGCGGCAAAAGCCATCTCGCTTCAGCCATCGGCCTTGCGCTCATCGAGAATGGCTGGCGGGTGCTCTTCACCAGAACAACCGACCTCGTCCAGAAGCTTCAGACGGCACGGCGAGACCTGGCGCTCGAGAGCGCTCTGGCCAAGCTCGACAAGTTCCATCTCCTGATCCTCGATGATCTCGCCTACGTCACCAAGGACCAGGCCGAGACCAGCGTCCTGTTCGAGCTCATCAGCGCCCGCTACGAGCGGCGCTCGATGCTCATCACCGCCAACCAGCCCTTCGGCGAATGGGGGGAAGGTCTTCCCAGATCCCGCTATGACGCTCGCCGCGGTCGACCGCCTTGTCCACCACGCGACAATCTTCGAGCTGAATGTCGAGAGCTATCGGCGGCGCGAGGCCATCGAGCGAAAGCGAGGGCCAGGCCGGCCGGCCTCATATGCGACGCCCGCAAACGTCAATCCTGATTGACGCGCCGCGACAATCAAACCGATAAAACCTCTTGCGCGCGACAATCAATGCCGCGATCATCAGCATCACCGCGACACCAGATTCTCATCCAGATTGATGAGGTGGAACGGCCCGCTCCGACAGCATCAAGTGCTAACGTGGCCGTTGTTTCAACGCCACCAAGGAGGGACCGTTCCGTGACGCAGATTAACACCATCGGGCTAGATTTGGCCAAGCAGGTTTTCCAAGTTCACGGCGCAGACGCCGAAGGCGCGCCGCTGTTCAACAGGCGGTTGCGCCGGGCCGAAGTGCTGCGCTTCTTCGAGAAGCAGCCAACCTGTCTCGTCGGCCTCGAGGCCTGCGGCGGGGCACATTACTGGGCGCGTGAGATCGCAGCACTCGGCCATGACGTCCGGTTGATCCCGCCGGCCTACGTCAAGCCCTTTGTCAAGCGCGGCAAGACCGATGCTGCCGACGCCGAGGCGATCAGCGAGGCGGTAACCCGCAAGACCATGCGCTTTGTGCCGATCAAGTCGGCCGAGCAACAGGCGGCGGCGATGGTGCTGAGGACGCGAGCTCTGCTGCTGCGCCAAAGAACACAAGTGATCAACGCCTTGCGCGCTCATATGTCCGAATTGGGCATCATCGCGGCTGCCGGCCCGGCGAAGGTGGCGGCATTAGCCGCGATCGTGCGTGACCCGACAGATGCTCGCCTGCCTGCGGCGGCGCGCTTCGCCCTGACGGCCCTTGTCGACCAGTTAGACACTCTGAGCGAACAGGTCGAACGACTTGAGCGCGAGATCGTCACCGAGGCAAAGCATGACGAAGACATGCGCCGTCTGACCACGATCCCGGGCGTCGGCGCGATCACAGCGGCGACCGTCAAGGCGCTGGTTCCCGATCCGGACGGGTTTAGGTCGGGCCGTCACCTTGCCGCTTGGCTTGGGCTTACGCCGAGGTCGCATTCGAGCGGCGGCAAGGAGCTGTTGGGCGGCATCTCGAAGATGGGCAACACGGAGCTTCGATCTCTCCTTGTAAATGGCGCTACCTCGGTCCTGCGCCATGCCAGAAACAACGACAGGGCACTGCCCTGGTTGACCGCGTTGCTAGCGCGTCGGCCCTTCAAGGTCGTCGCCATCGCGCTTGCCAACAAGATCGCGAGGATCATCTGGGCCCTGCTAACGAAGGGCGGGACCTATCGGAAACCTGGTGTGATGGCGGTTCGTGCGGCAAACGCCTGAGGGCAGAGTACCGACACGAGCTACCGGAGAGGAGCCAGGAAGAGGCGAGGTGCATTGAGCAGACGATGATTCCACGGGACGAAATCCCGACGCGGGAGAGGCTTGCGCGACAATGTGCTTCGAGCACGTCAGATTGATCAGCCACCCGCTTCGCGGACTTCATCGAGGCCAGCGGTCATGGGCCGCGCTGAAAGGCCGGACATATGACTGCACCGTTCCCGCGTGATGAAATCGACTAAAAAAGCCCTTGCAACGCGGGCCGTTCCACATATGTCGCGCACCTCTCTTCCAGATTGATGAGGTGGAACGGCCCGCTCCGACAGCATCAAGTGCTAACGTGGCCGTTGTTTCAACGCCACCAAGGAGGGACCGTTCCGTGACGCAGATTAACACCATCGGGCTAGATTTGGCCAAGCAGGTTTTCCAAGTTCACGGCGCAGACGCCGAAGGCGCGCCGCTGTTCAACAGGCGGTTGCGCCGGGCCGAAGTGCTGCGCTTCTTCGAGAAGCAGCCAACCTGTCTCGTCGGCCTCGAGGCCTGCGGCGGGGCACATTACTGGGCGCGTGAGATCGCAGCACTCGGCCATGACGTCCGGTTGATCCCGCCGGCCTACGTCAAGCCCTTTGTCAAGCGCGGCAAGACCGATGCTGCCGACGCCGAGGCGATCAGCGAGGCGGTAACCCGCAAGACCATGCGCTTTGTGCCGATCAAGTCGGCCGAGCAACAGGCGGCGGCGATGGTGCTGAGGACGCGAGCTCTGCTGCTGCGCCAAAGAACACAAGTGATCAACGCCTTGCGCGCTCATATGTCCGAATTGGGCATCATCGCGGCTGCCGGCCCGGCGAAGGTGGCGGCATTAGCCGCGATCGTGCGTGACCCGACAGATGCTCGCCTGCCTGCGGCGGCGCGCTTCGCCCTGACGGCCCTTGTCGACCAGTTAGACACTCTGAGCGAACAGGTCGAACGACTTGAGCGCGAGATCGTCACCGAGGCAAAGCATGACGAAGACATGCGCCGTCTGACCACGATCCCGGGCGTCGGCGCGATCACAGCGGCGACCGTCAAGGCGCTGGTTCCCGATCCGGACGGGTTTAGGTCGGGCCGTCACCTTGCCGCTTGGCTTGGGCTTACGCCGAGGTCGCATTCGAGCGGCGGCAAGGAGCTGTTGGGCGGCATCTCGAAGATGGGCAACACGGAGCTTCGATCTCTCCTTGTAAATGGCGCTACCTCGGTCCTGCGCCATGCCAGAAACAACGACAGGGCACTGCCCTGGTTGACCGCGTTGCTAGCGCGTCGGCCCTTCAAGGTCGTCGCCATCGCGCTTGCCAACAAGATCGCGAGGATCATCTGGGCCCTGCTAACGAAGGGCGGGACCTATCGGAAACCTGGTGTGATGGCGGTTCGTGCGGCAAACGCCTGAGGGCAGAGTACCGACACGAGCTACCGGAGAGGAGCCAGGAAGAGGCGAGGTGCATTGAGCAGACGATGATTCCACGGGACGAAATCCCGACGCGGGAGAGGCTTGCGCGACAATGTGCTTCGAGCACGTCAGATTGATCAGCCACCCGCTTCGCGGACTTCATCGAGGCCAGCGGTCATGGGCCGCGCTGAAAGGCCGGACATATGACTGCACCGTTCCCGCGTGATGAAATCGACTAAAAAAGCCCTTGCAACGCGGGCCGTTCCACATATGTCGCGCTATACTCGAACGCATTTCGATCTTTAATGTAGTTGGTTATGCCTGCGTGACTTGACGCCGGATAGACTCCGGGGGTGCCCATGCCAGCATGCGGTTGAGAACGATGCAACCGATGGCAACCTCGGTCTGTTGAGCCGGAAGAGAGCGTGCTCGCAGGCGCCGTCCGATCAGCCCCTTGTATCGTCCGATGGCTGTTTCGCTCAGCGCCCGCTTGCCGTAGCCGGTGGCTGCCTGCCATTTCAGCGGGCTTGTCGCAAAGATTGGTTTGGGCCGCAATTCCCTTTCGAACAGGGTGTTTTTCACGCTTTATTAACCTTTTGAAGTCCGAAGAGGCGCGCGAGCAGATCGTTTGTAAGCGCTCATTTCCATGCGCGTTGACGCGGCCCGTTTGACCGGGGTCGTTGTCGGCCAGTTGCATCGGATCAAGTAGCGGCGGTTTTGGCGAAGTTGAATGGCAAGAGATCGGTGATGTCGGCATTGTCCGCGCGCTGCGGCAATTCCGTGAGGACGTGGCGCAAATAGGCCAAGGGCTCGATGCCGCATGCTCGGCATGTCAGCATGAGGCTGTAGACGACGGCACTGGCCCTGGCTCCGTCCACAGTGTCGCTGAACAGCCAACTCTTTCTTCCAGTGGCAAAAATCCTGATGTCGCGCTCAAGCAGGTTGTTGTCGATCGGCATCCTGCCGTCTTCGGTGTAGCGCGTCAGGTACTCCCACTGGTTCAGGGTGTAGGACACGGCGTCGCCGATCTTGCTGTCGGGCAGGACCTTCGGGGCTATGTCGTCGAGCCATGCCTTGAGAGCGTTCATGATGGGGACGCTGTGTTGCTGGCGGAAACGGCGGATGCATTGATGTCGCGTTTCGCCCTTGTCCGGCTTTTCGTTGCGCGTCTGGCTTTCAATCCGGTAGAGCTTTTCGAAGAACTTCAGCGCCTGCTCCGGCGGGCCGCCGCCTTTCTTTCTGGTCTTCAGTGCATCGACGAAGCGACGTCTGGAATGGGCCATGCACCCCAGATGGGTCGCTCCTGCCAGCGTGCGCCAGGCGGTATAGCCATCGCTCATCAGGATGCCGCGGTAATCACCGAGGAAGGCCTGCGGATAGATCTGGCCGCGGCCGGGCTGATAGTCGAGCAGCACGATCGGTTCGTCGCTGTCCTCTCCACTCCGATACGCCCACATGAAGGATGTGCTGGTGGCTTCCCTGTCCTTTTCCTTCAGGACCTGGACCGTCGTCTCGTCACCATGGATGAGCGGTTGTGACCGAAGCCGTAGCTTCAGGGCATCATAGATGCGGGAGAGATGCCTCTCGCTCGATCCGATCACCCAATGGCCCAGAGCGCCGCGGCTGACGGGAACGCCGGCACGCTCGAAGGCCTGGGCCAGACGGTAGAGCGGCGTGCCATCGACATATTTGTGGACGAGCGCAAAGGCCAGCGTCGAGGCCGTGGCGATGCTGCCCGGCAAGGGCTGCGCGGGCATCGGGGCAATGACAACAGGCGTATTGATGCCGGTCCGGTCGCAATGGCGGCATGCATACTTGAACCGCACATTCTGCAGGACCTTCGCCTTCACCTCGATATGGAGCTGCTCGGTGACGGCCTCACCCATGCGATGCATCTGGTGGCGGCAGCAAGGACAGGCCTTCTGACCGTCGGCAAGGTCATACTCGACGCGCTCGCGCGGCAGGTGTTCCGGCAGAGGCTTGCGGCCACGCTTCTTTCCCTCCGGCTTTTCGGTGGACGGAAAGCCGGTGTCCGGCAGGTCGACGACATTGCCATCTTCGCTGCCGGCGTCGTCTTCATCGGCAATCTGTTCGGCTTCATTGAAGAGGCGATCAACGTGCTTTTCGCTCTTCGGCGCAAAACGATGCAGCCGCGCTAGCGCCAACTCTTCCTCGAGCTTGGCCACGCGTTCTGCGAGCTGGCGGTTCTGCGCCTGCAGCGCAGCAATGCGCGCCATCAACTCCTCAACAGTCGGTTCGCCAGGTCGATTCATCGTAGTTTTGAATCTGAACCGCACCGACGCGTCAACCGCACAATTCGGGAGCCGTCAGCCCGCAACCTGATATTGCCGCACCGGATGGCGCACCATTGCGTCGATGTCGATGCCGTCGAGAATCCAATGGAGCTGCTCGGTCGTCAGCGTAACCACCGCCGTCTCCCGGCGCGGCCACCGGAACTTGTCCTCGGTCAGCCGCTTTAGAACCAGCACGAAGCCGGACCGGTCAAAGAACAAGAGTTTCATCCGGTCGCGACGGCGATTGCAAAAGGCAAAGACCGCAGGCGCAAACGGGTCGAGCTCCATCACCTCCTGAACCAGGACCGCAAGGCTGTTGATGCCGGCGCGGAAGTCGATCGGTTCGCGATGCAGGTAGACTGTCAGGTCAGCGCCCAGTCTGAACATGACCCAGTGCTCCGATGATCGCCGTCAATGCATCCACATCACCGCATTCCAGCGTCAACTTCACGCCGTTCGGCAAAGACGCGCTCACCTTGGCTGGGAGTGGCGACGACTTCGACAGCCGCTCTTCACCACGCGTGGCAGGCCTCTCTACCGAATTGCCCTGCATAGGCAGGCTGTACTCCGCGGCGCTGACTTGAACTGGAATGAACGCCGACGGCGCAGGTGGCGGCAAAGCAACGGCGTCTTTGGTCGTCTTTATCCACTTCCTAAGAAGGTTGGCATTGATCCCATGTTCAAGCGCAAGTCCCGATACCGACACGCCAGGCTCAAGGCAGGCCGCAACGAGCCGCTCTTTTGACGCCGCGTCGTACCGCCGGCGGCCGTTACGCAAAATTCGCCTCACCAGCAGTTTCTGTTCATCGTCCTCAATCACGTGGTGTCCACCTCCAAAGTGGACACTTCATGCCAAAACACGCTCAATGGAAAAAGGTGCAGAGAAATTCGCGCTTTCGCTCATCCTTCAACATCTTGCGGAAGAAGCGCTTGGCGGCGTCGAGGTCGCGCCTCGCGGTGAGCAGGAAGTCCACCGGATTGCCGTGCTTGTCGATGGCGCGGTACAGATAGCGCCACTTGCCGCGAATTTTCACGTAAGTCTCGTCGATCCGGACCGATCCGCAATGAGGTCGGCGGAACTGGCGCAGCCGCTTCTCGATCATCGGCGCATAGGTCAAGACCCAGCGATTGATTGTGCTGTGATCGACCTCGAACCCGCGCTCTCGGAACATTTCCTCAAGGTCTCGGTAGCTGAGAGGATAGCGCAGATACCAGGACACCGCCTGCACAATCAGCCATGCCTCGAAATGCCGCCCCTTGAAATCATCCTTCGACTGGCTTCAGCTTCTCGGCAACAGCATTCAGAATCATCGGTACGCTCCACAACATTGGGAGCGCGATTCGCTCGTCATATCGTCAATACACAGTTAAGGGTCCGAATTTGCGACAAGCCCCAAAACGGTCGGTGCCGAACTGTCGCTGAAGACGATCGCTGCATTGCGGGCCAATGCCGAGGCAGACCTCTCGCATCTACAGGCGTTGGTTGGCGCCAAGTTGCCGTCCCAAGTTATCGCGCTGCAGTCGAGCTTCTGGCGCAAGCGGGTCGAAATGTATGTGGAGCAGGCCAAGGAATTCCAGGCCCTCAGTGTACCAAGGGAGTGGCCGCCGTCACCAAGCCGATCAAGGACGCCTTGGACAGGGCGCTGACCGACGCCAAGGCGGCATGATCGTCCCGGAAACCAGATGGGTGGTCCCCTTGGGCGTTGGTGCGCGGATATGAAATCGAACGCATTTCGATCATTAATGTAGTTGGTTATGCCTGCGTGACTTGACGCCGGATAGACTCCGGGCGTGCCCATGCCAGCATGCGGTTGAGAACGATGCAACCGATGGCAACCTCGGTCTGTTGAGCCGTAAGAGAGCGTGCTCGCAGGCGCCGTCCGATCAGCCCCTTGTATCGTCCGATGGCCGTTTCGCTCAGCGCCCGCTTGCCGTAGCCGGTGGCTGCCTGCCATTTCAGCCGACCGTCGCTTGCGATTGCGGCAATGTGCTTGTCCCTTTGACCAGGCGGTCCGGCATCACCGCTTTCCACCGCCGTGGAACGCGGTGGAATGACGATGTTCGCGGTTGCGCTGTGCTGCAGGATAGACCGATAGGTTGGCTTGCCGTCATAGGCTCCGTCGGCTGTGAACTGGTCGATCTCGCCGTCGATCTGATCGAGCAGCGGTGCCACCTGGGAAGGATCATCCGTGTCCTGATCTGTCAGCCTTTGGGCAATGATCGCGCCACTTTTGGCATCCACTGCCAGATGCAGCTTGCGCCAGTTGCGACGTGATCTGGCGCCATGTTTCTGCTCCAGCCATTGCCCGGCGCCGTAGACTTTCAATCCCGTGCTATCGACAAGCACATGCAGCGGGCCGTCCGGCTGCGGCGGGTTTCGTCGGGCTGATGGCTCCCACTTCTGTGCCCGACGGCTCAGCGTCGTATGATCTGGAACTGGGACTTTCAGCCCCATGAGATCCAGCAGCGAGTGAAGCAATCCCTCGGTCTGGCGCAGCCGCATTGCGAAGACGCAACCCAGCGTCAGCGCTGTCTCAATGGCGAGATCGGAATACCGGGCTTGGCCGCCGCGGGTCTTGCGTCGCGGAGCGCGCCATCCCGCCAGTGCCTCCGGCGTTACCCATAAGGTCAGGCTACCACGCCGGCGCAGACCTGCTTCGTAGTCACGCCAATTCGTCACCCTGAATGTCATCTTTCCGACGTGATGACGACGATCTGCGTTGTGTTTGTACGGCATGGCACTCAAATCAAGCTGATTTCGATCCTGCCTGCCTATCGCCAAACCGTTGACAAAGGATCCATGCACCAACGCTGGTCGCGATGGTACGGGCTATCTCGACAATGCGCTAAACACGACGCTTTACTTCCGCAATCTCGAGCAGTCGGAGAAGGTGGGGTCGGCCGGTAGGGGGCGAAATGACACTCTAAGCATATACAGTGACTTCGACCTTAGTCGGATGGACCGTCGCCGACGGGAAGCGAATGCGTTTCCCACTCGTTCTTGGGGATTTCCGCGCCCAGCGAGAATTCGAAGGCAACCACCCTTTCCAAATCCTGGGTTACCTCGCATCTGAACTTGATGTCGTACCAATGCCGTTTGCTTCGGAGCGCCGCGCCGTCCGCCTGGAGTGTAAGACCGGAAAGCTTTGTGTCGGCCATGGCGTAGGCGACGACGAAATCCGGCTGGAAGTCGGACTTCCATATACGGACCTGTTCCATAGCCTCGACGTTGCAGAGTTGGATGATACGATCATCCGTGCCCAGTTGTCTCAGCGCAACCAAAGCTTCCTTGCTTCGCGGGTCTGCCAGCACTGTCGCTGAGAATAACTCCTTGGCCCGAACCATACCGTCTCCTTGAGGGGCCGGCTCGTTGGCTATCGCTGGTTTTGTATCTTGCTCAGGTGCCCGGTCAATCGGTGCAGGCAACGCGATGGGCTTGTTGTCGTTTTGAGTAACAGTGGGCTGTGCGGTTACTGCAGCCTGGGGGTCACTCAGGATTTCGACGGTGATGCTTTGCTCGGTTGGCGGAGGCGGCGATTGCCTGGTCGGAGAAAGTCCAAAGGCCAAGATGGCGAGCAGGTGCAACGTCACTGAAATTGCAAGGCTCAGCGCTATTGCGTTAGGGGCATACCGACCATCTTTTTCCTGCATCGGCAAGGCTATAGCTCTGATGGCCGTGGGCCTGGACCAAGCTCAGATCGACGTCTGCGACGGTGTTCTTGCTGATACCAAGGTCGCGGGCGATGAGCTGCGCCCTTCATCAATAAGTGCCAGGGGGCTGTCCTCAAACTCGAGCCATTGGCGCCGAAGTGCCCTGGAGGGGCCGTCGGCAATAGGCATCGGCACATAAGGATATTGTCAACTACGCAAAGGCTTCAATGGATCATATAGCTTCCAAAAGTCAGCGGCATCCTACGGAGGCCGCGATGATTGAAGTGACGCCGCCAGACGACCTCACCGGTGAGACGCGGCAGCGGCAGCTGTCGCAGCAGCGCCTCGAACCCGATCGCCAATTCCATGCGGGCGAGCCGCGCCCCGAGGCAGAAATGCTCGCCGTGACCGAAGGCAAGATGATCGATATTGGCGCGGTCGATGTCGAAGACGTCGGGCTGCGGAAAACGTGCCGGATCGCGATTTGCAGCGCCGAGGATCAAGACCACGCGATCGCCGGAAGTGATCTGCTGTCCGCGCATGTCGACGTCGCCCGAGGCGACGCGATCGAGCCGCATAAACGGGCCATCGAAGCGCAACATTTCCTCTATCGCGCGGTCCAGAAGACACGGATCTTTGCGCAAACGCTTCATCGCATCAGGTCGTGTGAGCAACGCGAGCATGCCATTCCCGATCGTCGCTCGCGTCGATTCGTGGCCGGCGAACAGTAGCAGAGCGAGCGTTGCGCGCGTCCACTCCCGGCCGAACGGAGGCTCTTCAAGTGCAAGCAGACGAGTGAGCACGTCATCCTCGGGACTGCGGCGCCGCAGGTCCAGCAACGCATCAAAATAGTCACTCATTTCCGCAATGGTGGTCGTCATGCCATCGAGGGTCTCCGGCCGTGAGGCCCCCAACTCAAAATAGGCCGTCATTCGGCTGAACCAGGTGAAAAGACTCGCGTGATCCTCGGGCGGAATCCCGACCATCGCGGCGATCACCGCAACGGGCAATGGTTGGGCAAAGTCCTCAATGAAGTCGCCGCCGCCCGCCCGGAGCATGCGATTGATCAGTTGATCCGCAACCCGCTGTATCTCGCCAGCAATGCGGTCGACCGCTGGCTTGGCAAACAGCTTATTGAGCGGCACACGCCGCTGAAGGTGCTTCGGCGGATCCATATTCATCAACCACTCGGAAATGAAGTCGTCGATCGGCGTCATGCGCTGCCGCAGTTCCAGGGGCATACGGTTAGTTGCCACTGCACGGCGCGCGGCGCTGGCGAAGCGGCGATCGGAAAGCACCGAATTCGCGTCGTCGTAGCGGGTCAGCAACCACGACTGGATCGGCGCACACCAGTGAACCGGATCCGCATGCCGCAGCATGTGATATATTGGATAGGGATCATCGAAGATGGCAGGCTCGAACAGACCGAAGGGGTCTTCGAGAGGAGTTACGAGGGCAACCGGCATGTCCGTCTCCATATTCCATGCAAAGCGCTGGTTCAATCAATCTGGCTGCTCGTTCGAGTCCCTGTCCGAGAGCCGCCGGAGCTTCCCCTTGCAGGCAATTGCGCGAAAGCCTGCCGCCGCGAACATCGCGGGCACGCCGGTCCAGACGAAAGCACCGGGTAACGTCTGGCTGGGAATGGCGGGAATGGCCGGATAGCCTTCCAGGCAGCTCGCGCCCTCAACGAAGGCAAAATCGCAGGTTCGAGTAGGCGCGATCCGACTCCCAAGCCGCGCCATTTCGTCTGAATGGAGAACCATGATGGGCCGGGTTCGTGTGGTCGCTCCCGCGCTAAAACCGCAGAAAGTCCTCGCAGGGGCCGACGCGAGCCCATCCGCCCGGTGCCCGCTTCGCGAATGCAAGCAGGTCGTGGATCCGGCCGTCGGCGACCAGCGCATGAAACTGCGGCCGCGCCTGCGGCCCACTCACTGCATGCGAGCTGCGTCCGCCCTTCTCGACACGCCAATACATGCGCCAACATCCGGTCGCGACCTGTGATCCGAAAAGACTCTCGATCAGCCCCCATGTCCTCAGGCGCAACGGTATTATGGCTGTTTCGGTGTCCGATGCCGACATAGCGCAGATCCTCGAGGCTGATCGCATGCAGAAACATCAGAGATAACCAAGCTGCTTGAGCCTACCCAGCACTGTGGCTTCCAGTTCATCGCGGCCAATTTCGCCGCCGTTACGACGTGGATTACGGCCCTCGACGAAGAAGACCTCGAATACCTTTTCATGCATGACCGGGCCGTGACCAAAATAGCCGCCTTCGCCAAACAGCTCGCCGTGATCGGACGTCACCATGAACCAAGTATCCGGCGGCGCCATCTCGATCAGCTCGCCGATCACACCGTCCAGATACTCGATGCACTGTACCTGCTTGTTCCAGAGTGGCCGCAGACGATCGACGTCGAAACGATCCGCCGCGCCCTCGCCGCGCGATGCCTGCGGTTCTCTCACGAACTCGTCCATGCCACGCCATACCCCGTGTACGCCGGGGATGTGGGGCAGGTCACCGGCATTTTCTCCAGGCAAGGCATAGGGATAATGCGTTTCGCCAGCGTTGATGAACATGAAGCGCGGGCCTCCGTCGAAGTTCAGCCGGCCGATGATGGCGCGAAGATCGTTGTGCACCGGCATCAGCTCGAATATGTCGAAATGGGGTGCGATCAGCGTCTTCGGATTCAGCACTGGCATCGACACATAGGCCTCGGTCCGGTAGCCGAGGCTTCTGAGGAACAGCGGCAACGACAGCGTCGGTGCGAAATCTGCGAATGTGATCGCGTCTTGCCTGTTGCCACCGATGCGGGTCTGCCAGAGCGATAAATCTCGGCGCTGCGCATCGGACGACAGCACACCCGGCTCGTTGGCATGGGGCGGCAGCCCCATCAGGAAGGTATGATGGCTGGGTGCGGTCCAGCTTGCATAGCTGTAGCGCTTCTGTGCCCGGCCGATACGGTCGATGGCCGGCGTATGCGCGGCCTCGAAGCAGTCATAGCGCGCGCTGTCGAAGATAACCCAGACGATGTGGTTCACCATCACGCCTGCCCCTTGGTCAATTCGTCCGTGTGGTCGAGGAGGCAGAACGCGCGCAGGAATTGCACGAACCGCCGCTCGCGGCCGCTCGCTTCGCACAGCGCACGGGCGAGGATCACGGCGTATTCGCTCCGATCGAAGCCGAGCGATTTGATCAGTACGTCGCGGGCAAATCCGAGCGCGTCGAGATGCGTCGCCCAGCGATCGACCTCGGCGGCGAACAGCGTATCGCCGAGCAGCTGCGCAGTCCGGCGCAACAGCGCCAACAGGTAGGCCCGGAGCCCGACCTCTGCCCGAAGGTGCAGCGCAGCCGCCCGACGAACCTGCCACGCGCCGTCCCCCTTTGACATTGCCTCCGCCACGATAACCCGAAACCGCTCAATGGCGTCGGCGCTTGCTGTCGTTTCGGCTTCATGCGCAAGCTCTGCGATCGCCGTCATGGCTCCGTCGACCGTCCTGGACCTGGCATCCGCCGCGAGCGCGAGGGTCCACCAGCGGCGCTTCAGCTCGACACCGGCATAGAGCGGCTCGCGGACACGGTCCTCGGGCACATCTGATTGTCTGGCGCGATCCAACATGGAGATTGGAATGGACCCAGTGTAGGTCGGCGGCCAAGGATCGAGCACATCGACCGTTCCAGCGGACCGGTCGATCCGCGTGGCGAGAATGGTCCTTGCACTGTGCACCCTGCCATAGGCCGGACGATACGGCAGTTCGTGACTATCCACCGCGAGCACGACCGGCTGTCCAAGCTCGAGACGCAGGTAAGCGAGTTCGGTTGGATCGGACTCCGCCGCCACGAGCTCCAGCCCCGCATATGCCGCGACGCGTGCGCCGAGCAAGTCCCATCCGCCTGGCACGTCGAACTCGGCTATTGACGCCGCATCGGGATCAAAGCGGTTGAACGACCAGACGCTCGCCAGCATGAACTCACTCGGCACGCCAAGGAGGGCATCGAGAATCGTCTGCAGATTTGCCAAGGGACTCGGCACCAGGATCGGTGCAATCGAATCAGACATAGCCGCCCCCATTCTGCAACATGGTCACCGCCATCACATGGGCAAGCGGGTTGGGTTCAATTGTCAGCGTCACCGGCCAGAACGGGGCTAGCAGAGGGACCGTCGCGCTGAACATCGCCGGGCATAGATGGTCAAGTTCGTAGTCGCCAACATAGTGCAGGTGGCTGGCGCGCCAAGTCGCAGTGCGGGCGGGAGCCCCCCGCGGCAAGAGCCAGTTCGGGAGCTGCACGCGAACGCCGACGACCGCGCCGAAGCGGTCCGTCAACCGCAACATCAAGGTCTGTGGTCCGAGTTCGCCAAATCCCAGCACACCGAGCGCGTACCCAACTGCAACCACACCGATCTCAATCCGCTGTCCAAGCGCTTCGACATGGTCGGGGGCACCGGGCTGCTTCGCGACCAGCTGGTAGGTCACGCCGCCGACGATGATGGGGCGACCGAAGGGCACATCCTCAGCCGGGAAGCTGTTACCCCAGATGTTGACGCAGCCGGCTGACCTCTCGCTGTCGAACGTGGCCGCGCAGGCATTGCAGTGCGGTGCGAGGTCGATCGCATGCATCGTCATCCTCGCACCTTATCAAGCTTAGATCCCTGCGGCAGCCGGCCAACGAGCAACGACGGAGCCAGCCCGAATATGTCGCCTTCGATCGGGTCGCGCACGCATGCGGGAAGCGGCGGCGAGACTGCGCCAAGGGCGGCTTCGAGCAATTGCGACACGTCCCAGCGGATGGATAACGGCCCACTGCCCCAGCCCCCCTGTGGGCGAGCGCAGGTACCATCTGCCGATCCAATTCGACGCGGTTGTGGTCGGCTCCCCCTCGGCGACCAGCGTGTCGATCACTAGGGCGACCGGCGGATTATCGACTGCGGCCGGATGGTAGAGCGCTAAGTTGCGGCGGTTGACATTGTACAGCGCGTTGAGGGGACGTTGCCAACGTTCACTGCGCTGGAGCAGCAAGAAGGTGGCATCGTCGACCACGCCGGAATTGGCGGTACCAAGCGGTCGCGTCGCGCCGTCCTCCCGGTGCTGGGGCGGATAAGGTGAAGTCGATGTGTCGATAATACTCAAAGGTGCGAGGGCGCCGGCACCGGCCGGCCCGCGCGGGGCCAGCACACCATCAATGGCGAAGTCCACCAGCGCAAGAACCGCGGACGGCCCGAGCACCATAGCTGCGTGTTGCGGACGTTGCGACCATTCCAGTTCGTCGGTCGTCTTGGGGTGGTCGAAGTCTATCTCGTCGATCTCCAGGATCGCGCCATCGAGATGAACAACTGTGTAGGTCCGTGTCTGTCGACCCTCCCGCACGATTCCGCACTCGGCGGTGACCGCCCGGCTCCGGCTGACCGGTACTCGACTTTGCCACCGCGCCCACGCCGTCCGCGCCGGTCCGTCGCAATCGCGCGGATCGATGCTGCAGGACCGAACGTCGGCGGCGGCTCCGTCGATGACGAGGCGATGGCTGAAATGGCTTGTCGCCAAGCCGTCCGACGTGCGCGCAAACACCACGCTGCGATCGATCTGATTCATGCGACAATCCTCAATCGCGACAGCCGCATCGCCGGCGCCAAGGTGCCGACATCGTAGAGAATCTGGCCATGCTTGCCGCACAGGGCGTTAGGGTTGAGTTCGCTCTCACGGGCACGCGCCAGACAGCCGGTGAGTACATCGACGCGCTCCTCCACCCGACCACCGGTGAAGAAGCGGCCAGTGGCGCGCCCTGCGGCGACAACTTCGCCGAGCATGATCCGTGCCTCGACGTGGAGCCCGCGCGAAAAACCGTGCGACAGGTGATGAATAATGACGCCGCTGCCCACTCCGTCGACGAGCTCCTCGAACGAGTTGGTGCCGGGCGACACGATCAGATTGGACATACGGGGAATCGGTGGCAGCGTGATCTGTGAAGAGCGCGCGTTCGCGGTTGGCAATTCGCCCGCCGCTGCCGCCGATGCGCGACCATGCAGCTGGCGCACCAGCACCCCGTTCTGCAGAATCCGGGTGGCTCCCGTTGCGACGATCCCATCGTCATCGACATCGTAGCGCGCGGCAGCGCCACAAGTCGGATCATCCAGCACCTCGAGATCATCCGCCCCCAGCCGGCAGCCGAGTCGGTGACGCAGATCGATTCTCGGGTCTGCAGCACCCTCCGCGAAATGTCCGATCGCCTCGTGCGCAATCAAGGCTGCGGGCTGGGAAGCCAGAACGGCCGGGCCATCGCAGGACACGGTGGGTTGGGCCATTCCGGCGCCGCGCGCGACCTGCACGAGACGCTGCCGCAGGGCGCCGCCTTGCAGGCGCGCCAGTCCATCGCCCGTGCCACTCCATCCCACCGGCATGAACCGGCCGTTGGCCAGATGCAGCCGCCCCGTGAGCGCGAATACGTCGACGGGACGGCGGCACCAGCCGGTAAAGGGCTCCAAGACCCAGCGCTGCGCAGCGACTCGGCTGTAGCGCAGTGATGCCGGCAGTCCGACCGCGGCCGCAAATTCCGAGAGCCTCAGACGTGCCGTGTCCGGCGGCGTCACGGGCGGCCTATCGACATTGGGAACGCCCCACTCCGCCGGAGGCGGACCGCTGTGCCGCCCCACGCCGGCTGCCTCGGTACCCTCGCAATAGGCTGCGAACCGCGTAGTCTGCAGCACCGGACTTCCGTGCGGCCAGGCCAGGCCGACCGTGAGAAGTGTACCCTGCTCGCACGCCCGCTGCATCGGCATCGCGCCCCGAGGACTCAGGCAGCCACAAGGCCGGGAACACCGAGCCGTCGCAGCGAAACCTCGCTCGATACGGTGCTCCAGAGGGTGAGGCGGGCGGCTAGAGCGGCATGCGCCGCATCTGCCGCCTGTTCCCATCTCCGCTCGTCGTCGCCGCACAATTCCGCAAGTATCGCCACGGCCATCGGTCCATGCGTGTCCTCGTCAAGCCCGATGTGACGATCGAGATAGACCTGAAACGGCGTCAGCGAGCTGGATTGCTGCCGCGACAGGGAATCGACCAAGGTGCGAAACATGCCAGGGATTGCCTCCTCTCGCCCGAACGTGAACGCGGCAGCAATCTGATGAAGATTGTCCGAGGCGATGATCTCGAAGGTCTTGCCGACAAAGGCGCGCGCGCCGACGGGGGCGGAGCAGCTGGCCAGCGCGACAGCCACTTCGGCGCCATCGCGAAGCGCCTTCACGAAGGTATCGATCGGCCGGGTGTTCGCACCGGCCGCCAGCATGGCGGAACGATAAAGCTCGAAATGGCTTGTCGCCTCACCATCGATCAGGTCGGTTTCCTCTTCGAGCACGACCTCGTTGATCAGTCGCCTCATGCGCGGCGAGCCAACCGGCAGCCAGGGAACCTCGACGCAACTGAGGCGCCGCTGCAGGCTCTTCAACAGCGACATGAAATCCCAGACAGCGAACACATGGTGCTCCATGAACACGCGTACGTCCTCGATGCAACTGAGCGCCGCATAGACTTCATGACCTACAAGTTGGTGACGCGCCGGTTCGAGCCGACGCAGTAGACTGTACATACCGAGTGCCGACATGCGACTTCCTTTCAATCTGCGACGCTGAGCAGAGCGGCTTGCTCCGGCCTAGCATTGTGGCGAACCGTGGCGTTGAGGGCGATTTCCGCAGGCATTTCCTTGCCTAGAAAACGGGTCACCATCGAGCGGCAATATGCACCCGCATGGTGGAATGCGATCAGATCCCCGACTTCCGGTTCAGGTAGCGTTACGGCGCGGGCGAGAAAGTCGCGGGAATAGGTCGAATTGCCAGAGAGCCAGACCGGACGATCGGCAAGCGCGCGTGGACGCTCGCCGGTCATGATCTCGCATGCATGGTGAGCCCGGTCCGGATAGACCAGCGGTCGCGGAAATTGGGCGACGCTCGCGCTGGTGCCGGCGAAGATTCGATCTGGACGCCGCTTGATGTCGACGACCCGGGCGAAGAACCAGCCGATTGGCGCGACCAGCCATCGTCCCGGCTCGATAACAAGTTCAATCGGACGGCCGAGCCTGCTTTCGAGTTCGGCGAGCTCGGCGGCAGCCAGCCCTCCATAGGTTTTCAGGTCGAACTCTGGTGCGTCCGGGTCCTCCGGGACGCCCAGACCGCCGCCGCTGTCGACATAGCTCAGATCGGGCAATGATGCCGCGACGCGTACGAGCCGGCGCAGCCCCTCCGCCAGCGTCTCCGGGGCCATGATGTCGGTGCCGAAATATGAATGCACACCGCAGATCCGCAACCTCCGAACGCGCTCCACAGCCGCATTGAGCTCCGCCGGCAACAGGCCGAAGCGATAAGACGGCTCGTTGCCTATCTCCGGTGTGTCTATAGCGCTGCCGACATTGACGCGGACGCCGACCGCAGTGCCGGGTGAGGCGAGCGAATCAAAAGTCTCGACCTGCGCCAACGAGTCCAGCACGAGGTGGACGCCGCACGTGTGGCAATGGCGCATCTCGGCCGCCGTCATGTTGCTGGACGCAAAGATGACCCGATTGGGCGTGAAACCAGCCGACAACGCCAGCGCCAGATGGCGGGCTGAATTCACGAACACGCCATGTCCGGCGGCCGCAATCTCGCAGAGGACCTGCGGATTGTCGTTCGCCATCGTAGCGAAGTGGATTCGCTTGCGGCGTACCGGCAGCGCTTCCAATCGCGCCAGACGCTGGCGCAACACAGCGAGATCATAAACATAGACGGGACCATCGAAGCACAGCGCGTGGGCGAGGACGTGGGACGGAACGGTCATGACGGTATCACCTCCTTCAACAGCCTTCGTTCGAGCAACGCATGAACGGTGTCCAGCCCGCACTCGGTAGGCCCGCCTCCACGTCCGGCAGCATCGATCAGCGCGGCGCGCGCGAGTTCGCCGGCCTTTCGTGGCCGCTGCGCACATTCGAGGATCCGGCGGGCGCGATCGCTGATCATCATCGTGTCGACTGCGCCGCTCGATCCGCGCGCGAACAGCACCCATTGCGGCAGAACAACATCGTTGGCCGGCTGCGCATGACCGGCGATCAACCCGCCGATATCGACCGCGAACGCCGCTATTAGGTAATGCCTCGCTTGCCCAAGGATGGTGTCGCTGCTCACCTGCGTCGGACGCTCGGTGTCGTCGAGTGAATTCGCCGGCAACGCCGCGGCGGCAAGTTTCACGGCCTCGTAGCGCAGGAGTTCGCCGAGCCGTCCATCGGCGATGCCGAGTTCAGCAAGTTCGCGGGCCAGGAAGTCAATCAGATCGCCGGCGTCGCCGTGATGGCGGCCCCGCCATGGTCGCTCCGCATTACGTTCGGCGATCCAATGCGTCCAGCGCATCAATAGGGTCATCGGTGCATCGTAGTGCGGCAACAACATCGGCCAGAGCCGCTTGAGCAGCACGAGATGGGGTGAAATCTCCTCGACGGCGGCGACGAGCTCCGACGAAATGCCCGCCGTCGCGTAGCGGAAATGTCCGACGAAGATGTGGGGATTTTCACTGATCGTCCGGTCGGCTTCCGCCGCCGCCTCGGCGGCGAGTGGAAGCTCGAGGCATTCGGACCGCCGCCCGATCAGCTCTTGCGCGCGAGCGAACATCGGTGCCCCCGGGAACGGACAAAGCGTGAAGATGTGCGCGCGATATCCGCCGACTTCTAGAAAGTCGAAGAAACGCGTGAGGGTGTCCGAGGCCGATTCGGGCGTCTCCTCGGGGTAACCGAGAATGAAGCCAGTAACCGGACGAATGCCGACAGATGCCGTCGCGCGCACGATGTCGCGTGACCGTGCGAGATCGAGATCCTTGTCGATCACCGCCTGCATCGCCTGGGAGCCGGTCTCGATGCCGTAGTAGATCTCGACACAGCCGGCTTCGGCCATGTGAGCGAGCAGCTCCGGGTCGATCACGTCGGTGCGGGTCGAGCAACTCCAGGTGACGCCGAGTTCGGCCGACTTCATCGCATCGCAGAAACGATGTGTCCATTTGGCGTCGCAGGTGAAGATGTCGTGCGAGAAATTGACGTGACCACGACCCCAGCGGTCGCGCAACAGCCAAATCTCCTCCTGGATACGCGGGATCGACTTCATCCGATAACGACGCTCCCAGAACGGAGCTGTCGCGCAGAACGAGCACTTGAAGGGACAGCCGCGGCCGACGTCTAGATAGAGTGCGGCGTCCCTAATCCCAGAGTAGGCGGCGAAATCCGGGATCGGCAGCGTGTCGAGATCCTCGATCACTTTGCGATCGGTATTATGCGCGACATCCAAGCGATCACGCCAGGTCAGGCCGGCGATGCCGGACAACGTCACCCCACGCTCAAGCGCACAGATGGCTTCTGCGAACGTCTCCTCGCCTTCGCCGCGGACAACGAAGTCGATCGCCTCGAAACGCTGCAACAGCGGGCGGGCGAGCGGTGACGATGCCGGGCCGCCAAGGCCAACGATCGCGCGCGGCGCCCGTGCCTTGACGCGGCTGGCGATCGCAACGGTGTGGTGGAGCGAGTCGGAGTCGGTCATAAGCCCGACGAGATCGGTGCCGGCGCCGACGATCGCGTCCGCGAGGTCATCGTAAAAGTCCTTGCTGTTCTGGATCTGCCCGGCATTAATCAGCGTGTTGACTTCGACCACGTCCACGGCCGCGCTCGGGCAGGCGGCATGACACGACGCCTTGAGCGACAGAAGACCGACCGGCACGAATGCCTGCATGACATTGATCGGATCGCCTGGCCGGGCGTCAAAGCGACGTGCACCATGGTCGAGATGAAGGCTGGTTGCGAGCGAGATACGCATCGATTTCTTTCGCCTCAAGCGCTGACGGGTGGATCCGAAACGGTTTGCGGAGCACGCACCGGTACGGCCGGCTCCGCATGGATGCTGGCCTTGAACAATTCCTCGCGCCGCAGGATGCTAGCCTTCTGGAAGTCCGTGCTCCCGCAGCCGTCGAGACGGCCGTGGCGGACGCTGGAACTACCAGGACAGCGACCGGTGCAGAAATACTTGCGATCAGCGACCGCGCAGCCCTTGCATGTGCTCTCGAAGGTGTCCCAGGTGATGGCGCGGATGTCCCACTTGCCTTCCCAGATCTCGGCAAAATCGCTCCAGGCCACATTGCCGGCGCATAGGACCTTGTTGCCGGAACAGGTGCTGCAGGGATAAACGTCGCCGTTGGAATTGACATATGCGATGCCCCGGCCGCTCATGCAGCGGCGGGTCGCATAAACCATCGTCAGCAGGAAATTAAACACCTTGCCGGCGCACAGGCCGAGCTTGGGATCACGCACGCGCTCCCACTCTTCCTCCGTCATCCAGAACCGGGCGGCTGCTTCTACGTCCTGGCTCTGGTTGAGCAGGTGCCCGTGGAGCTTGCCGCGCCCCATCTCGACGAACGGCACGCTGCGCAGGCTGAGATCGTTCTCGATCGCCCAGTCGATAATGTCCTGCAGCTGATGCACGTTCTGGCTGGACGTCGTCGTCATTATCGACGTGTTGAATCCGGCCTGTTTCATCATCAGGAGCTTGCCCTTGGCGAACTCGAAATCGCTGAGGCCTTTGCGTGCGCCCTGCCCGTGCAGATGGTCGATGCTGACGCTGATGATCACGTCGTCGCGCGGGATCGCCGACAGCATGCGCTCGGTGATCGGCATGCCGTTAGTGGCAATCCCGACCACGAAGCCGAGGCTGTGCGCGTGACGGACAATTTCGAGGAAATTCCGATGCATCGTAGGCTCGCCACCGGTCAGGATGACGGAGAACACCCCCATCCGCGCCCATTCGTCGAGCAGGGCGAGAATGCGGTCCGTGCGCATTTCGCCCGCGCGCGCCACCCCGCCTTCGACGAAGCAGTGAGGGCAACGAAGATTGCAAGCGCGGGTGAGCTCCAGCCATGCCATCAGCGGCGCCGAGAAATGAAAATCCGTCGCCACTTCGAGCCGAGGGAGGCGATAGCCCGAACAGCTGGCGTAATCGGCGCCGGCCTCCAGCAAAGGCGCCGCTTCCGCGTCCAGCACGGCGACGTGCCCATCCGGAAAGGCGGCAAGGAGGCCGAATGCCTCGCGTCGCCATCGCACCAGCGGCCGGGTCTTGTCGGGCAGCTCGGCGCGGTGACCATGGGCGAGTGGGGCCATATGCTGAAGCATTAGGTGCTCCTTCAAGACAACAGGCTTGAGAGGTGATCGGCAATCGACGTCGCATTGAGGCCGCAATGGGCCAACAACCAACGCGGGTCGCCTGCGGGGAGGATGGCATCTGGCAGCGTCAATGCAGAAAATCTGATTGCTTCGCGCGCAGCAAGCATCGCAATGCCGGCCGCACAGCCGCCATGGGTGACGTGGTTTTCGACCGCGAGGATGCGTCCGGTCCGCCGAGCCGACGCGAGAATTGCAGATTCATCGAACGGCTTGATCCTGAGCACGTGCACGAGTTCGGGGACGATCCCGTCGTCGAGCAGGATCCAGCAGGCGGTCAGAACCTCGTCCAACATGGCGCCGACGGCCACGACCGTGACGACCGGCGGCGCGACGCTGAGCCGAACCAGACGTACCGCTTCCCGCGTCAGCAACGGATCGCCGATGCTCTGCGGCATGCCGTTCCGGCGTAGCCGGATATAGACCGGGCCTGCACTGGCCAGCGCCCATTCGAGCGACGTTTCGAGATCGATGGTATCGGCGGGTTCGTAGACGGTCATGCCCGGCATTGTGCAGATCGCGGCCAAGTCATCGCCGGCGAAATGCGACGGACCGTTGCGACCATCGAATATACCGCACGATCCTGCGATCAACGTGACTGGCAGCCCCCTACCCCGACCGAGATCGCGATCTGGTCGTGGGCGCGGCGCGCCAGGAAATTGGAGAACGAATGGACAAAAGGCCGTAGGCCGCGCCGGGCGAGCCCCGAAGCGACGCCGACCGCGTTGGCCTCGGCGATGCCAAGATTGACGTAGCGCTCGGGATAGCTGGCGCGAAATGCACCGGTCTGCATCGATGAGCCGAGCCCGGCATCGACGACGACGATCCGCTCGTCTCGACCACCAAGCGCCGCCAGCAACGGGCCGTAGACCTCAGCCGCGGGCATTTGCCGTCCCCTTTGCAGCCAATTGGTCGATCATGACGAGTTCAGCGGCGGTCAGCGGCGGAGGGAAATGACTCTCGGTCATATGTTCGATGAAGGGTACGCCACGGCCCTTCACAGTCCGCGCCACGATCAGCGCCGGACGATCGGCGCTGCGTGTCGCCGCCAGCGTGCTAAGCAGCATGGCGCAATCGTGGCCGTCTACCTCAGCGGCCGCCCAGCCAAGCGTCCGCCAGGCCTCCGCCAGGCCGGTGACCGGCATGATCTCGTCCATCGGGCCATCTTGCTGGAAGCCGTTGGCGTCGACCACGGCCACGAGATTGCCAAGCCGCAACCGCGAGGCCGACATCGCAGCCTCCCAGCATTGTCCTTCGTTCAGTTCGCCATCCCCCAGAATAACAAAGCAGGAGTCGTTGCGACCGCATATGCGGCTACCCAACGCGAGGCCAACACCGATCGACAATCCCTGCCCAAGCGAACCGGTTGACGCTTGCACCGCAGGAACGGTGCGCTCGTTAGGATGCGGCTCAAGCTTGCCGCCATTACGGCTGAACGATTCGAGATCACGCTGCGGTATCAGGCCGGCTTGGGCGAGCGCACAATAAAACGCAAGAGCGGCGTGCCCCTTCGACAGCACGATGCGGTCACCATGCGGCGCCTTACCCCAGGAGCCGGTTTCGACCCCGCTCGACATCAACGCGACGAGGATCTCCACGATCGACAACGAGCTTCCAAGATGGCCCTGGCCGGCCGCCGCGTGCGTCCGGAGGATCAGCATCCGCAAAGCGTGGGCGCGCTCGGCCAATTGGCTGGCCAAATCAGCGGCAACATGGGGATATTCGATGAGCATCAGAAGATCCGTGGAGGTGCGAGCCAAGGCGGGGCAGACGGCAGGTCAGCTGCGAAACGTTCGAACACGCGCATGTTCCGCTCCAGCTTGCGAAAGACCGCGAGATAGGCGTCCACGACTTCGGGATTAGCCAGCACCGCCTGCGACGGATAGCCGACCACGAGCGAGTTGCGGATTGCCTCCAGCGCGCCTGGATAATCCTCGATGCGGTAGTTGTGGTCCCCTCGTCCATGGCAAGTCCATGGACAGCCGCGTCCATAGCCGAGCTTTCCCTGCATGAGATCGTGGCCGGGCAGCGGCTGATTCTGGAATTCGACCACCGGCAGGCCTTCGGCCCAGAACACTTGCTTGAGCGCCTCATGTGCCTGGTCGACGGAGACTGCGAGTCCCGCCTCAGCCGGATCGAAGCGGAAGCGGTACATGTGATAGCAATGCTCGCGATCGGCGCCCTCAGATGGACCGGAAAAGCCTGTGATTTCGGCCAAGACCGCATTGAGCCGGGCTGCGCTAGCGCGCCGCAACGCCGTATAGGATTCGAGGTGATAAATTTGGCGGCTGACCATCACCGCAGACAACAGGTTGATACGATAATTCCAACCCATGGTCGTGCCGATCACGCGATAACCGCCATCGCTGTCGATCTCTTCGCCGAAAGCCTTCAGCCGTGCGGCCCGGTTACGGATGCCACGATCGCGGCTCACCAGAACCCCAGCCTCCCCGACCGAGGGTAGATTCTTTCCCGACATCAGACTGGCGGCGCCGACCGTCCCCAGCCCCCGGTCGGCCGGCCGCCATAGCTGGCTCCGACGGCCTGCGAGAAGTCCTCAATCAGCGGCAACCCCAACCCATCACACAAGGTGCGGATCTCGTTCATGTCCGCCGGATGGCCGTGTAGGTGCACCACCATGATGACGCGCGTGCGCGGCGTGACTGCCCCTGCGATCGAGTGCGCGGTCACGTTGTAGGAGTACGGGTCTACGTCTGCAAAGATCGGAATCGCTTGATGATGCAGCACCGCAGCTGCGCAGGCGATGTAGGCAAGAGCGGGAACCACGACCTCGTCGCCCGGTTCGACGCCAACCCCGGCCAGCGCGCAATGCAGCGCGGCAGTGCCACTGTTGAGCGCGAGCGCGTATTTGTTTCCGGTCAGGATTGCAAGCTCGGTTTCGAATTCGTGCACCTGGGCCGTGCACGACATTTCGGTGAACAGGCCGGACTCGAGTTGTTGGATCACGGCGTCGAGGTCGGCCCGGTCCAACCGCGCCAACGCGACATCATGACATAGCCGCTCGGCACCACGGGGTCGCCGCCATCGATGGCCAGTCGAGGACGGGGCTGAATGATTGGATTCTGGACGTTCATGCGTGCACCGCGTGCTTCTCGGCAGGGTTGTTGGTCGGGTCGATCTCATCGAAGCCCGCAGCCAGCAGCTCGTCGATCGCGTGCCCTTCCGTGTCCGGCGAGGGCGCGATACCGAGCAGCGCGGCGATGGTCGGCGCGACATCGATCACGGAGTGCAGGGGCGCTTGCGCTGCCCGGCTGGCGACATGTGGACCAGCGGCGTAGAGACGGCTGTGAAGGCGCGGATCCAATGGCGAAAAATGATCGTGCCCGCTCGTGAACTCGCACCACGGCTCCGTCACCTGAAACAGCGGGCCACGGTCGTTGCGGGCCTGATAGCCGCTGGCGCAGAAGAATACAACGTCGCCCATTCCCTCGCCGGCTCCGCCGAGATAGGCAAGCTGCTGACGCGGCCAAATGCTCTGGATCGGTTGCTCACCAGTGTCCGGCACGATGAGTGCCGTAAGTTCGGAGCACAGCCGTTCGATCAGATACTCGGCCTCCTGCTCGGACACGATGCCTCCCGGAATCGTTCTGCTGCGATTGATGTGCAGCGTGTTACCGAGCGCGCAGACGCGGGTACCGGCCCAATCAACAGCCTCGCCGCCCGCGATGAATCTAAGCAGGCCGCGTTCCGCGAGCCACTCGTTGAGTCGCACGGTGGTATGATGCAGGTCCTGGCCGTGATCCCCAGTTACGATGATATCGGCGTCACCTGCGGCCGCCGTTACCGCGCCGACAAGTTCGTCGGCCATGGCATAAAACAGTCGCAACAAATCATGTGCTTCGCGATGCCGGGCGCGGTCATAGCGTGGGTGCCGTGGATCGAGTGCTCCGTGCAGGAGATGATGAGCCCAATCCACGAAGTGGAGCTGGACCGCGAAGAAATCCCAGGACTCCGCGGTAAGGATCGAGCGCGAGACCTTACAGAGCCACTCGATATTGAGTCGACACCGCTCAATCTGTGTGGCGATGTCGATCGCGCCGGAGAATAGAAGGCTCGGGTCCGTCTGCTCCTCGATCGGACCTGCAGCCGCGAGATGCCGGTGCCATATTTCCACTGGTGCGCTGTGACTGGACAAAGCGTGCACGCAAGTATTGAACAATGCGATCCGCGTTGGCGCGGCCTCCAGACTCATGAGCTTGAAGCGCAGCGCGTGGTCCTCGTGACCCGTTCGTCCCTCGACCGGCAGCACGATTGGCTCGCTCCATTGACCAATCTCGAGCGTCGTACATAGCCGGGACCAGTCCGGTGTGGAGGCGATCGCCAAAACAGGATGAGTATTCCGATCGAAGATTGCCAATGAGAATTCGACCGCTCTATGCCCCCAAATGTTTGGTAGCGAGAGGCGGCCAAAAACGCCACCGCGCCGCCACCGGGCGCTGCGCCGGCCCACGCCGGCCCCTCGCCAATCTGTCCGGTCCCGGGCCATCTCGACGTGCCGGCCACTGCCGTTTCGTGCAAGCATGTGATTCCACCCCATCCCGCCGCACCGTCGACGCGCAGCGATGCCTGCGACGGATACGATACTGGAAACTTCACCACGTAGGATCGGCGGCCATTGAGCAGGGCCGTCTGCCATATCGGCTCAGCCTTGAGCCGGTCGGCAAAGACCCCGGGAACGCGACAGTCGAGCGGCTGCCCGGGCCGCGCCGTGAGGAACCCTTGGATGCCGTTGGTCTGGGGATGGCAGCCGGTCATCATCGCCGCCCACGCGACCGGCGTGCATGCGGGAATGGTGGACAGGAGAGGCACCTCACACCCACGCCCCCTCAGGGCCGCGAGCGCCGGCATCGTCTCTGCGTCCAGGAACTGGTCCATGAACGCAGGAGCAAATCCGTCGATGCCGACAAGCGCAGTCCTGCGACGGGCGTTTTTGGACATGGATACCTCTCCCCATCCTAACGCTATTTCGGCGTGCCCACAGCGGCCGCAGCGGTGGCGACGCGCTCCTCCAGGAGCGTTACGTCCTCCGGCCGCCGCGGGTCGCACTGACGCCCGGCGAGGCAAGAGGTGAGTTGTGCAGATGCACGATCTTAAGGTCTTTGCCGACACGCGAGAGAACCAGGGTCGACCGCAGGTTGGTCGACTGATTGTCTAGCGCAACGCGGTTGTGATAGGTGACGACCGCTACGTCGCCGGCGATGCGGATTTCCGGTGAAAGGATTTGCGCCCGCCGGTTTTTTCCCTGGAACTGCTCTTCGTAGCCTCGCCGGTACTCCTCCGCACCGTCGATGCGGGTCGGAACCGACACGCTGAAAACAGACGCGTCGCCAGCGAACAGATCGAAGAACGACGCGTCGCCCTTCTCGTATGTCGATACGAACGTCTTCAGGAACGCTGTCACGTCCGGTTCACTCAAAGCCATGGCCATTTCCTCCGTTGGTCAGCAAAAGCAGCCGCCTCGGTACGATTGCGGCCGATTCATTCACGAGCCCAACCTAGCAGCCCGTTTTCTCAGGCTCGCCTCAGAGGCATCACGGCCCGATCACAGTTGACGCGGTCTGCGCCCCTCGGTCATGACCTCAGTGCGGTTACAATCGGTGGAAGTAACGAAAGCCAGGAAGTCGTCAGCCTGCGTCGACGTGGAACGAGGAATTGAGAATAGGTCTGCGCGAGATCGAGCCTTCGGCGTCTTCGCCGACCGCAGGCATCCTGGAGACGCTGAGGAAGCGTGCAGCTGGGCTGCAATCACCTACTGCTCGGCCGATTTCCGGGGAGGAAAGGATTGATGGGGCGTCGGGCTGGGCTTTGCATCCTTCGCCTCAAGCAGCAGGCTCGAGCAGACGTCGACGACCAGCGAACAGGCCTCTCTCAATTGAACGAGGCTGCTGCCGTCGACGCGCGCCCTCGCTCTCCTTTCGACTTGGCGTTTCGCCGGTATCCTCACGTGCGGGTTGGTAGCTGACGTAAGCGACGAAATCAGCAGCTGCGTGTCCGGTTCGACGGCCACACCAAGCTCCTCCATGAACGCATATCGGCACGCTTCGGCGTGCGCGGCCGCCATAGATCGCCGCCCTGTCGCGAGACAGGCCTTAATCATAAATACGTGAACGGTCTCGAGATACGGGTCAATTCGCAGAAACCGATCCGCATAATTAATCACGTCGTCGTACTTGCAATGATGGCTGTGACATTCAATCAGAAACTGTAGAATATCCAGGTGGCATTGCCGGAGATACTGCCGCTTTTCCGACACCCATTCCAAATCAACGTCGCGTAAGAAATCTGCCATATATAAATCTGCCGACCTCGTCAGCACTGCAACGTCCTCGGGCGATGCCTCATCTCGACGGATGCGGCACCGCACCACCGCAGCTTCGAACTCAGCGAGATCGACGCTGACGACATTGCGATCGTTGATCCTGATGTCTCCGCTCGGCTCGATCACAACAAGCTGTTTGGCGGCCGCCTGCCCGCCGATATCACCCAGATGACGCAGTCGCCATAGGATCGTGCTTAGTCGATGCTGAGTAGCTTTGTCGTAATCGGCTAACCAAAGCAACTGCGCGATCTCATCGCGCGGAATGCCGCGACCTTGGTGTGTCGCAAGCAATCCGATCAACGCTTTAGACGTTCGCGATAAATGTACCCCAAGAGGCTGATCTTGATAGAATAGCCGTAGGCTTCCGAATGTGTTGATTTTCCAGATCATGCGCCACCTATGAGGCCCCTCGTTCTCGATACCAATGTCGTTGAACGCGTTGCTGGAAGCATACAGTCATGCCCCCGGTCCAGATGTGCATCGTGTTGTGCGGGTTCTGGTCGAGGAAGCCGAAGCTGTCGACATAGAGGCTGCCGCCGCCGAAGTCGCGGAAGGTGCGCAGGCTGAGGATCTCGTCGATGTCCTCCTGTGCCGGGTAATGGTAATGGATGACGGTGTTGATCGTGCCTTTGCCGAACTGGCTGGAGTAGCGCAGCGGGTACCACAGCGAATTGGCCTCAAGCACCGCGTCGATCAGCCGCTTGCGGTTTTCGCCGGCCACATACTCCTTGCCGCATGCCTTGCTGACCGCGTCGTAGATTTGCGTCGGATTGGCCCAGAACTGGCCGACCAGCGTGTCGATCTTGGCCGGAAAACCCTTGTCGCGCAGGAAGCGCACCGAGTCCTGGGTGAGGAAGCCTTTGAAGGCATCAGGAAGGATTGCGCCGTTGGCCGGATCGTCCGGCTTGTAACGCTCGGCCGGGAAATCCCACCACGGCATGGTCACGTCGGGGCAGAAATCCTGCAAGGCCTGCTCGAATTCATAGAGATACACGCGATGCCACGGCAGGAAGCGCTCCCAGCCATGCTGGCAATGGTTCTGGTGGATCAGCGCCAGATTGTTGTAGCTGCGCTTGTCGCCGACCCATTTGTTGAGCTTGTAGAGCTCGCGAAATGCATGGCGCAGCCGCTCTTTCTGCGCGTCGTCGAGCACATCGACATCCATGCGCTGGCGCAATTCGCCCTTGGCGTAGCGCCATGCCGCGGGATCGGATGCCGGGCCGAAGATGGGGCCGGGAAGCCCCTTCACCTCGACGCGGGCCTCGGTCGTCACGCTGACTTCGCCGGCAAGCGCGACCGTCTCGATCAGCTCGCCGGGGCAGCCTTCCTCGATCCAGGTCTCGATCCGGTCGATGTCGTCGTCGGCGACCGGCTTGCCGCCCCAGGGCAGGCGGGGGAACTGCCTGCCGTCGAAGGGCGGCAGTCCGCGCAAGCCGCGGACCAGCACCGAGCGCGCGCCGCGCCCCTTGGCGTCGCTCGTGCCGCAGCACGTTGTGGTCAGCGGCGCGATCAGCGGCATGCCCTGCAGTTGCAGCGTCAGGAAATCCGGCAGCGTCAACCCGGTCAGGCTGCCTGGTCCATCGTTGCCGCCCGCAGCGGTTAGGATCGCCTCGACGTCGCTCCATCTAAACGGCGCATCGGGTTCCGGCGCCTGCGCCTTACTTGTGGGCATCGTGGCCACCCATCTGCATCCCATCCATCTGCATGGCGTCGCTCTGCGCGTCGTCGCCCACCTGGTCAGGCAGCACCACGGCAACGTTCTGCATCATGCCCTGATCCTCATGGTCGAGGATGTGGCAGTGCAGCACGTACTCGCCGATATAGCGCTCGTAGCGGGTGCGCAGCGTGATCGTGTAGATGCCTGAAAAACCCGTGGGCAGGTTTTGCGGGATCAGGCTCTTGATCCACAGCGTATCCTTCCACACGCCCTTTAGCCCGGCATATTGCGGATCGTAGGGCGCACCGCCGGCGTCGTCTATCGCACCCGGCGCGCTGACGTCCTTGCCGAGGGGATCGGTGATCGAGACGATCTGGAACGGATTGACGTGGATGTGGAACGGATGGCTGACGAAGTGCGACTGCAGCGTCCATTCCTGCGCCTTGCCCAGCGGCAGCGAGCGGTCGATGCGGGTCGCCTCGTAGGGCTTCGCGTCGGCCGTGTTGAGCGTGTTGCCGACTTCGAACTTGGTGTCCGGTCCGGTCGTGTCGATGAAGAAGGTCAGTTCCTGCGTGCCGTTGCCCTTCACTTCGTCGTCGGTGATGTCGGGATGCGGCGTGAAGCTGGTGAATTTCGTTCCGGCCTTGAGATCGGCCACCACCACCGGCTTGACGTCCGCGGGCATGTTGGCCTCGGCCAGGCCAACCAGCTTGCGGTTGATGTAGGTTTCCACATTATCGACCGGCGTTCCCGCCGCGACGTCGACCAGTGCGAGCAGTTGCGGTCCGACGTCAAGCCCGTTGACCACTCCCGATTTGGGCGCCGAGGAGTCGATCACGCAGTAGCGCCCGGCTTCTGGAAAGACGATCAGCGCGTCAAAGCGATAGCCAGGCTGGAAGGTTGCAAGCTTGGTCGGTTGCGCTGCCGCCATCGTCAGCCCGTCGGCAGCGATCAGCGTATAGGGCACCGGCGTGGTGCTGCACGTATCCTTGATGAATGCCGCCGTGGTGTCGGCATTGAGCAGCGTTTTCACCCCCGGCTTCGGCTTGCCGTCAAGCACCTTGAAGAACTGCAGGCTGATCGTGTCGCGCACGCCGGCATGGACCATGCGCCAGCGCTCGATCTGGCCCTGCGTCGCCTTCAAGGGGTCGTTGGGATTGAACACCTTGCCGTTGAGCGAGGTATAGCGCCCCGACGCCGGCCAGGTGCCCGGCCCGAACTGGTCATAGCCCTCGATGCCGCCGACATCGCCCGGATCGCAGAAATAGTGGCCGTTGATGTCCTGCTTGATCGGGCCGAGATCTCCGGGCTTCGCCGCCGGCCCGCGGCAGGCATACTGGATCTGCTGCATCACCAGCACCCGCTCGGGGATCGCCGAGGTCGGGATCAGCGTGTCGATGTCGCCATGCGCGGTCGGGGTCGGCAAGCGGTTGCCGCGGATGATCAGCGCCCCGGCCATGCCGCTCGACACCTGCAGCGCGGTCGAGCCGTGGCGATGGGTGTGATACCAGAACGTGCCGGAAGGATGGTCCGACGGGATGTTGTATTCATAGGTGAACCGCGTCTGCGGGTTGATCGACAACAGCACATTGTCGCTGTTGCCCGATGGGCTTACCCACAGCCCGTGGGTGTGGAGATTGGTGCCGTTGAAGCAGTGGGGGATGTCGGGCATCTGGCCGTCGGGCATGCAGCCGGGGTCGCCGGGCTGCGGTCCTGCCGGCAACTGATTGTCGAGGGTGACGCGTACCGTGTCGCCTGGAATTGCCTCGATCGTCGGCGAGACATAAGGAGCGCTGGGATCGACGCCCTTGCCGGTGTAGCCGCGCAGATGGACCTTGTCGTAGCCGCCCGTGGACGGGTTGTAGATCTGGTTGTCGATGTAGTCGAGCTTGAGATTGAGCAGGCGGTCGCCGCGCACCGGCAGCGTGTTGCCGGGCAGTGGCGTAGCAGGTGCGAGCTCAGTCAGGGCAGGCTTGGCAATCGGCGCGCGGTCATCCTGCAGCACAGGTGGATTGAGGATCTCGGCCGCCGCGGGCAGCACCGCGATCGGTCCCAGGCTGCTGAGGAAAACACCCGCGAGAATTCGCGCACGCACCATCAATCCAGGACGCGACATGGGTCCCCTCCCTACATATTAGCTCGAGATTGTATTCCGAAAAGATAGTGCGCCAGATCCGGAGATCTGTCTAGCTTGAAAAGCCGAAAACGCCAAACTTTACTTCTACCAAAACTGAACGAACGAATTTTAGAACTTACTTATACAGATCACTATCACTTCGTTTCGAACTCATTCTATCTTTAATGGGCGTTGGTGCGCAAAACACCAGCACCTGAGCCCCGTCCACACGAAAACGACACTGTTAAAGCGAAGAGACGACAGCGCTTGCCGCCGCTATTCAGCCGCTTCGGCATAGTGTGCCTTCACGTAGTTGAGGATGGGGCCAAGCCAGCGCTCGACCTCGGCCAACGGCATCGCCTTGCGGCGCGCATAATCCTCGACCTGGTCGCGTTCGACCTTGGCGACGCCGAAATAATAGCTTTCGGGATGCGCGAGATAGATGCCGGACACCGAGGAACCCGGCCACACGCGCAGCTTTCGGTCAGGCTTACTCCGGCACTGCGCTCGCCGTCGAGCAGCCGGAACAGTGTGGCCTTTTCGGTATGGTCGGGCTGCGCCGGATAGCCGGGCGCCGGGCGGATGCCGCGATAGGGTTCGCCGATCAGCTCGTCGGACGCCAACGATTCCTCTGGCACGTAGCCCCAGAACTCCTTGCGCACCGGCGTTGTCACGTTGTTTGCAATGTGGGCGCGTGAGGCCGATACCGCGCTTTTCAGGCAGGCCGTGCACTCACGGCTTCCCACGCGGCCATGGCTTGGCGTCGATGGGTTCGAATTTGTGCGGCGGAGCGGTTGGTCTGGGATGGGACGAAGAGATTTCGAACGGCGGAGAAGATCGACACGAAATGCTGCAATGAGCCGACCGACCGGAAACCCTGTCGCGTTCGTTCCCGTTTTCGGAACGGCAGGTGAGAATTCTCCGCCCGGTTGTTCAAGCCTTTATGCGAGCGGTGTTCCACGTTCGGCATGACCTGGCGTTGGGCCGCCCCGTAGGAGCGCAGTTTGTCGGTGATCATACGCTTTGGCGGCAGACCCTGCTTCTTCAGAAGTCGCGTCAGCAGGCGCCGGGCGGCCTTGGTGTTGCGACGCGTCTGGACAATCTCGTCGAGCACATATCCGTCCTGATCAACCGCTCTCCACAACCAGCATTTCTGACCGTTGATGCGCACCACGACTTCATCCAGGTGCCAGACATCGTCTTTCGTCGGCGACTTGCGGCGTATGCGGCGCGCATAATCAGGGCCGTGCTTTCGGCACCATCGGCGGATGGTCTCGTAGGAAACGACGATCCCGCGTTCGAGCAGCATTTCCTCGACATCGCGCAGGCTCAGATTGAAGCGGAAGTAGAGCCAAACAGCACGGGCCACGATTTCGATCGGATAGCGGTGGTTCTTGTAGGTCGGTGCACTCACGGTCACTACCTCAATTTCCTTACCCCTCAATCAATGTGACACCACCCGCCGTTATCCTCCACGCCATGTGGAAGACGAACGAGCCGTTCCGCCACTCTGCTGCTGCAGCCTGAGGAGGAGCTTTCGATTCCCTAACAACTCCAATTCCCGAGATGCGTCCTTGCCGGGACGCTGCACGGATGAGGTCGCTCCCACGCATGCGGTCCAACGGAACCGCGAACACCACTTCGACCCACCCGTTCCAACGCAAACATGCGGCGATCCTTGCGATCGACCCCGGAGAGAACCCTGAGCCCGGCACGCGCTGCATCAACGAGGAGAAAGGAGCCCGTTGACAAAGCCGATTAGAGAACTCCCTGGGACACGATCTTGATCTTCAGGCAGCCATCAACCGATTTCTCAAAGAGCACAACGAAGAGCCAAAGCCGTTCCTTTGGAAAGCAGACCCTGACAACATCATCGCAGCCGTCAGACGTGGGCACCAAGTGTTGGAATCAAGGCACTAGCGACATTTTTCACCTTGCGCCAGCAACTGACCAGGCGCGACGGCAAGGCCAATGTCGCACTGTCTGATTTCGTCGCGCCAGTGGATAGCGGCAAGCCAGATTACATCGGCGGCTTCATCGTCACCGCCGGCATCGAGGAGGTGGCGATCGCCGAACGTTTCGAGAGGGCCAATGACGATTATTCGTCGATCATGGTCAAGGCGCTGGCCGACCGCTTCGCCGAAGCCTTTGCCGAGCGCATTCACGAGAGGGTGCGCAGGTGGTGTCACATTGATTGAGGGGTAAGGAAATTGAGGTAGCAGCGCGCCCATGACCGTGAGTGCACCGACCTACAAGAACCACCGCTATCCGATCGAAATCGTGGCCCGTGCTGTTTGGACGAAAACGGGAACGAACGCGACAGGGTTTCCGGTCGGTCGGCTCATTGCAGCATTTCGTGTCGATCTTCTCCGCCGTTCGAAATCTCTTCGTCCCATCCCAGACCAACCGCTCCGCCGCACAAATTCGAACCCATCGACGCCAAGCCATGGCCGCGTGGGAAGCCGTGAGTGCACGGCCTGCCTGAAAAGCGCGGTATCGGCCTCACGCGCCCACATTGCAAACAACGTGACAACGCCCAGTTAAGGGTCCGAATTTGCGACAAGCCCCGAGCGAGGACGAGAGTGTCGGGTCTACAACCAAATGTCGGAGGTCGGACACGCAAGGCAGCTTACCACGCAGGCGATTGAAAGCTTATTCCTTTGGCACGATTAGTGCAACGGATGATCCGCAAACGTTGCGCCGATACAATGTGAGGGGAGCGTCATCCAGATTTTTGTGTTGACCGTCCACTCAGTCTTCACCCAGTGGCTGCCGCGCAGGCGCTTGCGGACGCCGGTCAGCCCGATAGCTCGTCGATCCAGATCAGCGAAGAACAATACACAGAATGGGAACGAGATCAGCATGAACTTGAATTTGAATTGTTTGGCCCAAGCAACCGTAATTGCCACGGCTGTGAGACAAGGAGTCCCAAGGATGCCGAACCCAAGCCAAACCAGCGATCAATGGTGGGTCAACGACCAGACGCCGGATAACCCGTACGGCAAAAGCGAAGACTACGAGGCCTACCTCACCTACCTTGGAGCGCTGGACCGGTCGCTGACGCCGGCGATCGCGGCGGGCACGCTACGGATCAATGTCTCCGACCTCAATGACCATCCCGAATACAAGGCCGCGGCGATCGGCGCCTTGCAGATGTGGGCCAGTGTCACCCCTCTGAAGTTCGAAATCGTCGACAACGCACCCTACAACAGCGCAACCGACTGGATGCAGGTTGTCAGCCCCGAACTGGGCGAGGAGGACGACGGCAGCGCCTATTCCAACGACCGCTATGTCAGCATTGGTCAGCGTTTCCACGACACCGAGCACAACAAGACGGATATTGGCGGCTATGTGTTCGATTCCTTCATCCATGAATTCGGCCATGAGTTCGGCCTGAACCATCCCGGCCTCTACAATTACAGCGGTCCCGGCGGCGTGCAGATCAATTATCTGAACAATGCGACCTGGACCTACGACCGCCAGCAATACAGCGTCATGTCCTATTTCGACGGGATCGATGTCGGTGAACCCACCCGCTGGTCGGCAGCAACGCCGATGATGGCCGACATCGAGGCGGTCATCCGCCGCTTTTTCTCGACCGTCGACGAGAACGGGGTGCGCACCTATCAGCACATCGACCTCAACACGGGCGACAACGTCTACGGCTTCGGCAGTACTGTGGATGGATACCGGCTGACCTCCTCGGGCATGCAGCACGATATCGGTTTTGTGATCCATGACACCGGCGGAACCGACACGATCGACTTCTCCGGCTCGACGGCGGGCACGATCCTTGACCTGCGCGCCGGACAGTTCTCCAGCGTCAACGGCCACAGCAACAATGTGTCGATCTTTGCCGGGCACAACGCCGATGGGACCGACTACTACATCGAGAACGGCATCGGCAGCAGCCATGACGACGTCCTGATCGGCAACGACGGAAACAACGTGCTGGATGGCCGCGGCGGCGGCGACCGCATGGCCGGCAATGGCGGCGACGATATCTATTTCGTCGACTCCCTCGACGACATCGTGCGCGAGGAAGCCAATGGCGGGAACGACACGGTCGTTCTGCTGTCCCGGAACTTGAATATCCGGAAAATCGCCAACGTCGAACACATCATCTACGCCGACGAGTCGACACTCCAGCCTGGAGGCGGTGGCACCGAAACCCCACCACCGATCATCGGCGACAACGGGAACAATACGCTCGACGGCGGCGCCGGCAACGACACGATCTTCGGTCAGGGCGGCGATGACCTCATCATCGGCGGCCGCGACTCGCTCGCCAGCCGCGACATCAACAACACCATCGATGTCGCCGACCTTGAAGACCAGACCGAGAGCGACGACGGCAATGACACGCTCTATGGCGGCGGCGGCAACGATACGATCCTCGGCGGCCAGGGCAACGATATTCTCGACGGCGGCGCCGGCGACGATACGCTGAGCGGCCAGGATGGCATCGACATATTCAGGGGCGGCGCGGGCGTCGACACGGTCGACTTCAGCAAGGAAAGCCCCTTCCAACTGCTCGTCAACCTCGCCACGAACGTTGCCAATGGCGGCACCGCTACGGGCGACACCTTCTACAGCATCGAGAACCTGATCGGGTCCGATGACCGCATCGACCGTTTCATAGGTACGTCGGCGGCAAATCATTTCTGGGGCCGGGGCGGCGGCGACTATTTCAATGGCGGCGGCGGCAACGACATACTGGATGGCGGCAATGACGGCGACATCCTGTACGGTGAGGCCGGCAACGACACCATCATCGGCGGCGCCGGCCAGGACTATCTGGATGGCGGCGCCGGTATCGATACGGTCGTCTACGAAGGCAGCTCATCGGGTGTGACGATCGACCTCGCCAATGGCACGGCCAGCGGCGGCGACGGCGATGGCCCGGTGCAGATCGTCGGGCGCGGCACGGTTATCCGGCACGACATCCTCGTCGGTTTCGAAAACGCCGTCGGTTCCTTCTTCGACGACCATCTCATCGGCAATGCCCAGGCCAACAAACTTTCAGGGGGCGCCGGCAACGACACGCTGACCGGCGGGGGCGGCGCCGACACATTGAATGGCGGCGCCGGCAGCGACACGGCGGACTACGCCGACGCGGCCAGCGGGCTCAGCCTTAAGCTGGGTGGCGGCAAATCCGGCGGCGACACCTATATCTCGATCGAAAATCTGGCCGGTTCGGGTTTCAACGATCGCCTGACGGGCGACGGTTCGGCCAATGTGCTGACCGGCCAGGGCGGCGCCGACAAGATCGACGGTGGCGGCGGCGATGACACCCTGCTCGGCGATTTCGCCTATCAGGGCGATGCTCCGCCCCGCCCGGGCATGGGCACCGGCTACGCCACGCTCGGACCCGATGCGACGAACAATTCGACCTCAACCGCCTTCGACATCTCGAACAACTTCTCGCTGGCCGCCGATCCCGATATCTTCGATTCGACGACCACCCTTCACACCACCGTCAACGCGACCGGAAACGGCCTCGGCGGATATTACAGCCTCAACCTGGCGGCCGGGACGATCATCACCATCGACATCGATGGAATTGCCGACCCCAATGTCCATGACAGCATCGTCAGGCTGCTGGACAGCGATGGCAATGTCGTCGCCCAGAACGACGACGGCGGCAACGACCCGGGCTCCAACAACGGCCGGGATTCGAGCACGAGCTTTATCGTTCAGGAAACCGGAACCTACTATATTCTGGAAGGCAAATGGTCGGACACGGCTCCCGGCGATGGCTGGGTGGAATCCGTGCCGGAGGGCTCGACCTACAAGCTCAACGTATCGGTCGAATTCCCGCCTGCGCCGGCTCAGCCGGGGGTTGCGGGCGCCGATACGCTCTCCGGCGGCGGCGGCAACGACCTTTTGGATGGCGGGCTGGCTGCCGACACGCTGACCGGCGGCGCGGGCCAGGACTATTTCCGCTTCTCGACAGAACTCGGGAACGGCAATATCGACTGGATCAAGGACTTCAAGGTCGCCGACGATACGATCCTGCTCGACAACCTGATCTTTGCCAGCGTTGGCGGCGACGGCGCCCTCGCCCTGGGCTCATTCTACAAGAGTGCAGCCGGTGCTGCTCATGATGCCGACGACCGCATCATCTACGATACCGACAATGGAATATTGTCTTACGACGCCGATGGTTCTGGACAGGAAGCAGCCATTCAATTTGCGCACCTGAACACAAATCTGGATCTTTCGGCTGCGGACTTCATTGTCATCTAACGCGTTACCAGGAGGGGGGCTTTCAGGCTTCCCTCCTGAAGCGCGTCGCCGCAGCGAAAAGGGAGAGGACGCAATGACCGACCGCCGCACAGTGTTAATGGCCGCAGGAGTTGCGGCTGTCGCCGCGGCCGCCGGGGCAGCCGGAGCAGCCGCTGCGCAATCGACAGATATTCGCGGCGCAGTCACGTTCGTGGGCGGCAAGGTCATCCCGGAAGGTCATCTCGAGATCTACCTCGAGGACCCCGCCATTCAGGACAGTGCGCGGCGTCGCGCCGCCAAAACCAGTCTCAAAAGCGAGGGCGGCTCAAAGACGATAGAATTTTCCCTGCCCCTGCCCGCAAACTCGACGGCTTCACCAACGCTGCGGATCGTTGCGCGCCTGGAGCGTGCGGATGGCTGGCTGGTCGCACGGGGCAGCGCCCAGTTCGAGGCGGGCTTGCCCGTTCATGTCATACTCAAGGCAGTTACGTATTGAGGGGCGAGATGCCATATCCTGATTGCGAGCTCGCATGCAGCTGACGCCATCGCCGCCGCTTACGCTGGTTGGAATCCTGTCGTCCTTTCGACGTGCTTTTTCGGGCATTGTCCTGATGAGCGGGGTCGTCAACGTGCTGACCCTGACCGGCTCGTTCTTCATGTTGCAAGTCTATGACCGGGTCGTTCCGGGTCGCAGCGTGCCGACGCTGGTCGGGTTGGCGGTGCTTGCGGGAACACTGTTCGTGTTTCAAGGGGTGCTGGAGCTGATCCGCTCTCGCCTCATGGTGCGGCTGGGACAGGGGTTGGACGCAAAGCTGAGCCCGTCGGTCTATTCGGCGCTGATGCGCCTGCCGTTGCGCGCCAAGCCTTCTGGCGACGGGCTGCAACCCTTGCGGGATCTGGATCAGGTTCGCGCCTTTATCGGCAGTGCCGGACCGACCGCGCTGTTCGACCTGCCATGGATGCCGCTCTATATCGGTATCTGTTTCATCTTTCATTTCTGGATCGGCGTTACCGCGCTTGCCGGCGCTGTTGTGCTGTTTGCGCTGACGCTTCTGGCCGAATTCCGGACCCGCGGCCCGACAAGGATCGCCGGACAGCACGCAGCCGTCCGCAGCACCTTGGCCGAGGCGACAAGGCGCAATGCCGAAGCCATGCAGGCCATGGGTTTTAGCGGGCGTATCGCCGAACGATGGCATGCCGTCAACGCCGAGTACCTGAACGCCCATGCCGCAGCCAGCGATGTGGCGGGAACGCTTGGCACGATTTCCAAGATCCTGCGATTGATGCTGCAATCGGCCATGCTGGCGATCGGCGCTTATCTGGTCATCCAGCAAGAGGCGACCGGCGGCATCATGATCGCAAGCTCGATCATGATGGGCAGGGCGCTGGCTCCGATCGAACTGGCGATAGCGCATTGGAAGGGTTTCATTGCGGCGCGGCAAAGCTGGGCACGCCTGAAGCAGTTGTTGTCCGCGCTGCCGGAAGGCGCAACCGGCGTAACCCTGCCCGCGCCTGTCAGCGTGTTGGCGGTTGAGAATGTCAGTGTCGCGCCGCCGGGCGAACGGACGCCGGTAGTGTGGGACGCCAATTTTTCACTGGCCAAGGGAGCGGGTCTGGGGGTCATCGGCCCGAGCGCTTCCGGTAAATCGTCGCTGGTGCGTGCGCTTGCCGGTGTCTGGCTGCCGGCGCGGGGCGCCGTGCGGCTGGACGGCGCGACGCTTGACCAGTGGCCGACCGACGAGCTGGGCAAACATATTGGCTATCTGCCGCAGGATGTGCAGCTGTTTGATGGAACGATTGCGCAGAACATCGCCCGCTTCGACCCGGATGCGTCATCCGATATGGTGCTTGCGGCGGCCAAGGCCGCCGGCGTGCATGATCTCGTCGTGCATCTGGCCGACGGTTACGACACAAGGGTTGGCGAAGCCGGCGCGTCGCTGTCGGCGGGGCAACGGCAGCGCATCGCCCTTGCGCGCGCTCTCTATGGCGATCCGTTCATGGTCATCCTGGACGAGCCGAATTCCAATCTCGATGCAGACGGTGAAGTGGCCTTGTCCGCCGCCATCCAGGGCATCAGGGACCGCGGCGGCATCGTTATCGTCGTCGCACACCGATCCACTGTCCTGGCCAATGTCGATACCGTGCTGGTGATGGCCAATGGGCATGTGCAGGCCTTCGGTCCGAAGGATGAGGTGCTGAACAAGGTTTTCCGAACGGCAGCACCGCTCAAGGTCGTTGCCGCCACGGAGAGAGGGGTTCCGGCATGAGCGAGGACAGAGCCGCTTTGCATCATAGGCAGGTCCACCGCTATCTCGTGGCTGGGGTTGCTACCTGTCTGCTGCTCGTCGGCGGTGTTGGCGGCCTGGCGGCAGTGACCAAAATGTCGGGTGCGGTGATCGCAGCTGGCCGGCTGGTGGTCGATTCCAATGTAAAGAAGGTTCAGCATCCGACGGGTGGCGTGGTCGGCGAGATCAGGGTGCGTGAAGGCGACCGGGTCAAAGCGGGCGATATTCTGGTGCGCCTGGATGAGACGACAACGCGCGCCAACCTGGCGATCGTCTCAAAAGGTCTGGATGAGTTTTATGCACGGTTGGCGCGCCTGGAGGCAGAGCGTGACGGCAAGGACACGATCAGCTTCCCGGAGGTCTTGACATCGCGGCGCGACGAAGCGGGTGTCGCCGCATCGATGGCCGGAGAACAATCGTTGTTCGATTTCAGGCGCCAGGCGCGGTCCGGCCAGCGATCGCAGTTGCGCGAACGGATCGCCCAGTTGACGCAGGAGACCGCCGGCCTGACCGAGCAGCTGCAGGCCAAGCGCCGCGAGATCGAGCTGATCCAGATCGAGCTGGAAGGCGTGCGGTCCCTGTGGCGTCGCAAGCTGATAGGAATCGAGCGCATGACGTCGCTGGAACGGGACGCGGTGCGGCTCGAAGGCGAGCATGGGCAGCTGACCGCGGGAATAGCCCAGGTGAAAGGCAAGGCGGCCGAGATCGAACTGCAGATCATCCAGATCGACCAGGATCTTCGCAGTGAGGTCGCGACCGATTTACGCGAAACGCAAGGGAAGATCTCCGAGTTCGTCGAACGCAAGGTAGCGGCCGAGGACCAGTTGAAGCGCATCGATCTGCGCAGCCCGCAGGATGGCGTGGTGCTGCAGCTGGCCGTGCATACGATCGGCGGGGTCATCACGCCCGGCGAGCAGGTGATGCAGATCGTACCGGTAACGGACGACCTGACCGTTGAAGCGCATATCGCGCCGCAGGATATCGACCAGGTGACGATGGGCCAGAATGCGATTTTGCGCCTGTCGGCCTTCAATCGGCAAACCACGCCGGAACTGACCGGGACGCTGTCGCGGATCTCGGCGGATCTCACCACCGAAGAGCGCACCGGAGCAGCCTTCTATGTTGCGCGGGTGACGCTGCCGAAAACCGAGGTCGCCAAGCTGCACGGGCTGGCGCTGGCGCCGGGCATGCCGGCCGAAGTGTTCTTCCCGACGGGCGATCGGACGATGCTTTCCTATCTGGTGAAGCCGCTGTCGGATCAGATCCAGAAAGCTTTCCGGGAAGAATGAAGCCGCACCGGCTTCCTCCAGCACCGGGATCGGCTGGTTGCCGATCCAGAAGGGTAGCCCCTACTCCGCCGCTTCGTAGCCCGCGATGCCCTTGATCTCGAGGAAATCCTCAAGCCCGTATTCGGCGTATTCTCTGCCGTTGCCGGATTGCTTGTAGCCGCCGAAAGGCAGGCCGGCGTCCCACTGGGGATAGTTGATGTAGACATTGCCGGTGCGCATCCGGGCGGCGACTTCACGGGCCTTCTTGATGTCCTTGGCCTGGATGTAGGAGGCCAGGCCATAGACGGTGTCGTTGGCGGTGCCGATCGCCTCCTCGACGGTGTCATAAGGCATGATCGCCAGCACCGGCCCAAAAATGCGGCGCGGCAATCAACGTGAGAGCGCAGCGTCAATCAGGGGTTCTTCCGCATATTTGGTGCAGGTGCGTCGTTCCCTTGGTTGCCCTGTCGGCACCGTAACGTTAACCGGGCATCGATCAAAATGTGGGATCTGGCGGCATGACCAGATTTTCCCGTGATCCTCTTTATCGTCGCCACCGATTTCCGGCGCAGGTGATTGCCCATGCCGTTTGGCTCTATTTCCGGTTTCCGCTCAGCCTGCGGATGGTCGAGGATATGCTGGCAGCGTTGGTGCATGGATCCTTTGTCAACGGTTTGGCGATAGGCAGGCAGGATCGAAATCAGCTTGATTTGAGTGCCATGCCGTACAAACACAACGCAGATCGTCGTCATCACGTCGGAAAGATGACATTCAGGGTGACGAATTGGCGTGACTACGAAGCAGGTCTGCGCCGGCGTGGTAGCCTGACCTTATGGGTAACGCCGGAGGCACTGGCGGGATGGCGCGCTCCGCGACGCAAGACCCGCGGCGGCCAAGCCCGGTATTCCGATCTCGCCATTGAGACAGCGCTGACGCTGGGTTGCGTCTTCGCAATGCGGCTGCGCCAGACCGAGGGATTGCTTCACTCGCTGCTGGATCTCATGGGGCTGAAAGTCCCAGTTCCAGATCATACGACGCTGAGCCGTCGGGCACAGAAGTGGGAGCCATCAGCCCGACGAAACCCGCCGCTGCCGGACGGCCCGCTGCATGTGCTTGTCGATAGCACGGGATTGAAAGTCTACGGCGCCGGGCAATGGCTGGAGCAGAAACATGGCGCCAGATCACGTCGCAACTGGCGCAAGCTGCATCTGGCAGTGGATGCCAAAAGTGGCGCGATCATTGCCCAAAGGCTGACAGATCAGGACACGGATGATCCTTCCCAGGTGGCACCGCTGCTCGATCAGATCGACGGCGAGATCGACCAGTTCACAGCCGACGGAGCCTATGACGGCAAGCCAACCTATCAGTCTATCCTGCAGCACAGCGCAACAGCAACCGCGAACATCGTCATTCCACCGCGTTCCACGGCGGTGGAAAGCGGTGATGCCGGACCGCCTGGTCAAAGGGACAAGCACATTGCCGCAATCGCAAGCGACGGTCGGCTGAAATGGCAGGCAGCCACCGGCTACGGCAAGCGGGCGCTGAGCGAAACGGCCATCGGACGATACAAGGGGCTGATCGGACGGCGCCTGCGAGCACGCTCTCTTCCGGCTCAACAGACCGAGGTTGCCATCGGTTGCATCGTTCTCAACCGCATGCTGGCATGGGCACGCCCGGAGTCTATCCGGCGTCAAGTCACGCAGGCATAACCAACTACATTAATGATCGAAATGCGTTCGATTTCATATCCGCGCACCAACGCCACCCACAGGGTCAAACTGCCGCGATGACGAAGTCCTGCCTCATATTCTGGCCAGTTCGTCACCCTGAACTTCATCTTCTCAATATGATGGCGGCGGCTGGTATTGTGTTTGAAAGGCATGGCTACGCTACAAAGCCTATTGCGGTTACCGCTTGCCTAAACCCACACCAATAAAAGATACAACGCCGCGGTACGAGCCTGAGACCGACCTGCGGCAGGCACACCATGAGGCGCTGGAGCGGGAGGAGCCGTGGAAGAGTGCCGTCGATCTGGCGGGGGATTTTGCGCGGGCGGCGCGGGATGGTTCGGAGGATGGCGGCGGCGATGGCGGGGATGGTGTGGCCGTGCCGCGCATCTCGCGGGCGGAGCGGAAGGCTGAAAGGGAGCAGGCGCGGCGGCGGGGCCGGGATGATGATTTTGAGAGGGAGAGGGAGGGCCGCGTCCCACCTGCGCCAAGGCTCCGGTGGGTCAGGCTCTAGGCCGACACCCCGAGCCGCAGGGCGTCTGGGCCCCTGCGGGTGACGATCCCTCGCGCCGAACACGCAAGTTATATCATAAAAATCAGTAGTTTATCATAACAAACGTGCGTCAGCACGTCATAATATACGTGTTTTAACGCGTCACAATTGACTTGCAATGGATCAGCATCATATACTTGTTTTTGTACAACACTAAAAACTTGCAGAGATTCGGCTATGGCCACTCCTAATGAAAAACTCGCTGACGCGCTCGACGCCCTCAAGGCACTGCAGAGTGGTGGGCGCCGCGTGATCAAGTCCGAAGAAATCAAGCGGGTTCATCGCGAGCGGCTTCTCCAGAATGGCTTCTTACGTGAGGTTATAAAGGGGTGGCTGATATCCACCGGCCCACACGCGCAGGAAGGTGACACCACCCCTTGGTACGCATCATTTTGGGAGTTTTGTGCCCTGTATTGCCGGGACCGTTTCGGGAACGACTGGCACCTTTCTCCCGAGCAATCGGTTCTGCTGCATGCCGAAGCGACCGCTATCCCTTCTCAGGTCATTGTCTACACTCCCAAGGGCGGCAACAACACTCTGCAGCTTTTGTTCGGAACCTCGCTTTACGATCTCCGGCAGAAGCAGATACTCGCTCAGGAAGACGTGGTCGAAAAAGACGGGCTTCGCCTCTTTGCCCTCGACGCAGCTCTGGTGAAAGTCCCGGAGGCATTCTTCCACCGTTCACCGATTGAAGCCCAGGTCGCACTCGCCGCCGTCAAAGACGTTTCCGGGGTTTTGAGCAGGCTTCTGGATGGCGGACACTCTGCCGTTGCCGGACGTCTGGCCGGTGCGTTCAGGCGCGCCGGACGGCCCTCTTTGCGGACGAAATCCTCAAGTCAATGAAGGGGGCAGGGTATGATGTTCGCGAGACGGACCCATTCAGCGAGCAGCAGAACGTACCTGTAACTATCAAAGGTGTAGCGCCGATCGTCGGCAGAATTCACGCGATCTGGGATAACGCACGGCAGGCGGTCATTGATAGTTTTCCTGCTGCTCCCGGCCTTCCTGCCGACCCCCGCCCTTATTTGAAATTCGTCGAGGACATCTACAAGCGTGACGCTTACCATTCGCTTTCGATTGAAGGATACAGCGTTACGCCGGACCTCATCGACCGGGTACGCCAAGGGGGGTGGAACCCGGAAATAGATGAACAAGACCGCAAGAACCGCGATGCCCTAGCGGCGCGCGGATACTGGCAGGCGTTTCAGAAAGTGCGAGACTCCGTCACTGAAATTATTCGCGGGGCGCCGCCCGGCGCCTTCGTGCGTGAAGCGCATCGAGACTGGTATCGGGAATTATTCCAGCCTTCCGTTGCCGCGGGTATCCTGCGTGCCGGGGCACTCGCCGGTTACCGCAGTCATCCTGTCTACCTGCGCGGATCGCGCCACGTGCCGCCCCGCTCTGATGCGGTGCCGAAAGGAATGGCGGCCCTCTTTGACCTGCTGGAGAAGGAGACTGAACCTTCGGTCCGCGCTGTGCTTGGCCATTGGCTTGTTGGGTACATCCACCCCTATCCCGATGGTAACGGCCGCATGGCGCGTTTTCTCATGAACGCGATGCTGGCTTCAGGTGGCTACCCGTGGACAGTTGTGAGGGTGGAAGACCGTGACCGGTACCTGGCGGGGTTGGAAAGCGCGAGTGTGGATATGGACGTACGCCCGTTTGCGGCTTTCCTCGCAGAGCGCGTTCAGTGGTCCATGGAGAAAGCATCATGAGGTGCCGGGAAGGTCCCGCACGGGCCTCGAATAGAGGCAGCAATATTTTCAAACGGCGCGGGGGCTGAATGCATACCTGGGCACCGTAACGTTAACCGGGCATCGATCAAAATGTGGGATCTGGCGGCATGACCAGATTTTCCCGTGATCCTCTTTATCGTCGCCACCGATTTCCGGCGCAGGTGATTGCCCATGCCGTTTGGCTCTATTTCCGGTTTCCGCTCAGCCTGCGGATGGTCGAGGATATGCTGGCGGCGTTGGTGCGCGGATATGAAATCGAACGCATTTCGATCGTCGACGTAGTTGGTTATGCCTGCGTGACTTGACGCCGGATAGACTCCGGGCGTGCCCATGCCAGCATGCGGTTGAGAACGATGCAACCGATGGCAACCTCGGTCTGTTGAGCCGGAAGAGAGCGTGCTCGCAGGCGCCGTCCGATCAGCCCCTTGTATCGTCCGATGGCTGTTTCGCTCAGCGCCCGCTTGCCGTAGCCGGTGGCTGCCTGCCATTTCAGCCGACCGTCGCTTGCGATTGCGGCAATGTGCTTGTCCCTTTGACCAGGCGGTCCGGCATCACGGCTTTCCACCGCCGTGGAACGCGGTGGAATGACGATGTTCGCGGTTGCGCTGTGCTGCAGGATAGACCGATAGGTTGGCTTGCCGTCATAGGCTCCGTCGGCTGTGAACTGGTCGATCTCGCCGTCGATCTGATCGAGAAGCGGTGCCACCTGGGAAGGATCATCCGTGTCCTGATCTGTCAGCCTTTGGGCAATGATCGCGCCACTTTTGGCATCCACTGCCAGATGCAGCTTGCGCCAGTTGCGACGTGATCTGGCGCCATGTTTCTGCTCCAGCCATTGCCCGGCGCCGTAGACTTTCAATCCCGTGCTATCGACAAGCACATGCAGCGGGCCGTCCGGCAGCGGCGGGTTTCGTCGGGCTGATGGCTCCCACTTCTGTGCCCGACGGCTCAGCGTCGTATGATCTGGAACTGGGACTTTCAGCCCCATGAGATCCAGCAGCGAGTGAAGCAATCCCTCGGTCTGGCGCAGCCGCATTGCGAAGACGCAACCCAGCGTCAGCGCTGTCTCAATGGCGAGATCGGAATACCGGGCTTGGCCGCCGCGGGTCTTGCGTCGCGGAGCGCGCCATCCCGCCAGTGCCTCCGGCGTTACCCATAAGGTCAGGCTACCACGCCGGCGCAGACCTGCTTCGTAGTCACGCCAATTCGTCACCCTGAATGTCATCTTTCCGACGTGATGACGACGATCTGCGTTGTGTTTGTACGGCATGGCACTCAAATCAAGCTGATTTCGATCCTGCCTGCCTATCGCCAAACCGTTGACAAAAGATCCATGCACCAACGCTGAGCCATGCCGTACAAACACAACGCAGATCGTCGTCATCACGTCGGAAAGATGACATTCAGGGTGACGAATTGGCGTGACTACGAAGCAGGTCTGCGCCGGCGTGGTAGCCTGACCTTATGGGTAACGCCGGAGGCACTGGCGGGATGGCGCGCTCCGCGACGCAAGACCCGCGGCGGCCAAGCCCGGTATTCCGATCTCGCCATTGAGACAGCGCTGACGCTGGGTTGCGTCTTCGCAATGCGGCTGCGCCAGACCGAGGGATTGCTCCACTCGCTGCTGGATCTCATGGGGCTGAAAGTCCCAGTTCCAGATCATACGACGCTGAGCCGTCGGGCACAGAAGTGGGAGCCATCAGCCCGACGAAACCCGCCGCTGCCGGACGGCCCGCTGCATGTGCTTGTCGATAGCACGGGATTGAAAGTCTACGGCGCCGGGCAATGGCTGGAGCAGAAACATGGCGCCAGATCACGTCGCAACTGGCGCAAGCTGCATCTGGCAGTGGATGCCAAAAGTGGCGCGATCATTGCCCAAAGGCTGACAGATCAGGACACGGATGATCCTTCCCAGGTGGCACCGCTGCTCGATCAGATCGACGGCGAGATCGACCAGTTCACAGCCGACGGAGCCTATGACGGCAAGCCAACCTATCAGTCTATCCTGCAGCACAGCGCAACAGCAACCGCGAACATCGTCATTCCACCGCGTTCCACGGCGGTGGAAAGCGGTGATACCGGACCGCCTGGTAAAAGGGACAAGCACATTGCCGCAATCGCAGCGACGGTCGGCTGAAATGGCAGGCAGCCACCGGCTACGGCAAGCGGGCGCTGAGCGAAACAGCCATCGGACGATACAAGGGGCTGATCGGACGGGGCCTGCGAGCACGCTCTCTTCCGGCTCAACAGACCGAGGTTGCCATCGGTTGCATCGTTCTCAACCGCATGCTGGCATGGGCACGCCCGGAGTCTATCCGGCGTCAAGTCACGCAGGCATAACCAACTACATTAAAGATCGAAATGCGTTCGATTTCATATCCGCGCACCAACGCCCAAAGTGTCTGCCAAATTTCTCAGCCCAAAGTCGCACGGTCTGGTGAGAAGACGATGACGCCACGAGCTGCCAGCATATCCTCGACCATCCGCAGGCTGAGCGGAAACCGGAAATAGAGCCAAACGGCATGGGCAATCACCTGCGCCGGAAATCGGTGGCGACGATAAAGAGGATCACGGGAAAATCTGGTCATGCCGCCAGATCCCACATTTTGATCGATGCCCGGTTAACGTTACGGTGCCAGTGCGATCCATAATCCCCATAGGTTCAGGGATTCTTGCCCCTGACAAGGGCGTGAGTAATTACTTGAGTATGGCTGAAACGGCACGCTCAGATCTTCCGCAATGACAAAATCATAACCGCGTCAAAATTGTAAAGGGCGCGCGCCACAATGTAGCATAAGCTTAACAACTAAAATTATTTGGACAGTTATATACTGTGCTAACGTGTACATGTCATTTTGCACTCGGTAAGCCGCGTGTGACATCGCCATCCTCGACTAGTGAGAAACGGTAGAGAAGATAACGACCGGCGAACGAAAACTCGGCGCTTGGCTTGCCCAGCGCGAAAGGAGCCCTCGTGCAATGCAAAAAGAGCATGCGCACATCAGTGAGATCGTCGACCAGAAGGATAACGAAATGGCCAAGACCGAAGATCAAGACGTCGAAACAGTCCACTTCCCGGCATTAGACCCTGCCAAAGCCGACCAGTTGCTGGATATTTTGCCGCTTGCCAAGATTTATGATCAACGCAAGCGAGACCCTTTCGAGAGGCTCACGCTTGCGACGGCGTATATTGGTCAACGGGTGAGCATGGCCCACCAACATGAATAGAACAGGGAATCGGGCTGAGACCATGGCCGTGTCTGAAGTGCCGATGACGGCAGCCGGCGTCAACGGCGAGCATGAGAAGGCACGCGCCGACCTTGGAGTCCGTTGGCATGTGGCTGGCGTACTTCAGGGTAAGGAGTCCATAGCTGAACAACATCTTCGCCTGCAGGGTTTTGCTTCTTTCGTGCCACGTGGGGAGAGAACAGTTCGTCACGCCCGGCGGCTCTCAAAACGAATATCAGCGTATTTTCCCGGGTACATGTTTGTAGCCTTCGACGTCACTCAGCAACGCTGGCGCTCTGTCAACGGGACTATCGGTATCCGCTCTTTGATCACGCAAGGGGATAGGCCGCTTCCGGTCCCTTTTGGCTTAGTCGAGCGGTTCATTGCATTGACCGGCAAAGACGGCCTGCTTGATTTCAGCGGTGGCCTTTTGCCGGGATCTTCGGTTCGAATTGTATCAGGTCCTTTTGCGGAGTTGATAGGTCGCCTTGATAGGCTTGATCCTACAGGGCGCGCCCGGGTCCTGATCTCTTTCATGAATGGCGAAATCCCTGTCGATCTGGAGTCCAGGGGTCTTGTCGGAATTGCGTGATCAGAGGGCGTTCGTTCTCGTTTCGCAATTTCACGACTGCATGTGAAAACTTCCGGTTTCACCCGGAAGTGCGGTAGCTGTGGTTTGGCTACGTCCGATAATCCTGAGCATGAACAGGTAAAGATACGGAGCCGGGACAGGTGAATCTGGATGATAAGAAGATAGCGATTATCGGGCTCGGCTACGTCGGGCTTCCACTCGCCGTCGCCTTTGGCGTGAGGCGGCCCGTTATAGGCTTCGACATAAGCGAGGCGCGCATTGCCGCCCTAAGGCGCGGCGAGGATTCCACGCTCGAGACCGACGGAGCCGAGATATCTGCTGCTACAGGCCTGGTTTTCACGACCGACAGGACGAAACTCAAAGCCTGCGGGATCTTCATCGTCACCGTGCCGACCCCCATAGACAAGGCCAATCGCCCCGATCTGGCACCGCTTGTTGCCGCATCAAAGACAGTGGGCGAAGCGATCTCTCCGGGCGCTGTCGTTGTCTTTGAGTCGACAGTCTATCCCGGCTGTACCGAGGAAGTCTGCGCGCCGTGGATAGAGAAAACCTCAGGCCTGCGTTTCAACAAGGATTTCTTTTTGGGATACAGCCCCGAACGCGTCAATCCAGGCGATCGCGAACACCGCCTGCAAACGATCGTGAAGGTGACCAGCGGCTCGACCCCGGAAGCAGCCAACGCCATAGATGCGCTCTATGCTTCCATAGTGTCTGCGGGGACACATCTGGTCGGCAGTATCGCCGTGGCGGAAGCCGCCAAGGTCATCGAGAACACGCAGCGCGATCTCAACATCGCGCTAATGAATGAGCTTTCGCTGATCTTCGGCAGGCTGGGAATCGACACATCCGAGGTGCTGGCCGCCGCCGGTACCAAATGGAATTTCCTGCGTTTCACGCCCGGCCTGGTTGGCGGCCATTGCATAGGCGTCGACCCCTACTATCTCACGCACAAGGCGCAGGAGCTTGGCTACCACCCCGAGGTGATCCTGGCCGGCCGCCGTATCAATGACGGCATGGGGCAGCATGCTGCGGACCAAGCGGCGCGCCTGATGATGCGCAAGGGCATATCGGTCGTCGGCAGCAGGATCTTGGTTATGGGCGCGGCCTTCAAGGAAAACTGCCCGGATCTGCGCAATTCCAAAGTCGCCGACATCGTCAGTCGGCTTCAAGAATACAATGCCGTAATAGATATCTGGGACCCTTGGGTTTCGCCAGCAGAATGCGCCTATGAAGTCGGCCTTCCCAGCACGAGGAGCAAGCCCGAAGGCCGCTATGACGGAATCGTCGTGGCGGTCGGGCACAGAGAGTTCCAGACGAATGGCATTGTCGGCCTGAAGGAGCTGCGCAAGAATCCCGGAGTTATCTACGATATAAAAGGCATCTTCCCTAAGGAACATACGGATGGGCGTTTCTGATGAAGGTTCTGGTCACCGGCGCGGCCGGCTTCATCGGCTATCATGTCGCTAGGCGATTGCTGGAGCGCGGCGACGAGGTCGTTGGCATTGATAGCGTCAACGCCTATTACGACCCAGGCATCAAGGAAGGGCGCCTGAAACTCCTTCAGGAATTCAACAAGACGAACAATTCCGGCTTCCATTTCATCCGCGCCAACCTGGCCGATCGCGCCGCCGTCAAATCCTGCTTTGCCGAGCACAACTTCGACCGCGTCATCCATCTTGCCGCGCAGGCAGGCGTGCGCTTTAGTTTAGAGAATCCGCATGCCTATGTTGAGAGCAACATCATTGCTTTCACCAACATCATCGAGGCGTGCCGCCATGCTAGCGTAGCGCATTTGACCTATGCCAGCACGTCCAGCGTTTATGGTGCCAACACAAACATGCCGTTTTCCGAGCACAGGCCAGCTGATCACCCCTTGCAGTTCTACGCGGCCACCAAGCGTGCCAACGAGCTGATGGCGCACAGCTACAGCCATCTGTTCCGGTTGCCGACCACAGGCCTGCGCTTTTTCACGGTCTATGGTCCTTGGGGTCGACCCGATATGGCGCTGTTCCTGTTCACCAGGAACATCCTTGCTGGACTCCCGATTAAGCTGTTCAACAATGGCAACCACACGCGTGACTTCACCTTTGTCGAGGATATCGCTGAAGGCGTGGTGCGCGCGAGCGACCAGCCAGCCACACCCAATGATGCGTGGGACTCCTCCAATCCGGACTCGTCCACCAGCAATGCACCTTGGCGCGTTTTCAACATCGGCAATAACAATCCGGTTAAGCTGACCGACTATGTCATGGCGCTGGAAGCTGCGCTGGGCAGAAGGGCGATTGTCGAACTGTTGCCACTGCAGGCTGGCGACGTGCCCGATACCTTCGCCGACACCTCGGCGCTGGAGCAGGCCGTCGGCTACCGCCCGGGCACGTCCGTGCCCGAGGGCGTCGGCCGGTTTGTGGACTGGTATCAGGCGTATTTCGGCGGCAGCGCATTCCGATGATGAACGCTCCATGCTTTCAGCAATTTTGAAAGACTTTCATCTCGCTCCGGCGTCGACGTCAACTTGGGCCTCTCCCGACATTGATGCCCGCTGACGCATCGGCCGAATTGGCTTCGATCGGGGCGATCGTGTCGTTCGTCGTCGCCGGTCCGAAAAGGCGATTGCCACCGATCCACTTCAGTCGGCGTTCCACATAGGCCGGCGTCGAGGCTCCGACACGAGGTCGTACTAGCTGCGGCGCTCGTGAAACGCCGGCTCAGACGAACAAGGCTCAGTTGGCGACCACCTGGCTGCTTGAGGATGAGGAATGGAATCTACGGTCGGCGGCACATCATCAAGAAGAGTCCCATATTTGAGGATAATCCTTCGAATTCTGGCACGTAACCCGAATATAAAGATGGGCGAGCGGCGCGAAATCTATGATAAAGCTCAAGAGCAACTTAAGATCTCCATGGGAAATATGCGCGCTCCGCTCGACAGTGAGCTGCAGGATATCGAACTTAGGATACTAAGACAGACGATCCGTCTCTTGGAGCAAGACATTCGAGCCGGCGTAGATGTTTGGCGCGCGGGATACCAACCCGCGGAATTGGACGCGCTCATTCAAAAGAACGAACAGGCTAAAATTAACATCCAGGCACGTCGCGATTTAATGGTGATACGTGCAGAGCGAGAGACACTTAGAGCAAAGAAGGACGGCGACTACGCCGCGCTAATACAAACCCACGACGAAACATTAGAATACATGGACGCCATTACGAACTTCAATACCAGCCTAGCTGGTAACGCAAACGACGCTCACAAACATACCTTGAGGTCGATAAAAATAATATGGGCGCTATTTATCCATAATTTCCACGCTATAAACGGAGACGGCCCATTTGCTTTTATATGGCTATTGATTCAACCGATGATTATGTTGGGAATTATTAGCTCGGTCTATTTATTGGTCGGAACTCACTACATTCTCAACATGGACGTTCCTACATTTGCCCTGCTTGGATCAGGAACGTGGGTAGCCTGCCGCATGACGATTTTTCGCGTGAGTGGGCAAATAGCTCACAACCGCGTAATGTTAAACCTGCCAATGGTTTCCCCTTTCCACCAGGGCATAACCACAGCAATACTGTACTTGATCGTTTACATGGTTTCTATTGCGCTTCTCTTCGGTATCGGCCGCTATCTTGGTGTGATATCATTGCCGGACGATATTCTTACCGCGTTTTTTTACTTCGTTGGTATGTGGCTGTGTGGCGTAAGTATAGGTTTCATTTTTGGTGTTATTATCGGGGTGTGGCCGTTTTTTGCGCGATTGACCGGCGCCGCCGAGCGTTCGTTGCAGATTGTTTCTTCGGTGTTTTACGTTACGGAGCAATTCCCAGAAGTATATAGAAACTATGTTCTTTGGAACCCCTTGAGTCATGGGATGCAACTTTTACGTGGCGCGTATTTCCATTCATATCCATGCACTGACGCAAAGCCTTCATATTTTTGGCTTGCGGTTATTTCCTTGGCTTGCTCTGCCCTTATTTTGGAGGGATGGTTCCGGCGACACGTGCAGCCGGTCTAACTGGTCTCTAGAAACGCTTGGCGGCCTTCGACAACATGGGTGAGACTGACATGAATTGCTGGAGCTCCCAACTCCTAATGCCAGCAGTTTTGGCGCAAACGTGGATGAGATGGCCGCCGGCTTCCGCGGCGCGTGGCAGCACGGATATAACAAGACTGGTAGCAGAAATAAATCGCTGGAAAGCAACTGCATCGCCAGCGATGTGCTAAGTTTGATGATTTCCTTTCAACGAACATCAGACGAGCCTGAGATCGCTGGCATTCGTCGACAAATCGCTTCGTCTGTAGACCTCGATATCCCAACGGGACGATATGCACTGCTTACAAGTGATCCGCTTGCGAAAAAGCCCGCGGTTGATCTTCTGGCCGGGCTCAGGCCTCCGCAGGTGGGGAGGATAAGTTTCATTGGCTTGACGTCGTGGCCGATTGGCCGGCCGGCTTTTTTGCGTGGCAATGTGACTGGCCGACACGTGATTGCCTTGATATGCAGGCTTTACGGCTTGGATATGCATGTATCAAATGCGATGCTAGAGACGATGGTTACGGACCCTAGGCATATAAATGGGAAAGTAGAACATTGGCCGGCGGAATTTCGGTATGAATACGGCCTTGCCGCCGCGCTTCTGCCGCCTTTCGATATTTATATCGTTGAAGCGGTATTCCCGTTCCTTAAAGACCGCTTCAGCTACCTGTGGAAGACACTCTTCGAAAAGCGATCGGCTGGCAAGATGCTCATAGCAGGGAGCAATCGGGTTGCCGATCTCAGCAAATACTGCGACAGGGCTATTGTCGTTAATAGGGGACGAGTGACAATTGCGAATGATCTCAAAAAGGCCCTTGATCGGTATCCGCCTCGTGTTGCCTCTTACGATGCTCAGAAAGAGTTCGAAGACGACCTTGCCGACGACCCTCTCTGATGCAGAAACCCCAAACTTCCCGGTCTCACCTGCAGAGGCTCCAACCTTCCCAGTCTCACCTGGAGGGGTGGACGACCAAGCCCGATTTATCCAACTACGTCGCGTAACGCGCAGGCGATCAAAATGGGGTACCTGGGCGGCGGCTCTCTGTGTAACGCTGCCGATTTTGACGACGTCGCTGTTCGTTTTCTTCATCGCCACCCCGATGTATACGACGGAGGTGAGGTTCGCCATCCGCGGAGGATCCGACACCATGCAAGCGACGTCACCTGTCAGCTCGTTATTCTCGTCAGGTAGTGGACCGATGGATGGCTATGTTGATGGATATGCGGCCCGGGACTTTCTGGTTTCGCGGGAGGCTTTGGCGAGGCTAGGACACCGGATCGATATCCGGAAGCTATTTATCAGAACGAATTCCGATCCCTTGGTGCGGTTACCGCAGAATGCGGATGACGATCAGCTCTTCGACGCTTATAGGGCGCGCGTGACAGCGCGCTTCAATATGCTGGAACAGATCGTCGTGATGGACGTCAGCTCTTTTAAGCCAGAGGACTCGGTGCTCATCGCGTCCTCTCTCGTTCGGATGACCGAGGAATTCGCAGATCAAATGAACCAACGCGCTCGTGAAGATGCTTTGCGATTCAGCGAGCAAGAATTGGCCCGCGCAGAGAGGCGTGCCACAGAAGCCAGGCAGCAAATGGCTAATTGGCGGAGCGAGACCGGCATCGTCGATCCGACGGCTGACGTGACAATGCTAAACGGATTGATCAATCAATTGGAAACACAGCGGACAGCTGATCAAAACGAGCTCGCCACGATCGACGCGTCCGGTGCGAGCGATCATCCTCGGCGTCGACCGCTCCTCCTCGACATCAAGACATTGACGGATCGGATCGCGGAGACGCGCAAGCGATTAGTCGGCCCCAGTGGATCAGCAACTGACCAGATCTCCCGCTATGAGGCTCTGAACGCTGCCCTGGAATATTCCGAGACCAATTTGACATCGGCCCGGCAGGCGCTCGATTACGCTCGGCAAGCCGCCATCCGACAGCAAAAATATGTGATTGTGATCGCCGAGCCCAGGGCGGATGGAAGACCGTCTTATCCGGACCCGATCACAAGCCTACTGGCGGCATCGATCATCGGTGTCGGTCTCGCCTTTTTCGGCTCTCTGATAGTAAGCATCGTTCGATCACAATTCGCCGCGTGACGTCCGGCAGGCTTTGGCCAGCGCAACAGGGTCGATGACGACGGCGCCGCGCCTGCGCGCCTCAAGGTCAACATAGCTATGCAGTTCGCCATTACGATCGTCGCCGCCGCGGCCGATGGCGAGTGTCGGTCCGAAGTCCAGTGCAGGTCTCCTTCCGCTTGCTCTACGACGATTCCGTACCAATAGCTGCTACCGCTAGGGGACATTATCAAGCTGATGAAAAAAACAAGTCACTTATTATTACTTTTGCCCGCGCTGTTGATGGGCTGCGTTAACTTGCCGGCCTCGGGGCCCACGGCCAGTGCAGTGGTTAATGCGCAGGGTAAAGGTGCCGATTCCGCACTCTATGAGGTAGTCGATATCACTGATGCTACCCTGGCTGTGCTACGTAACCGCCCATCCGGTGATCTTGCCAGTCAATTCTCACGCCATCCGCCAGCGCCTTCGCAGGCACTCACGATCGGAGACCAGATTGTCGTGACGATTTTCGAAGCGGCTTCCGGCGGACTTTTCTCCGGATCATCGACGCCAGGTGCGCCCATGGGAAGCTCGCACAGCATTTCACTTCCACAGCAAACCGTCGACCGTGATGGATCAATCAGCGTGCCCTACGCAGGCCGTATCACTGCAGCCGGCCGCACGCCAGGCTCCCTGGCAAAGGCGATAGAGGCGCGATTGGCAAATAAAGCCGTTGAGCCACAGGTCATCGTTTCGACGCAGGGCAGCGCGGCTACCGCGACGGTTTCAGGCGACGCGACCGGCTCGGCGCGCGTGGCGCTTTCTTTGAAAGGTGATCGTCTACTGGAGGTTATTGCTCAATCTGGAGGCATAAGGACAATGCCGCAGGAGACCAAGGTTCGCCTAACACGCGGCGCCCTGAGCGAGGTGACTCTTCTCGACACGATCCTAAAAGATCCCAGTCAAAATGTCTTCGTATATCCGGGGGACAATATCTATGTGTATCGCGACCCTCCGATTTTTGTGGCGCTTGGTGCCGTTACCGCCCAAAAAGACTACCCCATAGACAAAGAACCCATGTCTCTCCTTCAAGCCATCGCCAAAGCGGGCGGGCTTCACGATGCGCAAGCCGACAGTAGTGCGATATTTCTTTTTCGGCGCGAAGAGGCAAGCTTAGTACGCGCATTGAAGCCCAATTCAACTCATCTTATGGGGTCTGACCCAGTTCCAGTTATCTATCGTCTGCGACTCAATAAGGCGGATAACTACTTCTATGCACAGCAGCTCGCCATTCGTGATAGGGACATCATATACGTCGCCAACTCGCCGGTGGTTCAGTTCAACAAATTTGTAACGATGGTCAGAGGGATTACCTCAACAGCAGGCTCGTTGCGAGGTGTCGCTTTCGCCAATTGAATTTGCCCCCGCCAGCCGTCGTGCTCGTGTGAACAATTTGCCTGCGACAAGCACGAGATACTCACAACAAGGCCCTACGGTTTCTCACACGCCTATGGTCGTCTACACACTTAAGGATCCTGTATGACGTTGCCGGTCATTCGGTTCGGATATGTCATGCATCGCGTCACCATTTGCAGTTGACAGGCGCGGGTGCAAGGTCAAGTGGACACTCCGTTCCGGAAGCCAACGGCTAATATTCTTATCGTTACGCGGAGATAGATGAAATGATGGTGGATGTAGTTGACAGGTTTCTCTCGGTAGCTTCTCGCCATCCTGGGCGCTTGGCCATAGACGTTGGCGCGCGTCAATATTCTTATGCTTGGCTTGAGGAGCGAGTCCGAATCTACGCACAGATTTATTCGTCATTCGAGCAGCCGCGAATTGCGATCGCGCTCCCTCAAGAGGCCGATGCTTATGCGTGCATCCTGGCGTCCGGATTAGCCGGGGGCTTCCATACGCCCCTGAACACGGTTGCGCCGATACAAAAGCTTCGGCGAATCCTGCATCGGTTGCAACCTGATCTTCTCGTGGCCAAGCCACAGTTGGCGGCTGAAATTGTCACTGCAGTTCCTAACTTGAAGGTCTTGGATCCAGATATGATCAATACAGATCGCTGTTTCTTGGGTAATGGAACGCGCCACGAACTAGCCTATGTCATGTTCACGTCAGGATCGACTGGCGAGCCAAAGGGCGTAATGGTTTCACGCAAAGCATTGGCAAACTACGTGTCCTGGCTGGAGAGCCTTCATATCACCCCGGATGATCGTCTCTCGCAACAGCCAAATCTAGCATTCGATATCAGCATGACAGATATATTTGGGGCACTATGCCATGGCGCTTCGCTTCACCCCTTGCTGGATGAGGGCGACAGAATGTCGCCCGCCGAATTTATCGCGAGGCAAGCTATTACGATCTGGAATTCCACGCCTAGCGCCGTTAGCTTGATGATGCGGGCGCGGCAAGTAACAAGGAAAGACCTAGGGAGTGTTCGGCTGTTTAATTTCTGCGGGGAACCGCTCGTCAGACAGCAACTGGACGCCATTTTTTCCGCATTGCCAGACACGCTCGCCCAAAATACCTATGGCCCCACCGAAGCTACGATCTCTGTAACTGAGCAAGTTCTGACCTCCGACAACTACGGATCTTACTGCCATACGTCTGCCGCCCTGGGTCAGACCATACCAGGCATGAAGATCTCGCTTATTGGCGGGCGTTCTCCCACCGAGGGTCAGATTGTGATTAGCGGTCCCCAACTTGCCGAGGGCTATTGGAACGATCCGGAAAAGACCGAGCAGCAGTTCCGCGTATTGGATGAGTTGTCGGGGGAGCGTGGGTATCTGACCGGTGACTGGGCGGAAATCCGTGACGATCGCTTGTTCTTCAAGGAGCGGATTGATTTTCAGGTTAAGGTAAAGGGATACCGGATCGAGCTCGATGAGATCGTCTCCGCCATTCGGCAGTGCGGGTGGCCTGTGGCTGTCGTCTTTAAACGAGGCGATGGACTCGCGGCTGTCGTGGAATCTAACGGGCTGGGACCGCTCAATGAGCGCGAGTTGAAAGCAGCGTTGTCAGAAATCGTCGAAGCCCATGCCATACCGACATGGATCCTTGAGATTCAGAGAGCACCGCGCAGCGAGAATGACAAACTGGATCGCACAGCAGCAGCAGTCTGGTTCGAGGACAATCTTATTATGAAGAAGGAGCGGACATGATAGAGGACAGCAAATTGTTTCAGAAAGTCGTCGAAATCATAAACGGCGAGTTTCCTGAGAATGACACCGAAATTGCACGGGAGACCGTTGCGGAAGATGTCATTGGTTGGGACAGCATGGCGCATGTTAGTCTCATCGCAATGATTGAAGAGGCATTCAGCGTTCGTTTCATCGGTGCGGAGATCGTCACTTTCGATAATGTCGGCGGCCTTTTCGATATTCTTAAAGAGAAGATATCGAGGAAGTAAGAAATAAGCTTCTTTATATTCAGCGTGCATTATTCTTATATTACAAGAGGTGGATACCTTGGACCAGAATATCAGGCGATTGGTGAAGGGAGAGATTGAGAACGACTTTTCAGAAGAGGGAAAGGCGTTTTTGGGTGACCTCGTATATCAAGCGTTGCCGGAGTTGTATGACAAGGTTCCGATCGACCGTCCGAAGCTCAACCTCATTTTAGCCGATCAAATTGATTCACCGTCGACCGAGCTCTCAGAAACTTGGACCCTGTGGGAAGAGGGTGCAATTTTGGGGCTTCTATCAGTTGTCGACGCAGGCGAACTGGATGCATCCCAGCGGATGGGAATGTTGGACATCGTGCGGCACCTGGATCGGGACGCTAGGATGAATTTCAAGAGAGCCCTCGAAGGCCATGGCTCGAATGTTGAAACCCTTGCATCAGGGGAGGGAAAATATCTCCCGCGTATGGCCGTGGCCGAGGCGGCTCGGGGAAAAGGAGTTGCGCGGCGGTTGATGCATCATGTGCTTGATCGCTATCCTAATACTCCAATATACCTACACGCTGCGAACACAAACGCGATCGTCATAAAACTGCACAAATCGCTAGGATTTCAGTGTCAATCTGAATCTGACTTTCCGATTCGCGTTCTGGGCCGTAATCCACAATAGGTCGGATCGAGAACTAGAGCACGTCCTGTGATCGATGAATCGATTGTGATGTGACGGCTGCGTTTTGTGCTGATTCAACATCCACCTCGATGGAGGTTGACGATGGGAAGAGCATTGAGCGGGGATCTTCGGTCGCGGGTCTTGAAGGCTTCGAACGAGGGCATGTCGGCGCGGCAAGCGGCGGCGCGGTTCGGCGTGGGAGTGTCCAGCGCGATCCGCTGGATTGCGCGGGCGAAGATCGGCGAACTGGCGCCACGCCCGCAGGGCCGCCGCCGCGCCTCCAGCCTCGATGCGCAAGAAGCCTTCATCGTCGGGCTGATCGAGGAGCGCAAGGACATCACGCTGAACGAGATGGTGGAGCGGCTCGTCGCCGAGCAGTCGGTGCGGATCAGCCGCAGCGCCTTGAGCGCCTGGCTTCGCGGCCACGGCTGGACATTCAAAAAAAGTCCGCGCACGCACTGGAGCAGGATCGCCCCGACGTCCTGAAGCGGCGCCGGGACTGGTTCGACGGCCAGCTCGATCTCGATCCGGCGAAGCTCGTGTTCATCGATGAGACCGGCCTCTCCACAAAGATGGCCCGCCTGCGTGGAAGAGCGCCGCGCGGCGAGCGCTGCCGGGCCGGCGTGCCCCATGGCCATGTGTGGACGCCCCGCCGGATGCAAGAAGAATCTTCGGTTCAGGCTGCTGCGCGTGATCGGGTGCTGCCATGTGTTCGGCCTCTCTTTGCGGCTTCGTCATGGCCGCGGGCCCGTATGGGAGTTCGAGGATCAGGTCCACATCACTGGAACGCGCTCGAAGCGCTCCCCATGCGTCTGGTTCTCCTGATCCCGCCTCGCCGACGTTGCGCCATACCTGTCCTTCGACCTTCTCACGTCCTCCTGGCAGCCTCGCGTTCGCTCACTGCACTGCACTCATGCGGCGGCGGTCGGAGCTCGGTAGGTTCCACCTTTCGTCATCAATGCCCATGCGATGCGCGCGGTCTTGTTGGCCAGTGCCACGATCACCAGCATTGGCGGCTTGCGCGCCAGCATTCGATGGAGCCACGAGCCGGATGGCACGCCTTTGCGCTTGGCCCAGCGCACTACCGCGCTGGATGCGATGATGAGCAGGCGTCGCAGCGTTCGCTCTCCCATCCGCGACGTTCGTCCGAGGCGCTCCTTGCCGCCGGTCGAACGCTGGATCGGCGTCAGCCCGATCCAGGCTGCGAAATCGCGCCCAGAGCGGAACGTCTCTGCTGGTGGAGCCATCGCCTCAAGCGCGGTTACGATCAGCGGCCCTGGTCCCACGTCATAATGCCCATCTCGCTACGTTACTGAAAGACAAAGGTCTTTTGCTCCGGATTTGATGATGACGGCCCGTTGAGACGTGGGCCAGCGTGTTCGATCAGATGCGAATCTTCGATATTCCGTCGTTTGATGACCCAAGGTGCGCCTTTGCAATATTGCTGGGCGGGGATGATGCCGGCGCGAATCTGACGAAGGACCGTCGCGGGGCTCAGATTGAGCATCCTGGCGGCTTCGGTCAACGTGACTTCGCCGCGCTCGGCCCATTCGCCATCCCTGTAGACCGCGATGCCGTGCGTGTTGCGGAAGCCCCGCACACGCGACTGCGACCATCCATTCGATCGACCTGTCCGCTTTCCTGCCCGGTTGAGTAGTCCGGCAATGGCCTTGTCGGGCATCAGTCGCGCGCAGGCGCGGATCAGCTCCACCGTCTCCGGCTCGACCGACCACCGCGTTTGACCCCGCCGGTTCTTTCTCACCGTCAGGCGGGTATGATCGCCGCCCTGCCAATGCAACAACAGATGAATCTGGTCACCCTCGACGTGTGCCACGACCTCGCGCAACACGACCCGGATGATGCGCTTACGCGTGACGGCAGTGGCCGCCGGATGATGCCACGCGGCTTCCAGGTCGGCCCCCATTTGCAATAGGCGCTGGCGCTCCTCGGCGCTCAAAGCGGCCGGCCGCTGTCGGACCAGGGCCTCCAGTTCTTCCTCGAGTGCGCTTACGGCCGCGAGGGCGCCGTTCCACCGTCGCTCGAGTTCGTGAGCAACCAGACGATTCTCAGGGTCGACCGTGTCATACTGCCGGCGCGCTCTGATTGCCTCATATCGCGCCTGTTCGAGCGCCAACTCGATCTGGCGCTGTTTTTCGCCAGACTGATGCTCGCGCTGCGCGATCGCCTGGATGGCCGCTTCAACGCCGAGCGGCTGCAGCAGCCGCACGATCTCGGCTCCCACCGCCTCATCGACCCGTAATGCGCCAAACGAGATACAGGAATCACCGTCGGGATTGCTCCGGGTCGCGTCACACTTATAGCGGCCGACATCACCCTTGGCGCCATTATAGCCAACAAGCAGCCGGCGGCCGCAATGACCGCAACGCAATAGCCCGGCGAGCAAAGCCTCTCCCTTGCGCACCGGCCCGCGCACCATCATGCCCTTGCCGTTGGCATTGTCAGTAATCAGCCGTTGATTCCTTTCAAAGTCTGCCCAGGACAAATAGCCTTCGTGATGATCAACGAGCAAGACTGCCCAATCTGAGCGAGCTTTGCGACGGCCGCGCACGATTCGCTTGCGGCCATTTTCGATTATCGTCCGACTTCCGGTTCGGCCAAAGGCATAAGCACCAGCATAAACAGGATTGGTGAGAAGGTTGCTCACCGTCGTGTAGACCGGAGGTTTCCACAGCACATGCTGCTGTCCGGAGATCCTGGGGTTGATGTACGGCAGCGCTATCTGGTCACTGCGAAGCGATAAGAACACCTGGCGGATGCTTTGCATTTCGGCAAAGCGGGTGAAGACCAACCCAATCGCCTCGCGCACGCGCAGGTCGGGATCCATTTCGATTTTGTCGCGGCCCACTTTCACATAGCCGACGGCGACCGTGAAGAAGAGCTCACCCCGTCGTGCCTTCTGCTTCAAGGCTTCCATCGAACGGGCCCGCAGGAGCGACAGTTCGAGCTCGCTCATCGTCCCTTTCATGCCCAGCAATAATCGATCGTTCGGATGGCGTGGTTCATAGGTTCCATCCTCATCGACGATCACAGTGCCAACCAGGCCGCAAAATTCGATCAGCGTGTGCCAGTCGCGCCCGTTGCGCGCCAGACGCGACACCTCGATTGCAAACACGGCGCCGACGCGGCCTTCACAGATCGCTGCCAGCAGCTTCTCGAAGCCCGGACGACTGACACCCGAACCCGAGCGGCCAAGGTCGTCATCGATGACTGTCACATCTGTCCAGCCAAGAGCACGGGCACGGTCAGCAAGGCCATATTGACGTCGCCGGCTCTCATGATTGTTGGCAAGCTGGTCGACGGTCGATTGGCGGATGTAGATGTAGGCGCCGCGCGCCAGGTGGTCAGACGTGATCTTCATCACCGGCCTCCGTCGCTGCGGCTGCGCCGCGTGCTTCCGACAGCAGCGCGCTCACCAGTGGCAATAGCTTCGTCCGCTCGGCCGGTGCTATCGGTGCCGGCGGGGTCTTGGGCACAAAGAGATCGAGTTGGCGGTGACAGGATTGACGATGCTTCATGCTTGTCTCCTCCTTCGCAACGGGAATCGTCGCGAAGCAAGGTTAGACAGGCATCGAGCTCAAGACGAAGTTCGCGCAGATACGTCAGCGACAGACGGGGACTCTCCGTCACCATCATCACCTCCGCACGATCCTCCGTCATCCAGATCGGCAACTGCACCAGGGTGCCGTCAAGCTGGCGGATGATCAGAACGACCTCATCACCATTGCGATTGCGCCCGGCAACAATAACCGCTTCCCCGTAACGGGGACGAAATCGATATCGGATAATCGCCTCACCCGACTGATAGCGGGCATTATGAAGTTGTTGCACCAATGCCAGGCACGCTCATTAGCCGATGGGCCGTTTCGTCAGCTTTGGCCCGCTTCGCAATCTCCGCGTCCAGCGACCTAACCTGATCCTGCAAGCGGCGTAGCGCTTCGACGAGCATGGCAAGGCAACAGCGAGCGGCCTCCGGCACGCCCGAGGTAGGATCCTCAACCTGCGTGATGAGCCGCTCGACATGCGAGGGGCCTTGCGGCGCAATCAGGCCGAACTCGGACATATGCCCGCGGATCGCGTTGATGAGCTGAGTGCGCTGGCCGACGAGCACGTCGCGGGTTCGGAAGATCACAGCCGAGGCCTGCTTCTCCTGGCTCTTCACCGCCACGAAGCGCATCGTCGGCCGTTGCGCGGCCTCGCAGATCGCTTCGGCATCGGCGGCATCGTTCTTCTGACGCTTGACGAAAGGCTTCACGTAAGCCGGTGCGATCAGCCTGACGGTATGGCCGAGCGTGCCGATCTCACGACCCCAATAATGAGCGCCTGGGCATGCCTCCATCGCCACAAGGCATGGCGGCTGGCAGCGAAGAAGGCCAGCACCTGTTCGCGCTGCAGCTTCCTGCGGAACACAACGGTGCCGGCGGCATCTGCGCCATGGGCTTGGAAGATGTTCTTGGCCAGATCCAGGCCAATGGTGCTAACTTGTGTCATGGACGTCTCCCTTCGGTGGTTCTCAACGCCACCACTCTGGCACATCGATGCCGTCAGGGGGGCGTCCATCCCATCACTGGAAGACCACGACCTTCACCGGAGCGCTGCGGCTGACGGGCATGACTGCGCCCTTCGTCTACGACGGCGCCATGAACGGCAACGTGTTCCTGGCCTATGTCGAGCAGGTGCTGGTCCCGACATTGTCGGAGGGCGACGTAGTCGTCATGGACAACCTGCCCGCCCACAAGGCCGCCGGCGTGCGCGACGCGATTGAGGCCGCAGGCGCGAGCCTGCTCTACCTGCCGCCCTACAGTCCCGACTTCAATCCGATTGAGAACGCCTTCGCCAAACTCAAGGCGCTGCTGCGAGCAAAGGCCGAGAGAACCATCAAGGCTCTGTGGGACGCGGTCGGCGCGGTCGTCGACCTCTTCACCCCAGCCGAATGTGCCAACTACTTCAAAGCCGCAGGATATGAACCCGATTAAACAGGACATGCTCTAGTCATTCACCTTGAGGAAGGGCGAAGATCCATAGCGCACCGATGTGCGAGCCAAATCGCGTCCGTTATTGGTGATGGATTGGCGTTAAAAACGCTGTGAGCAGAGTCGTTGTGGCCGATGAAAGGAGTTATCGCATTGGATAATATTCGCCCGATATCATTCGGCGGTTGCTTGCTCAATAATTTAATTTCGGCTCTGCATCAGAATAATAAGCTGGGCGGAATATACAAGGAGATGGGATTTCTCAGGACGCCGTTCTCTATTTCTGCCGCGAGTGCTGTCCAGCTCCTGGGCTTTATAACGGGCGGCAAAACAATCCCGCCGCACGTGCGGCGGTTCTGTTATCTCGATAGCAGCCGAGAGCCTAACAGAGAGCAGATGGGCATCCCATATACGGCTGACATAATAATTGTCGAAATGAGCACCTCTATCGATATCTTGTACGATGACTTCGTTGTTAACACGAATCGGTTTCAAGAAATCATCCTGCCAGAGCTAGAACATCTAAATGTGCCGCCACGCATAGTGGCCAAATGGAGGTCGTCTCTTGTTAAACAGAACGAATCCGAACGCGCCAAGTATGCACAACATCTCCTCGAATTGGTTCCTCTTACGGAGAAGTTCGAGTGGCTTCACGATCTAGTCGGACGAACGACTACGCGTCAATTGAACGTTGACGATATGACCAATTACATCGGGCGCATCAAAGAAACGCTGGATGTCCCGCTAGCGATGGTTCATCACAATTTTAGATACATGCCCGACGGGCGACCTATCTCCTGGCCCACTGAACTTAAGGACCAATCGATCGAGGTCGCACATCGGCTCAAAGCCTACGAGATGGACTTTGCCCCTTTCGTAGCACGCCACGGCGTGAAACGTGTCCTCGCCGATGATTGCCGTCATTGGAACCCCGAGTTTTTTCCCGAGATCGCCAACCATCTATATAAATTCATAAGCAGAGTCGCCGGGCGAGGGACGCCGGAGGATCTCATTGAGAGGACGTTCGTTCCAACCGAGCTCGAAAACGACGAACCACCACAGATCCCAAATAAGAGCCAGAGTCCAGACAAGCGTCCGAGCGAAACCACTAGCGTCGACGAGAGCGAGAAGGACAACTCAACGGTTGGGCGTGAGATTCCCCCGAGAGATGCTGGAGAGTTACAACCGGGCACAGACTGTGGGACGTTGAGCGCAGACGATCTCGTTTATCACCCGGAAACGGCGTCTCATTTCGATTTCGACGCGAATGTGCTCAACATGATTCTTGTCGTCGGCCAGTCTTGGGCACTTGGGGGCAATAACGATGAGGCAGGGGACGCGCCTCTTACCGCCGTGCCAGAACATCCTGGGCGCGCGCTGATGTTCGATGCCGGATCTGCTCCTCGAGGCAGGCGCGTGTCAAAACTGGTTGACCTGTTTGAGCGGGCCACCGGCTCGACCAAGGAAACACCCTGCGGAGGTTTGGCCGATTACTTGATGCGTACCTGCGAAAGTCGATTCGGAAAGAAGCCCACCGTGGTGTTTGCCTCTGTCGGACGCGGGGGCACAACCCTGAGCGGGCTTAATCAGGGGAGCGCTGACGGGTTACTTCGAGGATCAGCACAGCATCTGGAGGTCATGCGTTTGGTGGCGAAGGCAGCGGAATTTGCCCGTGCCGAAGGCAAACGTGTCCGAGTCCTGGCGATTTGTCTCGCACACGGCGAGTCCGACGCCGGACGGGGAACGCCTGCCGATTCTTATCAGCGAGGCCTGATCCTGCTCCGGCAGCAATATGACGCGGATATCCGGCACCTAACTGGCCAAGTGGCTTCTGTACCTATGCTCACATATCAAGCCAATCGCGGAGCATCGCGACCAGGAATAATAGCAGAAAGCGTCTGGTCACAGCTTCGGGTGGCAAAAGCTGACCCGCATATACGATGTGTTGGGCCTGTTTACCATCACGAGCCCGAAATGCGTTCCGATGGTCGGTCGGCTCATCTGAAAGCAATCGGCTACCGCCGCATTGGCTTCCAATTCGGCCATTTTATACTTGATGACCTTTTCGGGCCTGGATTGGAACCGCTACGCGTCAGTCATGTCCGGTTGCTGCGACCAAATGTGATCGGTCTTGAATATTCCAGAACAATCACGCTCGAGCAAAACGATGACCGCATAAATGTATCAAATCTGGGGGCTGGGCTAGGTATTGATGCAGTAGGGATGGGAGCGGCTGGCCCGACAATAACTTCCCTCGCCATATCCGCTCGCGACGACAAACTCCTCGAAATACATTTTTCGAACCCAATAAGCCGATCTGGCGCCAAGCTTTTCATAGCTGCACGCATAACTGGGACTAATTGCGGGCGACATGAAGGAGCGCGAAGCGGCATTCGTACGAAAGTTCGGTACTATGTAGATCCGCACGACAATACGGAAATGTATGATTGGGCCTGCTCAGAGACCGTCGAGTTGCCCTACCAATAGCCAGTATACGCGAAAATAGGATTAGGTAGCATGAAAGCCAAGTCTCGAAAGTACCAACCTAAAACGCAAATGAGGAACCCCGAAAACGTGTCCGCCACCGCCAGTATATCACCTGATCTCGGATTTTTTGAAAGCGTCGTCAGCGCACACAGGGAGTTGAAAGTCTCCTGGAAGCAGAGAGACTATGTCCGCGTCGGAGACGCCGCGGCAACGCTGTTGGCACTGATCCCCGACAACCAGAATGCGCTTAAACTCCAACTGAAAGCCGCCATTCGCAGAGGGGACGACACAGACCTCGTCGCAACTGCTCGCGCCGCAGCGGCCATTGCCGCGCCCGACGTGCAAAGTGCGGCTCACCAGCTCGCCGCGAAACGAAGGTGGGAGGATGCAGCCACGTTACTGCTAGCTCTACCGGAAAACGCGGAGAAAACGGAACAGCGCGAAACCTTGTCACGGCGCATCGCCGCCCAATTGGCGGCCGCCGGACTCCAGGCGAAAAACGAAGGCGACGAAGAGAAGGCTGCCAGGCTTTGGCAATTGGGACTGAGCCTCAGTCCCGGAGACGCCAAGATGAAGCGCAGGTTGCGCCAACTCATTCATGCCGCCGCCGTAAAGGCGATCGAGGCCAATTTTGAAACGGACGCAAATACCTATATTCGAACCTGGCACGGTGTCCTGGCGCTCAGTCCCGATCACAGTACCGCTTTGAAAAGATTGGCGACCGCGTATGAAAAAGGCGGACATAACGAAGCCTCTCTGGAGTTATGGGCGCGTCTGGTGCGCCTGACACCTGAAAATCCATCGGTGGTGCGTCGCGTTTTGCGGCTGGCGCTTTTGACTAACCAGGAACTGGACGCTCTTGTCCTTTTGGCGAGCGTAGGTGCTGCCGTGCCCGATGATAAGATCGGCGAAGCAACCCGACGCGCTGTCTTCCTTCAGCTTAGGGAATTCCTGCGCACCCACAATTATCTCTTGGCTGCCCATCGTTTCTCCGTCCTTAAGAAATCCTCTTTGGACTTGTCCAGATACGACAACATCGAGGAGCGCGTCTTCCGCGGCACCGTCCGTGAGTACAAACGCTTAATGAAGGATGGGAGCGTTAAGGAATCTACCCAGTTGGCAGAATTGGTGCTGGATATCGACAGCAACAATCAATTTGCGTTGGCGAACCTCGCCCAATACTCCTTCAAGGTCACAAATTTCGAACAGGCAGTATCCTACTATGAGCGGTTGGCATCCGTAGACGGGTCGAATGTGAAGGCTTGGATCGGACTGGCCCGCAGCCGCAAAAAGCTTGGCGATCTTCCCGCAGCTGTTGAAGCCGCAAGGAGATGCCTTTCCATTGAGCCTGGAAATCAAATTGCAGAGCAAATTGTCACCGCTTTTGCGCCAGTAGCTTAAGGGCGCGATGCCCTGCGCTCATCTTCTTGCACATGGCGTCGCGGAAAATCGGATCATAAGGATTTCGACATGGTGGCCGGCCCCCATCGGGTGATCCATGTTGAATGTTAGTGCATGCTTGGTCTCGGCGCTACAGCCGGGGTGGCCGGCGAAGCTGGTCCGGGTTGCGCAGCCGGCCACAGGATTGCTTCTGGCGCCGGGGGTCTGTAGCCTAAAGATGAATGCGGGCGCACCGTGTTGTACAACACGACGACAGAACGCCCACGGGATCGCGGAGCACGAGCTTTTTTACCCGTGGCATCCTTGGGCCGGGAGCCTGGTCCATATTCATGAGGTGGTCGAGAAGGCTGGTAGAGAGGTTTTCCGTTGCAGCCTCTCTGGTCGGGGATCCGATCGGTGGCTGGAGATTCCAGCATGGATGTTTGATCGGGCGGCTAATGCCGCCTTGCAGGTTGGCGCCGCTCCCCATGTCGATATTGCTGCGCTACGCGCCTTGGCGACGCTGCTGCAGGATGTAACACCCGCTTCGGGCACCCCATTGGACACCTCGATTTACCGCCGTTTCTGAGGCAAAGAGGCGCAAGAATGGGCGTAGGTCACTGAACCCGGCATGTTCGGCGCTGGTTTTCCGCGCTCTACTGGGACAGCACGCTTCAATATGCCATGCGCGACCGCCTAACAGCGCTCGGCTGGTCTCGCATTGAGACGATTGATGACGATCTCGGCCGCTCTGCCGCCGGCGGCGTCGCACGCGCCGGTTTCGACCGTATGGTTGCCGAGGTCTGTCTCGGCAAGGTCGGCGCAGTGGCGGCGCGAGAGGTGTCCCGGTTTGCCCGCAACAGCCGCGACTGGCAGCAACTCATCGAGATGTGTCGCGTGGTCGACACCGTACTGGTCGACCAAGAGACGGTCTATGCGCCGCGTCAGGGCAATGACCGGCTGCTGCTGGGATTGAAGGGCAGCCTCAACGAGTACGAACTCGATCTTCTGCGTCAGCGCTCCCTGTCGGCACGCTACGAGAAGGCCCGGCGCGGCGAGCTCATTGTCACGGCCCCGGTCGGCTTCGTGAAGGTCGGCGACAGGCTTGAGAAGGATCCCGATCGCCGTGTCCAGGACGCCATCATTCTCGTCTTCGACAAGGTGGCCGAACTCGGCAGCGCCCGGCAGGCCCTGCTCTGGTTCCTCGAGCATGGGCTGGATTTGCCAGCCAAGCCGCAACAACGGTGACGTGGTCTGGCGTCGGCCAAATTATGCGACCATCCACCGGATGATCGAGAACCCGATCTACGGCGGCGCCTACGCCTATGGTAAGAGTCGTGTCGCGACAGGATATGATGCAACGGGAGTGATCCGACCCAGGAGCCGCCGTAAGGCGAGAGCCGAGTGGCTGGCTCTGATCCCGGATGTCCATGAGGGTTATGTCAGTTGGGAACGGGCGGAGGCGATCCGCAAGATGGTGAGCGACAACGTGCCCACCGGCCGGCATCACGGAGCGCCCAAGCATGGCGACGCTCTGCTCGCCGGCCTTGTCCGCTGCCGGCGCTGTGGACGCAAGCTGACGGTCCGCTACACAGGGACCAGACATAACATTCCGCGCTATTCGTGTTGGCGGGGCTTGCTTGACAATGGCGAGCCGCGCTGCATCGCATTCGGAGGATTGCGCGTCGACGACGCCATCGAGGAAGCTCTTCTGCGGGTTGTCGAGCCGGGAGCGATTACCGCGGCCGTCGAGGCCGAAGCACAAGCGGCCAGTCGCCGCGATCAGGTTCGTGATGCGCTGGTGCGCGATCTCGAGGCGGCACGCTACAGCGCTGATCGGGCATTCCGGCAGTACGACGCCATCGATCCGCAGAACCGGCTGGTCGCGGCGGAACTGGAGTTGCGATGGAACCGGGCGCTCACGCGTGTCGGCGAGATAGAGAGCAGGATTGCCGCGCATGATGGCTCGACATTGGAACCATCACTTCTGTCGCCAATACACGCCGCCGCGCTCGCCGCCGATCTCAAGACTGTCTGGTCGGCGCCGACGACCGACGCGAGGCTCAAGAAGCGCATCGTGCGCACCGTCATCCACGAGGTGGTCGCCGATATCGATGAAGAAGCGTCAGAGATCGTTCTCCTGATCCATTGGATTGGCGGCGTCCACACCGAACTGCGCCTGCCGAGGAGGCGGCGCGGACAGCGCAACAGCACTTCGGCCGACATCCTGGCCGCCGTCCGGCAACTGGTTCTCATCGCCAATGATGACCTGATTGCCGGCATCCTCAACCGGAACGGCCTGGTGACCGGCCACGGCAATCGCTGGACACGGGAGCGGGTCACTGCGCTCAGGTCGCATCACAAGATTCCAGTATTCCGGCCGGCGCCAGACGGGAATGAGCCATGGCTTAATCTGAACAAGGCGGCGCGTTTGCTCGGCATTGCACCGAAGACGCTCAGGCTCGCCGCAGAAGCAGGCGAGATCGAAGGTGTTCATCCCCTACCGGATGGTCCGTGGATCTACAGCCGATCAACGCTCGGCGAACCGGGGGCTCAGAGCATTGTCTGGCGTGCGAGGCAGAACCCAAGACACCCCACAGGATCGCACCCTGATCAGCAAAACCTATTCGCTTCAACAACATAGACAGATGGGTGTTATGAAACAGGATTGTAGTGTTGTCGCCATCCTTCGATGACGATCTGGGCTTCCTTCAGCGTGTAGAAGATTTCGCCGTCGAGCAGCTCGTCACGGAGCTTTGAGTTGAAGCTCTCGCAATAGCCATTCTCCCAAGGGCTGCCGGGCATGATGTAAGCCGTCTTGGCACCGACAGCCGCAATCCATTCGCGCAAAGCCTTGGCGATGAACTCTGGGCCGTAGTCGGACCGGATGTGGCCTGGGATGCCGCGCAGGATAAAAAGGTCGGCCAGAACATCGATCACGTCGACGGCCTTTAGCTTCCGGCTTACCCTGATAGAGATGCATTCCCTTGTGAACTCATCGATCACGTTGAGCATGCGGAATTTCCTTCCATTGTGGGTGCGATCTTCAACAAAGTCGTAGGACCAGACATGGTTGGGATATTCCGGCCGCAGCCGGATGCACGAACCATCATTCAGCCAGAGACGGCCACGTTTGGGCTGCTTCTGCGGAACCTTCAGCCCCTCACGCCGCCAGATCCGTTCGACCCGTTTGACCCCACTTAAACACCGCCTGTAAGAATATGTTATTATATCAGCACGTTAGGCGCGCGCCGGCGCGTGTTACCACTACATTTTGGGGATGATCTCAGGCGAGTTGTTCGTCGAGGTTGTGTGGCAGAGCGATGCCAGCTGCCTTGAAGACGTTGCCCACTTGGCCCGTAACGTGGGTTCTGGTGGTGACGATGCGACCATCCTTTTCGATGGTGGCTTCCTGGAGGCGATCGAGATCGCGTAGGAGCGGCTGCCATTCGGGCGTCAGGCCTTTGGCCCGGCAGAGGCGGCGCAGTTCCTTGCTGAGTACGAGCCCCAGGAACGAGCAGAACACATGCCCGCGGATGGCGGCATCGGATTGGTGGAAGATCGGCCGGGTATTGAAGGTTGCCTTGGCGGCGCGGAACAGGCTCTCGACCTCGAGCAAATCGCGATACCGCAGCACGGCCTGGAGCGGGGTCACCTTCGCGTTGGTCCGCACCACGGTGATGCCGTCGTACCGGGCTTCCTCGGCAAGCTTGCCGACATCGATCTTGAAGTTCTTGCCGCTGGCCTTGAGGTAACGCCGGTAGGCCGAGTTGCCGACCAGTGCCTTGTCGCCCTTCTTGAGCTGTGCCTCGAGGCCGGCGATGATCGCCTGGCGGTCGGCCTTGTCCTTCTCGGCCTCGGCGTCATTGCGGCTGACAATATAGCGGTCTTTACCGACCTTGACCTCTTTGACCCACAACTGAGTTTCACCGCGCTGGCGCTCGAGAACGAGCGGAACCATCGGTGCCGCGTCATTGAGCACGACGTTGTGGATCACGCTGCTCGAGCGTTCGCGGGCCCCCAGAATGTATTCCATGCCCAGCTTTTCGAGCGCGGCGATGGTATCGGCGCTGATCATGCCGCGATCGGCGACAACGCAGGCGCGTGTGACGCCGAAGCGCGTTCGCAGCCGATCGACCACCGGCAACAGGACGGTCACGTCAGCGGTGTTGCCGGGCACCATCTCGGTGCAGATCGGCCGGCCCTCGGCATCAACGACCAGCGCCAGGATCATTTGCGCCAGATCGGGGCGGAAGTCCTTGGAATGCCCGCGCTTGCCCAGCGTCTCGCCGCCCGCGCCATGGAAGGACAACGAGGTGGTGTCCATGAACACAAGGCTGAGGTCGGTGAACAGGTCCTGCCGGCGCGCGAAGAGCTTTTCCTCGATCGCGTCTTTCACGCAGCGCGCCACCAGCGCGCCTTGCGCCTTTTCGCCGAGTTCCTCGCCCAGCCACGCCATTGCCCGGTAAAAGTGATGGAGCGCCAGACCCTCGGCGCCCTCGATACCATAATCGGCCATCCAGTTCGCGCAGTCGCGGTCCGAGCCCGAGACGAACAGCCGATGCAGCGTGCCAACGAACACCGCCCGTTCCACCGCAAAGCCGAACTGGCGCCCTTCCAGCACCTCTTCCAGCACCTCGCCGATCCCGAGCCGCTCCCACAGCCGCCCGAACAACAGCGGACCGCCGATGCGGCGAGAGGCAATTCGCCCCGCGTCAATGTCGGACAGGATGAGGCTGCGTTCGCCATGGCGCGCAATCGAGGCCGCCAATCTGTCAAGTTCGCCGCTGGCAACCAGCGCATCCTTGCGGCCCAGCGCCTTTATCGTGCGCTGGCGAACGGTTTTGCCGTCGCGGACACTTTCCACGAGGTAAAGATAGCGGTGGCCGCGCGCGACTCTCTCAACGACAAACATGCCAGCGTTGTTAGCGAATAAATGCCATAAAATCCATACAACATACGGCGAGCAGATCAACTGTTGTTACCACACATTTTCGCGCCGAAAACTCAAGGCGAGTGAATTCAATAGCTTAACGGACAGCGTTCGCCATCCGTTCACCTCCAACTGTTCAAGTCGGGTTTGACGTTCACCCAGTCCGCACGATGCAGCATCGCCGTGATGCGACGATAGCCGTAGCGGCCGTATTGGAGGGCAAGCGCGATGATGTCGGCGGTCAAGGCCACTTCATCATCAGGTGTCGTCGGAACCTTGCGCTGCGTGGAGCGGTGCTGACCGAGAACCCGGCACGCCCGTCGTTCGGGAACGCCAAGTTCAGCAACAACACGATCCACGCAAGCACGGCGACGCGCGGGGCTTAGAAGTTTCCCCGCGCAGCTTCCGCCAGGATCATCTTGTCCAGCGTCAGGTCGGAGACGGCCCGCCGAAGCCGCGAGTTCTCCGTCTTAAGTTCCTTCAGACGCTTAACCTGGTCGCCCTTCAGACCGCCGTATTCGGACCGCCAACGGTAATATGTTACTTCCGTCACGCCTATCGATCGGATCGCTTCGGCCATCGATTTGCCCTGCGAACTCAGCACGTCAACCTGCCGAAGCTTCGTGACGATCTCTTCTGCAGCGTGTCTCTTTCTCGGCATTCTTAAGTCCTCCATCGGCTCGAAAGCCATACATCAGGGAGGACCACTTTTCAGGGGGCAGACCAATGGCAGGGGCTAAAGATCATCAAAGCGGTCATCTGCTCAATAGTCTATTTGGGGAAGGTCTCGGGACGAAGTCGGTTTCGCGATTGATCGACGAAAATCTCCCGCCGCTCCCCAAAGGTGCCAAGAATGGGGAACCTCTCAAGACAGCGCAGATAGATGCGCTGTCAGTTGCGGAGCGAAAAGCTTATGAAGTGCAGATCGACCTGGCCAGCCAAAAGGAGGCCCGGGACCGGGAGCGTATCCGTGAGCTCGAAGCCAATATTCATGCGCTCACCATCGAAAGATCGAGAGGCGACATTTCGTTACGAGTGAACCAGATCGAGAAGGAGCTGGAATCTTATAAGCAAGCGAAAAAGAATGTTGATGTTCTCAACCTCGACCTCCTGGCCCAGGTCAAAACTATAAATAATAAGCTCGAGACGCTGCGTAGTAGCCCGATCTTCAGTTTGGGTGAAGATATCTTGGCAATCAAGGGAGACTGGAAACGCGCGTTTTCGCTACCAGCCAAATACCGTGCCGCTCAAGAACAGGCGATGAAGGACAAGGCCGCTTTGCCGGTCGAGCTGGGCCTCGATCTGGCAACGGCCGAAGCCCTACAGCATGCCGAACGCGCTCTGGCCATCGCCGGGCATGATGGCTGGCATTCTGCCGAGCAATGGGTTCGCGATCAGAGGCTGCCCGCGGGCGTCTTATCGCGGGTGCTTTTGGAACTATCGCGGCGCGCGCGCTTTAGCGATATTCCCGTCGCCGTCTCGTTGGCCAAGGCCGCCCTGGCAGCCGATCCGCAACAGTGGAGAGTTAAGCATCTCGCATTCGTTCTCGCGGATGTTGGGGTGGTCAAAGAGGCTTTGGAGGTGATGCGATCGGCGATCGCCGCCGGTGTCAACTTCAACCCGAGCGAACTCAAACGCTTCGACGAATTATCCGCGCTTGCCAGGCTCGAAGTGACTGGGCTTTCCTTGCCGAACCGTAGCGCCAGCCAAAACGGCAGTCCCAACTCGGTCATCTTCTACTGGCCGAACTCTTTCCCTGGCCACTGGTCCGCTTCCAGCTTGCGCGGCCTCTCATTAGCTAGTGCCTTCCAGAAGGCCGGCAACGAAGTCAAGATAGTGACCGTCCCTGGCTACCCCGCAATCGACAAATCCGGCCGCGTCGAACTTACCAAGGATGAAGTTGCGGGCATTGCCCACTTCCGACTGCCGGCTATCGAAGTCGACGGTAGCATACTCGACACCTACTCCTGGGATGCCAGCGAACTGCTCGCGGAGAGGATCGCTGCCGCGAATGCCGGGGCTGTTGTCGCACCAAGCTCGATTGAACTTGCCTATCCGGCGGCGATAGCGGCGCGCCTTAACGGATCTCGCTTCATTTTCGATTGTACGACTATGACTCGAGCGAAGAGCAATCCGGCTAGCGAGCGCGAGGAAATCCTTATTGCGCTGGAAAACGCTCTCTTGGCCGAGGCCGATACGGTCCTGGTGCGTGACGACTTCTTCACTGACCGCTTAGCCGAAGCTGGCGTGTCGGCACATAAGGTTCTATCCATCGGAGAATCGGTTTTCCAATTCAACGCGGACAAGAATTCCTCCGACTGGTCCTCATCGCCGATTCTCAAAGGCGGCTTCGTCATCGGATATATCGGCGACGCTTACGACGAAGTGGATCTCGAATCTTTCCCGGCGATCCTGGATAAACTGGTCAAGCGCGGGCTTCCAGTTAGGCTGCTCATTTTTGGCGTCGGCACGCGCTTCCACCGGATTCGCGATAAACTGGAAGCCCTAGGCCACGGAGACCGATGCCTATTTCCTGGACGCCCGCGCAACGGACATATCGCAGCCGCCTTTGCCGCGATTGATCTGGTCGTCATCCCAGCGATGCCAGTGACCCAGCGCTGTGGGCGATCACGCTTCGAGATCGCAGAAGCCCTTGCGTATGGGCGCCCTGTACTCGCGGCAGGGCCGATCGCAAGCGCCGTGAAACCCAGCCTGAAAACCATCGAGGCTTTAGGAGAGGAGATGGTCGCGGCAATGGTTGACGCAGTCTCGACCTTCATCCTTCAGCCGGGCAGCCTGGAACAACTTTCGCAAGCAGCAACCAACGCAGCCCACGACATGACCGTCGCAGCCGCCGCCGAACGCCTAGTGCAGGCATAGAATAACTAAGTAAAGATGCGACGTATTGTAAGTACGCCGTATAGGCAACCGCCAAAGTCGTTCCCCCATTGTTTGCGCGATACTGGCGCGATGGCTCTAATAGAGATAAGGCGTTCGCCACGCGCTTTTAGCCGGATCTTCTATTACATTAGGTATTTTTGATCGGCTCTTTGAACCACAAAAATTTGTTATTGATCGTCATACGAACTGGATCGGCTAACATGTTATTCACCGCCAAGAAGTGGTTGCGGGGTCCAAATCGGATCGACAAGGTACAATCAATTGAGCGACATGATGTCGATCCCGTCACAGTTGCAGTTCTTCAGGGGCTACAAGAAAGCAAGATCGCAGCACGTGCTGACACGAAAGCGGTTGGCAGGGCGCAAAAGCGAGTTAGTTCATTGCGAGAAATGGCAGAATTGCCTGACACTCTCTCTTATCTTCTAGGAGAAATCGCGCGGTTCCCCAACGAAGAGAGGCTTCAACAGATGGCCGCGCAGGCACTCGAAAGGTTCCAAGACCCGCGTGCATTAGCCGTTTGGCGCGGCATCGACTCTCGATTTCTAAATTCGCGCCATGCATATGTACGCCTCTTGCGCTGGACCATACGGTTAGGCGGGACAGATGCCGGGCGAAATATCCACGCTGAGCGATACCCTGAAGAGCCCAAGCACTCTGAAGGCATGTTCGTATTTGCGCGTGCGCTAATAGAACTAAAAGACTTTGAAGAGGCAGAGCTAGCTCTATCGAAAATAACCCAAATGGCGGATGTTTCCGAGGCCATACTTCTTGACGTGGTGAAGCTATACTTATCCATAAACCAACCGCTTAGAGCGCGAGAAATCGTTAATGCGAGCCAGGATCGATTTGGCCTTACCGTAAAACATATAAGCGTCGCTTCACAGGTCGACGCGAATATATCTGCGCTAGAAAAGGCTGTCGAAAGCAGTAGCGGCGCAGACATTGATCCACAAGACTTTCTTATCGAACACGTCTTCAATGAAGCCAAGCGCCTCCGACCGAGCAGCCCAACGGACAATAAAGGATTTTTGGGGCACCTAATTCTTGTCAATGGCGGCCTTGGCTCCGGTGGCGCCGAGCGCCAGTTAACCAATACCGCTCTCGCAATCAAATCGGCTATGGAAGCGGGGCGCTCAATTGACGGGAATGACGTGATTGGCCCGGTTCAAATTCTATGTCGATCGCTCAATTCCCGCTCGGGGTCCGATTTCTTTGCTCCGCTGATGTCGGACGCGGGATTCAATGTTCACCAGTATGTGGAATTCGACAAGTTTGCCGGGCGACCAGGATGGTCATGCCTACGGGAGGTAATCCATTGTCTCCCCTACCTTCCATTTCCGATGCGTGAGGGCCTGGTTCAGGCGGCCGACGTTCTGCGTCAGGCATCGCCGGATGTCATACACATCTGGCAGGACGGGTCTGTATTGGCCTTGGGACTAGCCGCGCTATTCGCCAACGTACCGCGTATAGTGCTGGGTGTACGAACTTTGCCGCCGGTCGACCGAGCCGAACGAAATAAACCTGAATATAAAATCGTGTATCGGTTACTATTGTCCGCTCCGGGTGTGGTGATCGTCTCTAACTCCCTCGCAGCGGCTAAGCGTTACGAGGAGTGGCTCGATCTACCGCGCGGAACCGTCCGGATCATTCCGAACGGTTTGGAGCCGTTGTCTTTGGCCGCCGACGAGGCAACTTTGGCAATGGCGCGAGCCTTCAGTAAAAATAACCCCCGCGACTGCTTTACTGTTGGCTCAGCAATGCGATTTGACAACAACAAGAGGCCATTGGAGTGGATTGATATCGCGGCAACCTTCGCCTCATCTCGTCCCGACGTGCGGTTCATAATGGTCGGCGACGGACCGCTTCGTAGCGCAGCGATGAACCATGCTCGAAAGCTAGGCATTGAAGATCGGGTTCTTTTCACCGGACGATCGCAACATGTAGGCTTTTGGCTTTCGCAAATGGATGTTTTCTTGCTGCTGTCTCGGCATGAGGGTTTGCCCAATGTCCTCATTGAGGCTCAATACTCTGGGTTGCCTGTGGTAGCCACGCCCGCTGGAGGTTCCGGGGCAACTTTTGAAAACGGAAGAACGGGAACACTGCTACCCAGCATAGATAAGGTAGACCCGGAGCAGATTGCTAAGGTGTTGACTTCTTGGTGTCGTCCTCGTCCTGAGCAGAAGCTTTTGGCGGAGCAAATTCGGGACTATGCTACCGAACGTTTTTCAATTGACAACATGCTTGCGCTAACTCTCGAGGCCTACCTTAACTGACTAGGAACCGGCCATAACAGAGGCGGAAGTCCAACTCGGCAAGCTGTTTAGACGAAAGCGGCCATGTCTCCAAAACTCAAGAGAGTGTTACCGTTGATGTTAATCGGTTCGGAGTCACGCTCGGGTGATTTTGTGATTCGTGAGCGCGTTGGCGTGGCGGTTGGCACCGGCTGGACATGTCGGGAAACGGGAGCAGTGTTCAGGCGAGCGTCGCGATGTTGTGAGGTGGTCGCAACGCCAGCGCTCGAGCGGAAGCGCGTCAGCGCTACGCATGGGACGCCAATCCGGACGGGATTTGGAACCACATCGCGGGTTGCTGGAGCGGGTAGCCTCACAGTCGCGTTGGCGCTTGCCGAGCGCCGCATCCTGGCAGCCCTATATCGGTGTGGCGGGTGCTGAAAGAATTCAGCTTTAAAAAAACGCTGCTCGCCAGCGAGTAGGACAGGTCGGTGACTGCACGCGCCGGGCGCAACGGAGGAAGTACCGGGCGGGCTTGATCCACGGCGCACGCTGACCTTCCTGGCCGTGCTGCGCCGCGAACGCATCGACCCGCTCTGCATCATCGACGATCCCATCAATCGCAAGCTTTGGACCTGGGTCGAGCAGTTCCTAGTGCCGACAATCTCGCCCGGTGACATCGTCGTCACGGACAATCTTGGCAGCCCCAAGGGGCAAGCCACTCGTCGCGCCCATTCGCGCCGCGGTCGCCATGCTCTTCTACCTGCCGCTCCATCTACAGCCGAGCCCTCAACCCGATCGAGCAGGTCTTCGCCAAGCTCAAGCACCTGACACGAAAGGCTGCAAAACGGACAGTCGAGGCCGCATCGCGACATAATCGGAATGGTCTGCGAAAGCTTTCAAAGCGCCGAATGCGCAAGTGCCTACTTCTAGCGAGTCGCAGCGCAGGTTTGTACCATTATTGACCTGTGCCTCGCGAGGCTTGTGATTGTCATTGCTATAACATCAACTCCCGCATACTGTTAAAGGGGCAAGCAATGTTGGACGTGAACGCGGCACTCAAGGGAATTCCCTCTCCACAGAGCGCCGATTACCTGATCGAAATTCGGCAATTGATGCATGAGACCGGAACCGCCACGGGCGCGCGGCGCGTGGAGCCTCGCCTACGGGAACTGGTATCCGTTTGTCCGTTGGAATTTGATGTCAATTACAACCATGTCCTCGCCTTGGAGTTGTGTCGCACGAGGGATGATATGCTCTCGCTGTGGCTCCAGTTGCACGAACGGTTCCCTCAAGAACTCAAACCTTTGCGCTACATCGTCCGGTGGTTCTACCGGGAAAAGCGCGTGGACGAGGCGTGCGATTTCATCGAAGCCGTGCTGCCGTCCGTGCCGAAAGCCGCAGACGACCTCTTAGAAAAGGGAGAACTGTACTGCGAACTGCGTAAAACCGAGCGCGCTCAGACTTACTTCACGCAGTTTATCGAACGATTTCCAGAGGATATGCGCGGAAGGATATCTTATGCGCGCCGCCTTAAGGACTGGGGCAACAGTTTCGTGGCCCTGTCCGTTTTGGACGGCATTGATCCCGCAACTGTCGGCTCCCATGCCTCCGGGCAGTTCATTAAGGAGCTGCGCGATGGCATGGCGGTCCTTGCAAAACGCTATGACGATGATTCGGTCAAGTCGCGAGACACTTCAGGATTGGCCCTAGCTTTAGCGATCGAGAAGTACGCATCCAGACGCGAGGAGCCGACGGCAACGAACCGACTTGGGAAAGTCTCGCTTATTACCGGAAGCTTAGCAGCGGGAGGGGCGGAACGCCAGATAGCGCGCGTCGGCATTCGCTTGACGGATGCTTTCCGGATGAAAAGACCCCTCGCGGGCATCGTATTAACCGAGCCGTGCCATGTCGTGCTTAAATCGCTCAAGAGCGCGGAGGGATACGATTTTTTCCTCCCAGCCGTGCGTCGAAACGACGTGGAAACACGTGAGATCGATGATTTTCCTACTGTACGCATTCAAGACCTTGCCTTGGGCGACGACGAGATATCAACTCTTCTGCCAATGCTTCCCAAGTCTGCGCTCTATGGCGTCCAGAGGATGGTGAACTATTTTCGGGAGGAGAAGATCGAAGTCGCATTCATCTGGCAGGATGGGGCAGTCTTATTTGCCGCCTTGGCCGCGCTAATAGCGGGTGTTCCCCGAATCGTCGTCTCCGTTCGCGGCTTACCACCTTCACTGCGTGTACATTTGTTTCATCCTGCTTATCAAGATATGTATCGCGCACTCGCAGTGACTCCTGGTGTGCGCTTTTCCTCCAACAGTGAGGCGGCAGTGAAGGCGTATACGGATTGGCTGAAAGTCGACAACCTGCGTTTTAGCATTGTGCATAACGGCGTTCTTGTTCCGCTGCTTCCTGCCGCCGATGGCGATGTCGATTTGTGGCAACACTTTCAGTTGTCCAACGCTGATGCGACGACCACCATCGGCAGCGTTTTTCGCTTCGATACCGATAAGCGGCCCTCTCTCTGGATACATTTCGCTCATGCCTATCTTCAGCGCCATCCGCAGACGAAGATTGTGCTAGTCGGCGGTGGGCGCATGCTCAAGGAGGCAAAAGAGAAGGCCGCTCGCCTCGGCATTATCGATCGCGTACTATTCACTGGTTTATCCGACAATGTCGGTTTCTGGTTGAGGAACATGGATGCGTTCGTGCTGCTTTCCCGGTTTGAAGGCTTGCCCAATGCACTTATTGAAGCGCAGTTGTGCGGCGTTCCGGTTGTCACCACGCCGGCGGGCGGCGCGGCCGACACGGTGGTAGAAGGTATCACTGGCTGCGTCCTGTCGACAGTAGAAGATGTCGATCTGGAGGAATGCTGTGACAAGGTGGACGAGGTGCTTGCATTCAACCAGGCCGATCCGCAGGCGCTGGCCAGAATTCGTCTGATTGCCGAGGAGCGGTTTTCAACCGAAGCGATGGTGCTTCGTACCATCCAACTGCTCGCAGGAAACTACGAAGGTGACCCCCTAACATGAGTGTAGAAATCGCTGCCCAAAAACCTGACGCGAGAGCCGTCGCTGCGGCATCGGTCGGCATTTTGCGCGCCGGTCAGACCGGCAATATCGAAGAAGCGATCCACCTTGCTCTCGCCCACATCTCTTATGCTGCGGACTTTCCCCGGCTTGCGCAGGTGTCTCTGCAGGCGTTTTTGAAGGGTAGTCGCAACGATGCGGCGACACGATTGGTCGACAACGTAGTCGCAAAAGGCAAGGCATCGCCTGAAGTCGCCGTATTGGCCATTCGACATTTGCTTGGCTCTGATCGAGCCGGCGATGCCTACGCCTTTGCCCGCACTCTTCTTGAGGGCAACGGAAAGGTCGAACCTCGTCTCGCCGAAGCGGCGGCGCGCGCCGCTCTCGCCAGCGATAAACCGGTCTCAGAAGCATTGGAGATCCTTGAAAAGGCTAAAAGTTCGGCCGGCAACGACGGTATTTTCCTGCGTGCCTACGGCGAACTTCTGCTGTCTGCCGGGCGTTACGCAGAGGCTGTCGATGTCCTCGCCCCTATTGTATCGTTGAGGCCCAACACGACTAATACCCGGCTTCTTTTGGCCCGTGCTCTCAAGCATGCTCACCGGCTTGAGGAGGCGTGTACCGAGATGTTGACCGCTGTGAAGCTCGATCCCTCCGTAACGAACAGGAGCAGCGCAGTTGCCTTGCTGTTGCAGGTCGGGCGCGAAGCCGAGGCAAAGCAGCTTTATGGCGACATGGTGAGCGAACGGAAGAACAAGTTAACAAGGACTTTCTCCGCAGGATTGGCTGCGCTCGATGCACGTCTGGATGAGGTCAAGCTGCCGCAGAGGCGACTCGACTGGGCTTGGGAAATCGTGAGCCAGAAGCTCGGATACCCACCTTCACCCAATCGCGAGGACTGGGATCGGCGCGCAAAATGGGGACATCTTCTAGACAAACTTATCCAAGATTGGCTGGAGTGCTCTATTGATCAAGCTGGAGAGATTGCCAGCTTTTTCAATGTCAGCGATGCCAATAGAAACACCGTCATCGAGGCCCGTGACGAAGGCAAAGGCGTGTTGCTAGTCAGCGCGCATATCGGCCCAATGTTTGCAGGCCCTGTAGCCATCCACTCGTTTGGAACGCCCTACAGGTGGCTATCGTCAACGCCAAGAATTTTGACCACCGGCTTTGCGAATACCTTGATCTCCACGGCAGACTTAAACGAAGTTCAAGTGGCGCGATGTGTCATCGATTCGCTGCGTGCCGGCTGCCTCGTCACCCTCGCCGCCGACGGCGCGATGTCCCCCAATGCGCCACGCATCACCTGGGAGGGAAAGTCCATAACATATTCCCCGTTTTGCGCGATGCTCTCTTACAAGACCAAAGTGCCTACGATCTTTACCTCTCCCCTCTGGGCAGAAAACCAATTTCGGTTTGTTGTCAAAAGGCTGCCGACCGCCGAGGCAGGTGAGGGGTTGAGACAGTTTTCCAGTCGCTGGCAGCAAGCCTTCTTCGAGGAAGTGACGAATGTACTGGTAACGGGTCCAGAAAATCTACGCCTCAACGGCGGCCTCTGGCGCAATATTTGAGCGTCAACTTAGGCTCAGGACTCATTGATTGATCCAGAAGATGACGGTTGCTGCGATGCAGATTGCAGACATGAAGGTGTGCGCACAGCGGTCATACCCCACTTAAACACCGCCTGTAAGAATATGTTATTATATCAGCACGTTAGGCGCGCGCCGGCGCGTGTTACCACTACATTTTGGGGGTGATCTCAGGCGAGTTGTTCGTCGAGGTTGTGTGGCAGAGCGATGCCAGCTGGCGTTGGTGCATGGGTCCGGACTTGAGCGGATGTCGATCTTTGAAGCGGCAGACTATGCCGTGGCCGCCTTGCGGCGGGCGGATTTCGGGCGTGCGCAGGCAAGCATGCGGTTGAGGACGGCGCAGCCGATGGCGACTTCGGTCTGCTGAACGGGAAGCGACCGTGCCCGCAAACGCCGCCCGATGGTGGACTTGTATCGCCCTATGGCGGTCTCGACCAGCGAGCGTTTGCCATAACCGTTGGAGACCTGCCATTTCATCCGGCCGTCTCTGCCGATTGCGGCGATATGCTGCTCCCTTTGGCCGGCAGGTCTTATCGTCGAATGGTTCGACCGCGTTGGCACGAGGCGGAATGACGATTGCGGCGGCAGCGCTATGATCGATGACTGCGTCGTAAGTCGGGTTTCCGTCATAGGCGCCGTCAGGGCGTTGTCACGTTGTTTGCAATGTGGGCGCGTGAGGCCGATACCGCGCTTTTCAGGCAGGCCGTGCACTCACGGCTTCCCACGCGGCCATGGCTTGGCGTCGATGGGTTCGAATTTGTGCGGCGGAGCGGTTGGTCTGGGATGGGACGAAGAGATTTCGAACGGCGGAGAAGATCGACACGAAATGCTGCAATGAGCCGACCGACCGGAAACCCTGTCGCGTTCGTTCCCGTTTTCGGAACGGCAGGTGAGAATTCTCCGCCCGGTTGTTCAAGCCTTTATGCGAGCGGTGTTCCACGTTCGGCATGACCTGGCGTTGGGCCGCCCCGTAGGAGCGCAGTTTGTCGGTGATCATACGCTTTGGCGGCAGACCCTGCTTCTTCAGAAGTCGCGTCAGCAGGCGCCGGGCGGCCTTGGTGTTGCGACGCGTCTGGACAATCTCGTCGAGCACATATCCGTCCTGATCAACCGCTCTCCACAACCAGCATTTCTGACCGTTGATGCGCACCACGACTTCATCCAGGTGCCAGACATCGTCTTTCGTCGGCGACTTGCGGCGTATGCGGCGCGCATAATCAGGGCCGTGCTTTCGGCACCATCGGCGGATGGTCTCGTAGGAAACGACGATCCCGCGTTCGAGCAGCATTTCCTCGACATCGCGCAGGCTCAGATTGAAGCGGAAGTAGAGCCAAACAGCACGGGCCACGATTTCGATCGGATAGCGGTGGTTCTTGTAGGTCGGTGCACTCACGGTCATGGGCGCGCTGCTACCTCAATTTCCTTACCCCTCAATCAATGTGACACCACCGGCAATGCTGCTCATCCCGGAAGGCCGCGATCAGTCTTCAACAGTCCGAATGTTGGAAAGCGCTGCAAGCATTTCAGGCATTCTCATCTCCTTCAGATCAGCTCGAAGAATCGCATGAAAAGGCTTCGATCACAAGGATATTGCGGTCTTTGGTTGATAAGAGCCGCGTCACGCAAAGGGTGAATCACGAACGCACGCGCCTGCAAACCCCCACCGCCCGGTAATCTGCCCCGGTTACGCAGTGTTAGGACTATCGTATTGCGTGAGAACGATTTCTCTTTTGGCACGGTACATGCATAGTCCTCTACAAAGGCGCATGGACTGAGGAGAAGTCGTCCGATGATCACGCCCACCGGAAACTCAGACGAGACGATATTTGCAGACGTGGAGGCTTGCCCGGCACTTTGGAAAGCGACTGTGGGCGCGGGTACTCCCGAGCAATCCGAACCAATGTGACTGGTTTGGGCCGCTGTGTGGCCCGACGCCGGCCGCGGAACTGTCCAGCTTGGTGGGTGAACTAAGAAGGGTAGAAGGGGTGGAGATGGCATATCGGTTTTCTCCGGTGCGCGCAGGCGCTTGCTAACCAGGCGTTCGGGATAGGCAACGACCTGCAGCGCGAACAATCTCCCTCCAGCGTGTTTGTTGGCAGTGGTACTGCTTGCTGTCAGCTGCGCTCATCTGGCAATTGTTGCTTGCGGTAAAGATCGAGAGACTGGGTTGGTCGATCGCGGCTCGGCATCTTAGCCGATTAAAAATAGAATGAGATCGAAACGAAGTGATAGTGATCTGTATAAGTAAGTTCTAAAATTCGTTCGTTCAGTTTTGGTAGAAGTAAAGTTTGGCGTTTTCGGCTTTTCAAGCTAGACAGATCTCCGGATCTGGCGCACTATCTTTTCGGAATACAATCTCGAGCTAATATGTAGGGAGGGGACCCATGTCGCGTCCTGGATTGATGGTGCGTGCGCGAATTCTCGCGGGTGTTTTCCTCAGCAGCCTGGGACCGATCGCGGTGCTGCCCGCGGCGGCCGAGATCCTCAATCCACCTGTGCTGCAGGATGACCGCGCGCCGATTGCCAAGCCTGCCCTGACTGAGCTCGCACCTGCTACGCCACTGCCCGGCAACACGCTGCCGGTGCGCGGCGACCGCCTGCTCAATCTCAAGCTCGACTACATCGACAACCAGATCTACAACCCGTCCACGGGCGGCTACGACAAGGTCCATCTGCGCGGCTACACCGGCAAGGGCGTCGATCCCAGCGCTCCTTATGTCTCGCCGACGATCGAGGCAATTCCAGGCGACACGGTACGCGTCACCCTCGACAATCAGTTGCCGGCAGGACCGCAGCCCGGCGACCCCGGCTGCATGCCCGACGGCCAGATGCCCGACATCCCCCACTGCTTCAACGGCACCAATCTCCACACCCACGGGCTGTGGGTAAGCCCATCGGGCAACAGCGACAATGTGCTGTTGTCGATCAACCCGCAGACGCGGTTCACCTATGAATACAACATCCCGTCGGACCATCCTTCCGGCACGTTCTGGTATCACACCCATCGCCACGGCTCGACCGCGCTGCAGGTGTCGAGCGGCATGGCCGGGGCGCTGATCATCCGCGGCAACCGCTTGCCGACCCCGACCGCGCATGGCGACATCGACACGCTGATCCCGACCTCGGCGATCCCCGAGCGGGTGCTGGTGATGCAGCAGATCCAGTATGCCTGCCGCGGGCCGGCGGCGAAGCCCGGAGATCTCGGCCCGATCAAGCAGGACATCAACGGCCACTATTTCTGCGATCCGGGCGATGTCGGCGGCATCGAGGGCTATGACCAGTTCGGGCCGGGCACCTGGCCGGCGTCGGGGCGCTATACCTCGCTCAACGGCAAGGTGTTCAATCCCAACGACCCCTTGAAGGCGACGCAGGGCCAGATCGAGCGCTGGCGCATGGTCCATGCCGGCGTGCGCGACACGATCAGCCTGCAGTTCTTCAAGGTGCTTGACGGCAAGCCGAAGCCGGGGGTGAAAACGCTGCTCAATGCCGACACCACGGCGGCATTCATCAAGGATACGTGCAGCACCACGCCGGTGCCCTATACGCTGATCGCTGCCGACGGGCTGACGATGGCGGCAGCGCAACCGACCAAGCTTGCAACCTTCCAGCCTGGCTATCGCTTTGACGCGCTGATCGTCTTTCCAGAAGCCGGGCGCTACTGCGTGATCGACTCCTCGGCGCCCAAATCGGGAGTGGTCAACGGGCTTGACGTCGGACCGCAACTGCTCGCACTGGTCGACGTCGCGGCGGGAACGCCGGTCGATAATGTGGAAACCTACATCAACCGCAAGCTGGTTGGCCTGGCCGAGGCCAACATGCCCGCGGACGTCAAGCCGGTGGTGGTGGCCGATCTCAAGGCCGGAACGAAATTCACCAGCTTCACGCCGCATCCCGACATCACCGACGACGAAGTGAAGGGCAACGGCACGCAGGAACTGACCTTCTTCATCGACACGACCGGACCGGACACCAAGTTCGAAGTCGGCAACACGCTCAACACGGCCGACGCGAAGCCCTACGAGGCGACCCGCATCGACCGCTCGCTGCCGCTGGGCAAGGCGCAGGAATGGACGCTGCAGTCGCACTTCGTCAGCCATCCGTTCCACATCCACGTCAATCCGTTCCAGATCGTCTCGATCACCGATCCCCTCGGCAAGGACGTCAGCGCGCCGGGTGCGATAGACGACGCCGGCGGTGCGCCCTACGATCCGCAATATGCCGGGCTAAAGGGCGTGTGGAAGGATACGCTGTGGATCAAGAGCCTGATCCCGCAAAACCTGCCCACGGGTTTTTCAGGCATCTACACGATCACGCTGCGCACCCGCTACGAGCGCTATATCGGCGAGTACGTGCTGCACTGCCACATCCTCGACCATGAGGATCAGGGCATGATGCAGAACGTTGCCGTGGTGCTGCCTGACCAGGTGGGCGACGACGCGCAGAGCGACGCCATGCAGATGGATGGGATGCAGATGGGTGGCCACGATGCCCACAAGTAAGGCGCAGGCGCCGGAACCCGATGCGCCGTTTAGATGGAGCGACGTCGAGGCGATCCTAACCGCTGCGGGCGGCAACGATGGACCAGGCAGCCTGACCGGGTTGACGCTGCCGGATTTCCTGACGCTGCAACTGCAGGGCATGCCGCTGATCGCGCCGCTGACCACAACGTGCTGCGGCACGAGCGACGCCAAGGGGCGCGGCGCGCGCTCGGTGCTGGTCCGCGGCTTGCGCGGACTGCCGCCCTTCGACGGCAGGCAGTTCCCCCGCCTGCCCTGGGGCGGCAAGCCGGTCGCCGACGACGACATCGACCGGATCGAGACCTGGATCGAGGAAGGCTGCCCCGGCGAGCTGATCGAGACGGTCGCGCTTGCCGGCGAAGTCAGCGTGACGACCGAGGCCCGCGTCGAGGTGAAGGGGCTTCCCGGCCCCATCTTCGGCCCGGCATCCGATCCCGCGGCATGGCGCTACGCCAAGGGCGAATTGCGCCAGCGCATGGATGTCGATGTGCTCGACGACGCGCAGAAAGAGCGGCTGCGCCATGCATTTCGCGAGCTCTACAAGCTCAACAAATGGGTCGGCGACAAGCGCAGCTACAACAATCTGGCGCTGATCCACCAGAACCATTGCCAGCATGGCTGGGAGCGCTTCCTGCCGTGGCATCGCGTGTATCTCTATGAATTCGAGCAGGCCTTGCAGGATTTCTGCCCCGACGTGACCATGCCGTGGTGGGATTTCCCGGCCGAGCGTTACAAGCCGGACGATCCGGCCAACGGCGCAATCCTTCCTGATGCCTTCAAAGGCTTCCTCACCCAGGACTCGGTGCGCTTCCTGCGCGACAAGGGTTTTCCGGCCAAGATCGACACGCTGGTCGGCCAGTTCTGGGCCAATCCGACGCAAATCTACGACGCGGTCAGCAAGGCATGCGGCAAGGAGTATGTGGCCGGCGAAAACCGCAAGCGGCTGATCGACGCGGTGCTTGAGGCCAATTCGCTGTGGTACCCGCTGCGCTACTCCAGCCAGTTCGGCAAAGGCACGATCAACACCGTCATCCATTACCATTACCCGGCACAGGAGGACATCGACGAGATCCTCAGCCTGCGCACCTTCCGCGACTTCGGCGGCGGCAGCCTCTATGTCGACAGCTTCGGCTTCCTCGACCAGAACCCGCACAACACGATGCACATCTGGACCGGGGGCATGAACCCTGCGTTCAAGACCAGCGCTCCCCCCGACCGCAACAGCGCGGTGCGCGTTGCCGGGCGCAAATTCCACCAGCGCGACGATCTCTACTCCGAGCCGCAGTTCGGCGACATGTTCTCGAACCTGACCGCGTCCTACGACCCGATCTTCTGGCCGGTGCACGCCAATATCGACCGGCTCTGGTGGCGCTGGCAGCAGCACCATCCCGGCGGGCTGCCAGCCGATCTCGATTCCGCACTGACGCCGTGGAGCTACGCGGTGCGCGATACGCTCGACATGAACCGTTTCGGCTATGAGTATGTCCGTGGCGGATGCCTGATGCCGGTGGGGCTGACCAATCCGGTCGGACGCTTCGTCTCGGCGCCGATTGCGGTGCCTGAGGCGACCAAGAGCTTCCGCTCGGTCGAAGTGCGGCTGCACCGCGTGCCTCAGCTGCTGCGCTCCTGCTTCATTCGCGTGTTTCTCAACACGCAGGATGCCGACGCCTCGACGCCGCTCAACGTGCCGGGCTATGCCGGCTACGCCGCCGTGTTCGGTCATGGCGAATGTTATGGCGGGCCTGGGCATTGCGAGAGTCCGCAAGCGGAGAACCGCAAATTCGATCTGCGCGAGCGCAGCATGAACACGCCGCGCAACCACCGCATCGATGTGACGCGCGCGGCACGCCGGCTGATCGCGGCCGGCGCCACCAGCCTCACGGTGAGCCTGGTCGTGATCGGCGCCTCCTATAAGGAAGACCGCGAGCTGCTGCGGCTTGATGGGGTTTCGCTCAACTTTCTCGACTGACCAGAAGACGCGGCCGGCGCAGGCGCTGAGGGGAAATCAAATGGCCGACCCAACAGTCTATCGCATCCACCCCGCCGTCGGCATCGCCCGGCTCGGCGACAGCCCCGAAGGTTTCTGCATCTCGCCGGAAAAGCCGGCGCAGTTGCCGATCGAATGCGACGCCAACGGCAATGCCGCGAAAGGCGACGCGCCGATCAAAAACTTCAAGGACAGCGAGGGCCGCATCAAGCGCCAGGCCGCGCGTTTCCAGATCTTCGTCTATGACGCGGCCAATCCACAGGGTAGCCCGCTGAAGATCGGCGACCATGTCGAAGGTGGCGGCAATCGCGGCAAGCTGGTCGACATCCAGTGGCGCGTTCAACTCGCCAACAAGAAGGCGGCATGGTTCACGTTCGACGGGCTGCGTGGCGAGGCAGGCTATGCCGCAGACGCGCCGTTGCGCAACGCCGGCATCACCGATCCGGTCGAAAGGCAGAAGCTGATCATCGACGCCGGCCCGCAAGCCGTCGACTGCAGCGCGCGGCGCAAGGCGAGCTTCGGGAGAGACACCAACCCGGCCTATGCCGTCACCTTCCCGCCGACGGGGATGGCGCCGAACGACATCGACACGCTGGGCGACATTATGACCGACGATGACGGGCGGCTGCTCGTGCTCGGCGGGCACGGCAACAGCGGCTCGTTCCTCTCAGGTTTCGGCCATCCGCGCATCGAGACCTACGCCAACAGCGACGGCTGGTTCGATGACATCTCGGACGGGCCGGTGATGGCGCGGCTGGTGATGATGGAGGAGCGCGTCCAGAAGCTGCGCTACATCGATGTCGAATACCCCGCCTGGGTGCTGGTCGGCTATCCCCGCTACGCGCCGGAAGTCCTCGACATGATCACGCTGGAAGACGTGGTCGAAGACATGTCGATCCGCGAATTCGCCTATCGCACCGACATGTATGGCACGGCAGGAACATTCAACGCGCCGCAGAAGATCGACCCGACCGATACGGCGGCCCTGCTGCACTGGAAGGCCGGACCGGTGGAGTGGAACCCGGCCTATCGGCCGTGGTTCTGGCGCGATATCTGGCCGATCATTTTCCGTGCCGACGAATTCTCCTATTTCGCCAACATCCTCCAGCAATCGAACTTTCCGCACAACCAGTCGAGCCGGGGCACGTTCGATCCCTATCGCCTGTGCATCCCGCCGCGGATCGCGCCCCGTGCGCTGGCGCAAAAGGAAGGCCGCGCGAAGGACGATCATGTCGGCGGGGGGCTGCTCGAGGCAGCGGTGGAACCGAGCCTGATGCTGCTCGATGCAACGCAGGCGCCGGGCGCGGCTGACGATGCCGTGGTTGGCGATGCCGCCGCCACGCTCAAGGCGGCAGCGGCGGCTTTCACCGCTGCGGTCTGCCCGCCTGGCGACGGCGAGGCGCCGCGCAGCTATGCCGCGCGCTGGCAAAAGCTGTTCGCCGACAATGACACGGCGGCCGAGCCCGCCTATGCCGAGGCGCGCAGCGCTTTCGACGCGGTGGTCGCGAGCGTGATCGAGCGCATCGCCGCGCCGCCGCGCCACCGCGCAAGCGGATGCTGACGCTTGCCCGGTCCTCGTCGCGGCAGGAGCCGGGTGAACCGGATCGCACCGCCGATCCGGACGAGCCGATTGAAGCTGCGTTGCGCCGGCTGGCGTTCGAATATCGCTCCGGCCAGTTGCTTGACCGTGCGCTCACCGCGGCCGCGAAGGACGCAACGACCGATCCCGGCCGTACCGCGCGGCAGTATCTGTTCGATCTGCTGCGCAAGCCGGGCGAGGAGAACCTGTTCCGGCTCGATGCCAATCCGGCGACCCGAACCTATCACCTGCCGCTGATGCCGTTGCTTGCGGGCGACAATCCGATCACCAACAAGACGGTGAGCAAGTTCCTTCGGCTGACCGACACGCAACTGTTCCTGCTGCGGCAATGGGCGGCGGGCATCTTCATTGACGAGGTGGATGCAGGCTTCGCCCCAGCGATCGATCCGTGGCAGCCCTATAAGGACTGGAACGTGCCGGGCGGACGCGGTCTCGATCAGGGTGTGCTGTCGAACGGGCTCGGCGGCGCCTTCTGCCCGGGCGGTGAAGTGACGTGGATCATCCGCAACCCGGCGATCTGGCGCGAGCCCTATCGGATCAAGGCCGACCCGGAATGGTACGGCTTTGCGCTGACCGCGGCGCAGGAGAACGCCAATCGATGGGGAGCGGGCGTCAGCGAGGAAGGCTATATCGCCTATGCCTCCGACCCGCTGTCGCAAGGCAGCGACCTCAATGTCGGATTGCAGCCCGGCGACCTGACCAAGCTCAGCGGGCTGCCATGGCAGGCCGATTTCAATGAATGCTCCACCCAGACGATCGACGTCACCTACGAAGAATGGAACGTCCTTTATCCCGACAGTGTCGGCAACACGCTGATGGAGCGCGAGCGGCGCGTGTGGGAGACCTTGTGGTGGCCGGCGCATCGGCCGATGCAGGCCTACTATCCCGTCGGCACGGACTTCCAGTTCCGCAACTGGGCGCGCGGCATTCCGCAGACGCTTGCCGGCGACCTCAAGATGGTGACCGAATGGTCGAAGCTCGGCTTCATCGTCCGTAATCCGGCAGGCGGGCTCGATCAGCCCTCGCCCGGGGTCAAGTACATCTGCGTCGAAGATTCGGGAGAATGAGCGTGACCAATCCGTTTGTCGGCAACTGGACCTATCGCAGCTTCAACAACGACCCTGACCTCGGCAAGGCGGCCAACGACCTCTTGTTCGGCAAAGGCACGCTGGCCATTGCGGAGCAGTCCGAGACCGAGCTTTCGGGAACGATCGGCGGGCGGGGATGGTCGCTCGATCTGCGCGGCAGCTTCGGCTACGGCTCGCCGATGCAGGTCCGCTTCCAGGGCAAGGGCGTGGTCGGCGGCGAGCCGTGGATCATCTACGACTATATCGGCTGGCTAGTACCCGTTTGTCCTGATAGCACCGACCCGCTGGAAGTACCCGCGATCGTCGGCTCTGTGGTGCGCACCATCCCACATTCGGGTGACGGCGGCAGCACCAATCCGGCAGGGGTGATGGCGTCCTTCTATGCCGTCCGAGCAGGCTGATTTCGTCGTCATTGGCGGCGGCCCGGCGGGTGCCGCGGCAGCGCTGATAGTTACGCCACCACGCTCCGGGACGGCGCGTGGTGTTGTTCGAGGCGGGGCGGCACGATCGGCCGAAACCGGGCGAGATGTTGGCGGCGGTGGCGCAGGGGCTGCTGCGCCAGCTCGGCGTCTGGACACCGTTCGTTGCCGCGGCTTTCGTGGACAACCGGGCAGTCGTTTCGGCCTGGGCTGGCGAGGCGTTCGACGAGCGGCACAGCATATTCTCCGCCCAGGGCGGGGGCTGGCAACTGGACCGGGCACGGTTCGATCAGCTCTTGATACAGGCTGCAGCGGCAGCAGGCGCGCAGGTGCGGCTTGGCAGCGAGGTGCGTTCGGCGGTGCGTGAAGGCCAGGGCTGGCGGCTCAACCTGGCCGATGGGGATATCGTCGCCAGCGCCGTGATCTGGGCGACCGGCCGGAGCTGGAGGCTGGCCCGATCCTTCGGCGCGAAACTCCGGGCGCACGGTCACCTCGCGGCGTATACCCGCTTCTTCGACCGCGCGCCGGGCAATTGTCGAGTGGTCATCGAGGCGCGCCCCGAGGGCTGGTGGTACAGCGCCGACTTGCCTGACAGACGCCGGGTGGTGGCGTGCCTGACCGATCCTGACCTCGGCAGCGAACTGCGGGACCCGAAATCCTGGTACCGCGCACTGGCGGCAACACAGCTAATCGCACCGCTCCTGCCTCCTGGCGCGCGTGAAACTGCAACGCTGGTGAAATCGGCGGGAACGGCCACAGTCGATCCAGCCGCGGGTGAGCGCTGGGTGGCAGCGGGCGATAGCCTGTTCGCCGCCGATCCGCTCTCGTCGCGCGGGATCGTGCATGCGCTGCGCTCAGGTATCCTCGCCGCCTATGCGGCCTCGGACATGGTCGACGGACGTGACGAACTCGCGCGCACGCGCTACGCGATGATCGCCTCGCAGGGCTTTGCCGACTACGCCTCCGCGCTCGCTAATCACTATGCCGCCGCCGCACGGTGGGACACAGCTTTCTGGCAGCGGCGTCGGCATCAACCCGAAGAGCGCGCGGCGTATCAAGAGCGCGGCGCATGAATTCACCACGCCCGTCGAAGGCCCTGGCTTTCTTGGGTACACGACGGGCATAATGGAAATGCTCGCCGCGCAATCAGGCCTCGGTCACTGCGCTGTCCTTTGCAACAGCCACGCTCTGCCCTCATGAGCGCGCTTTTCAATGTACGTCATAACCGCCCAGGTCGACACGATCACCGGTGGTGCCGGTAACGACCAGTCGCCGCAAACCGCTACATCAACATGGACGACCTGCGCGAGCACAAGAAGCTCGCTCTACGCAAGCCGCATGACCAGCACTATGGCCGCCCCCTTTTGCAGAACTTGACGCACACAACCTCTGATTTCTCCCAAAAGGAATCCCCAAACCTTAAATCGTCACTACGCCCTAAAATTCCGACGAGACAAAACTGTCGGTTATCGGACAAATCTTCCTTGACCGAACGCTCCGACTAGATCCGATCATGTGCACTTTGCACCAAGCTGACTCCGACCTCGAAAAACACCAGCAAAAATAGGCATGTATCGATTCGCCGGATCCACCAGTTGAGATCGGCGGCTACGTCCTCATGGCACGCCAGTTGCAGGTCATCTCACGCAAGCCCTTGGGAAGGTTTGCGATCAACCAAAGGAGATTGACCTATGTCGTACGAACAAAAATCAGGATATCTGCATCAACCAGACGTCCTAGTGAGTTTGGCTGCGCAGCTTCGTGCCGAGGCTTCGCGAGCCGAGGCTCGGGCGCTGCGGTTGAGAGACGGGCTTGAAGTACCCACCTGTGCTCCCGGCTGCTGGAACGCTCTGTCTACCTGCATTCAGGTCCAGCCTCTTTAAGCGGTGCAACTGGCCGGCGTTGTTGTCGGCCAGCTACCTTTCTTGCTTGCCTACAAGCGCAGCTGTGCTCCGAAATCCGAGTGACCAGGGATCATATCGAATTGCTACCCCAGCTCAAAAAAGCGGTACGACTTAAGCCAATGCATGGCTATGCCTTGGTTCATGCTCGCCATCCATCACAGATTCGTATGGTCGATCCCTCTCACGCGTTCTTTCTGTCGCTGTGCGACAGAACACTCCTCACCTCCGAAATCGCCTATATCTATGGGCAGACATTTGGGCTTACGGATGTTGAAGCAAAGTCACAAGTAGATCAGCTGCTTAGGCTTTATCGGCAGTTTCTCACGTTCGAGGCTAAACCAAATCCAACCGAGCGATTTAGTCCGCAGAAATTCCTCTACCCGGCCGATACACCCGCCATAGAACGCGCCACCTTTGGAAAGTGGCCCGTTCCTGCGGGAATCAGTTTCACTCTCACTTTCAACTGCAATTTCAGCTGTTCGTATTGCTACCAGGATCGCCACCAGAGGAGCGACAGACGCTGGAACCTGAACAAGTGCCTTGAACTGCTGGGCGAGGCGGCGGATTGGGGAGTCGTATTTGTCGGCTTAACAGGTGGTGAGCCAACGCTTTTCGACGGCTGGCTTCAGGTAGTGGAGCGCACCCTCACGCTGGGTATGATTCCGGCCATGACCAGCAACGGCACGGTGATAGGGACTTGTCCGGACATTGCCCTTCGGTTAGCAGCTGCGGGCATGGAAGAGATGACGATCAGCCTCGACGTGCCTTCACCCCAGTTACACGACCAAGTTACGCGGTCACGCGGGCACTTCCCAAAGGTGATCGACGCGATCCGGTTTTTGCGGGCGGCGGGGATTCGGGTGGTGGTCAAGAGTGTGCTGACACCGACGACCCAACACGCAGTGGAAGAGACTATAGATCTGCTAGTGGATTTGGGTGTCGCGGAAGTCGGCATCTCCTACATGGAGAGTGGAGCCATTAAGTCCCCTGCCAATCGCGCTCGCAAGATCTCCTCCAAGGAACTGGCCCGCGTAAGAAATCGGATTGAGCGAAAGCGAGAGCAGTATGCACAAATCTGTGCTGTGCATTCGCCAAAGGATTCCATCGGAAAGTGGAACGACAGCGAGTGGTATCCCTGCGGCGGCATCAATATGGGGATGTCAATATTTCCGAGCGGTGACGTCGCAGTTTGTGACAAGATGCATGGGGTGAGGGCCTTTACCTACGGCAACGTGTTCAGCGCGGGACTCAAAGCAATCTGGGACAGTGAAGCGTTTGCTGTCCTTCGTGCGCGCACCGCGAACCCGAAGGTCGTTGATCCGGACTGCGCCCGCTGCAGCAAGTTGCACCTCTGTCGGACATCCTGCTTTGTTGATTCATTCAACGTCACGGGAAGCTACTTCTGCAAGGCCCCGTCTTGCGGTGGTCCCTTCTTCAACTAGCTAGTTTTCGTCCACAAACGCTTCTTTTTGCGAGCATTTGCAATGGTTTGTTGGCCGTTGGTGTGCGTTGAGCGGTATGGACAGGATCGAGGGCTGGCGATCGAGCAGAAAGGCGTTGTGGGCGGGCGTTGGTGCGCGGATATGAAATCGAACGCATTTCGATCTTTAATGTAGTTGGTTATGCCTGCGTGACTTGACGCCGGATAGACTCCGGGCGTGCCCATGCCAGCATGCGGTTGAGAACGATGTGCGACGCGGCAATCAACATGAGAGCGCGTATTGCCTCACCCTGGAATGCTCCCGAACGATCTTTCCGTTGCCTCACCATAATGTTCCCCTGGGCTAGGATTCGATCAATGCGCGATCGGCTCGATTGCCGGCTCCACGTGCATTGGGCCGAACACCATCGCGTGTGCCTTTTCCTTCCGCCAGATCTTCAAGCGGCGCTGCAGCGTGCGCAGAAGTGGATCAGGATATTGCCCCGGCTGCTCCGCCTGCAGACGCACCAGTAATTCGCGGCTCGTCCGCCAGGGCTCTTCGTCGAACCACGCGCGCAACTGGCCTGTGACCTTCACGAGCGGATCCGGTCGGCGACGTCCTCGCTTTTGCCTCGGCCTGGCTCTTGCGGTTGGGCGGACTTCCCCCTCCTTCCAGGCCGTCCGCAAACCCGACAGGAACTGGTCCAGCGCCGGATCGCTCACCACCAGCGCCGGCGTGCAGGATTCATCGGCAATGTCGACGAGGCGCTGCTGCGCCGATCGCATCTCCTGCAGCAGCTTTACCGGGTCCAGCCTCGCCTGTGTTTGCGCAAGCCTGGCACGAACCGCTTCAGGCGTGCGTGGATCTGCCAGCAGTCGCTGGCACGGTGTTGCCGCAGGGTGATAGCGCTTGCGCACGCGGGCGCCGTCCCGTTCCTTTCCGGCCAGCTTGAAGGAGGGTTGGAAGAAGTTCACGAACAGCCGAACCGTCGAATAGAGCTGTGCAAGAGCAGCAGCGGCTTCAAGCCCCTCCAGCCGACGATACCCGACAATGCGTCGCACCACGGCGCCGTTCTTCTGTTCGACAAAGGCCTGGTCATTTTTGCGGTAAGGACGGCAGCGGGTGAACTCGATGCCGGCATCCAGACAGTAGTCGCGTATCGTCTCGTTCAGGAACACGCTGTCATTGTCCGTGTCGAATCCGAGAAGCTGAAATGGCAGGAGCTGCCGCAATACCGTCAGCACCTCGCTCAACAGCTTCTGTTCACGCACCAGCAAGGGCGCGCATTCCGTCCACCCGCTCGCGATGTCGGTAAGACAAAGCGTTTGTATGAAGCTTCCCCGCGTCGTCGGTCCACTGTGCGCTACCAGGTCGGCCTCGACGAATCCAGGCGGAGGATCCTGCCAATCGGAGAAGGTCCGGATCGGAATGCTGCGCCGCAGCGCGGTGGACGCTGTACTGCGACGGCGTCTCGGCCCACCAGCGATGTCTCGAACCTCGCGAAGGGCGCGGTCGATCGTGGCCGCGCTCATCGCCAATAGCCGTGTGCGGATCTCGGCGGTTAGGTGCAGATGCCCGTGACGCTCCATCGCCTCCACCAGAATCGGAATCAGCATCTTCAGACGCTTGCCACAGATGCGATCCGAAGCTTCCCAGAGCACGATCAGCGCTTCGCGCACCGCGTCGTCATAAAGCCGGCGCTCCGGTCGCGGGTCCGAACGCTGCGCCTGTGGTCCATTCCGCAGCAACCGCATGGCATGCTTGCGGTGAACGCCGCTCACCGCCGCGAATTCATCGAGAATGCGCGTCTTCTCTGCCCGATCGCCTCGGGCGTAGCGCTCCGCTACCACCTTCACCAGCTCATCCCGCGTCGCCATGCTTATCCGCCTCATATGATTTGCTCCCGCCCCAAAACTGCGGGGAGCAAATCAGATGAGGCAACGACCCAACATCCGGGAGCAGTTCAGGCGATGCAATGCGCGATCCGCAGTGATCGGCGGCGACGCGGACCAACGGCTTCCTACTATCTACTATAGAGCACTATTTCGGGAAAGGTGCCTTGGCGCATCGCTTACGTTGCGGATGATCCGCGCAGCCGGGTTCGAGCCGCCGGCCGCGCCGCGGGTGGTCGGCATCGACGACTGGGCCTGGCGCAAGGGGCAGCGCTACGGAACGATCATCTGCGATCTGGAGCGCAACCGCGTCCTCGATCTGTTGCCCGACCGAAATGCCAACACGGTCGCGTCATGGCTGAAACGGGCACCGTAAACTTAACGCTGTGAAGACAAGATCGTAAGCGGTGCGCCAAGGCACCTTGCAAGAGGCCGATGAACATGGAGGTTTCGGGCCATGACATTGGAACATGCAAGGGGCGATATGGTCGCCGAGTTAAGCGGCGCCGCGGCGGCCGAAGATCTTACAACGGTGCCCGGGCGCGTGCGGCAACGAAGGCTGTGGAGTTGCACCGAGAAGCGCGCGTTGGTCGACCTAGAGCACGTCCCGCGATCGATGAATCGATTGTGATGTGACGTCGGGCTGCATGGGTGATTCAACATCCCCTTTGATGAGGTGGATGATGGCAAGAGCACTGAGCGGCGACCTTCGATCCCGGGTCTTGAAGGCTTCGGACGCGGGCATGTCGGCACGGCAGGCGGCGGCGCGGTTCGGCGTCGGCATATCGAGTGCGATCCGGTGGATCGCACGGGCGAAGATCGGCGAGCGGATGCCTCGCCCGCAAGGCCGCCGACGCGCGTCCAGCCTTGATGCCCACGAAGCCTTCATCGTCGGGCTGATCGATGAGCGCAAGGACATCACGCTGAACGAAATGGTGGAACGGCTGGGGGACGAGCGGTCGGTACGGATCAGCCGCAGCGCCTTGAGCGCATGGCTTCGCGGCCACGGGTGGACGTTCAAAAAAAGTCCGCACACGCACTGGAGCAGGACCGCCCCGACATCCTGAAGCGCCGTCGCGCCTGGTTCGACGGCCAGCTCGATCTCGATCCAGCGAAGCTCGTCTTCATTGATGAGACCGGGCTATCGACCAAGATGGCCCGTCTGCGGGGACGTGCGCCGCGCGGTGAGCGCTGCCGGGCCGGCGTGCCGCACGGCCATTGGAAGACCACCACCTTCACCGGCGCGTTACGGCTGACAGGAATGACCGCTCCGTTCGTCTACGACGGCGCCATGAACGGCAACGTGTTCCTGGCTTATGTTGAGCAGGTTCTGGTTCCGACCCTGTCGGAGGGCGACGTCGTCATCATGGACAATTTGCCGGCGCACAAGGCGGCCGGCGTGCGCGAGGCGATCGAGACGACCGGCTCGAGGCTCATGTTCCTGCCGCCCTACAGCCCCGACTTCAATCCGATCGAAAACGCCTTCTCAAAACTCAAGGCTCTTATGCGCGCCAAAGCCGAGAGAACAATCACAGCCCTGTGGAACGCCGTCGGATCGCTCGTTGACCTCTTCACCCCAGCCGAATGCCAGAACTACTTCAAGGCCGCAGGCTATGACCCGGATTAAACCGGACGTGCTCTAGCGAGCGCGGCGGGGTCGTCGGTGACCGAGGTCGCGCAAGCGTTCGGCGTAGCGTTGGTGCATGGATCTTTTGTCAACGGTTTGGCGATAGGCAGGCAGGATCGAAATCAGCTTGATTTGAGAGCCATGCGGCGTTGGTGCGCGGATATGAAATCGAACGCATTTCGATCGTCGACGTAGTTGGTTATGCCTGCGTGACTTGACGCCGGATAGACTCCGGGCGTGCCCATGCCAGCATGCGGTTGAGAACGATGCAACCGATGGCAACCTCGGTCTGTTGAGCCGGAAGAGAGCGTGCTCGCAGGCGCCGTCCGATCAGCCCCTTGTATCGTCCGATGGCTGTTTCGCTCAGCGCCCGCTTGCCGTAGCCGGTGGCTGCCTGCCATTTCAGCCGACCGTCGCTTGCGATTGCGGCAATGTGCTTGTCCCTTTGACCAGGCGGTCCGGCATCACGGCTTTCCACCGCCGTGGAACGCGGTGGAATGACGATGTTCGCGGTTGCGCTGTGCTGCAGGATAGACCGATAGGTTGGCTTGCCGTCATAGGCTCCGTCGGCTGTGAACTGGTCGATCTCGCCGTCGATCTGATCGAGAAGCGGTGCCACCTGGGAAGGATCATCCGTGTCCTGATCTGTCAGCCTTTGGGCAATGATCGCGCCACTTTTGGCATCCACTGCCAGATGCAGCTTGCGCCAGTTGCGACGTGATCTGGCGCCATGTTTCTGCTCCAGCCATTGCCCGGCGCCGTAGACTTTCAATCCCGTGCTATCGACAAGCACATGCAGCGGGCCGTCCGGCAGCGGCGGGTTTCGTCGGGCTGATGGCTCCCACTTCTGTGCCCGACGGCTCAGCGTCGTATGATCTGGAACTGGGACTTTCAGCCCCATGAGATCCAGCAGCGAGTGAAGCAATCCCTCGGTCTGGCGCAGCCGCATTGCGAAGACGCAACCCAGCGTCAGCGCTGTCTCAATGGCGAGATCGGAATACCGGGCTTGGCCGCCGCGGGTCTTGCGTCGCGGAGCGCGCCATCCCGCCAGTGCCTCCGGCGTTACCCATAAGGTCAGGCTACCACGCCGGCGCAGACCTGCTTCGTAGTCACGCCAATTCGTCACCCTGAATGTCATCTTTCCGACGTGATGACGACGATCTGCGTTGTGTTTGTACGGCATGGCACTCAAATCAAGCTGATTTCGATCCTGCCTGCCTATCGCCAAACCGTTGACAAAAGATCCATGCACCAACGCTCCCATTGATTGCCACCGCACTGGTGGCTCTGGCGCCATCGCCTGAAACCTTCAAACGTGGGCGGGACTTCGCCGCATGGCTTGGGCTTGTGCCGCGACAACATTCGACAGGCGCGCATTGCATCGCCTGAACTGCTCCCGGATGTTGGGTCGTTGCCTCATCTGATTTGCTCCCCGCAGTTTTGGGGCGGGAGCAAATCATATGAGGCGGATAAGCATGGCGACGCGGGATGAGCTGGTGAAGGTGGTAGCGGAGCGCTACGCCCGAGGCGATCGGGCAGAGAAGACGCGCATTCTCGATGAATTCGCGGCGGTGAGCGGCGTTCACCGCAAGCATGCCATGCGGTTGCTGCGGAATGGACCACAGGCGCAGCGTTCGGACCCGCGACCGGAGCGCCGGCTTTATGACGACGCGGTGCGCGAAGCGCTGATCGTGCTCTGGGAAGCTTCGGATCGCATCTGTGGCAAGCGTCTGAAGATGCTGATTCCGATTCTGGTGGAGGCGATGGAGCGTCACGGGCATCTGCACCTAACCGCCGAGATCCGCACACGGCTATTGGCGATGAGCGCGGCCACGATCGACCGCGCCCTTCGCGAGGTTCGAGACATCGCTGGTGGGCCGAGACGCCGTCGCAGTACAGCGTCCACCGCGCTGCGGCGCAGCATTCCGATCCGGACCTTCTCCGATTGGCAGGATCCTCCGCCTGGATTCGTCGAGGCCGACCTGGTAGCGCACAGTGGACCGACGACGCGGGGAAGCTTCATACAAACGCTTTGTCTTACCGACATCGCGAGCGGGTGGACGGAATGCGCGCCCTTGCTGGTGCGTGAACAGAAGCTGTTGAGCGAGGTGCTGACGGTATTGCGGCAGCTCCTGCCATTTCAGCTTCTCGGATTCGACACGGACAATGACAGCGTGTTCCTGAACGAGACGATACGCGACTACTGTCTGGATGCCGGCATCGAGTTCACCCGCTGCCGTCCTTACCGCAAAAATGACCAGGCCTTTGTCGAACAGAAGAACGGCGCCGTGGTGCGACGCATTGTCGGGTATCGTCGGCTGGAGGGGCTTGAAGCCGCTGCTGCTCTTGCACAGCTCTATTCGACGGTTCGGCTGTTCGTGAACTTCTTCCAACCCTCCTTCAAGCTGGCCGGAAAGGAACGGGACGGCGCCCGCGTGCGCAAGCGCTATCACCCTGCGGCAACACCGTGCCAGCGACTGCTGGCAGATCCACGCACGCCTGAAGCGGTTCGTGCCAGGCTTGCGCAAACACAGGCGAGGCTGGACCCGGTAAAGCTGCTGCAGGAGATGCGATCGGCGCAGCAGCGCCTCGTCGACATTGCCGATGAATCCTGCACGCCGGCGCTGGTGGTGAGCGATCCGGCGCTGGACCAGTTCCTGTCGGGTTTGCGGACGGCCTGGAAGGAGGGGGAAGTCCGCCCAACCGCAAGAGCCAGGCCGAGGCAAAAGCGAGGACGTCGCCGACCGGATCCGCTCGTGAAGGTCACAGGCCAGTTGCGCGCGTGGTTCGACGAAGAGCCCTGGCGGACGAGCCGCGAATTACTGGTGCGTCTGCAGGCGGAGCAGCCGGGGCAATATCCTGATCCACTTCTGCGCACGCTGCAGCGCCGCTTGAAGATCTGGCGGAAGGAAAAGGCACACGCGATGGTGTTCGGCCCAATGCACGTGGAGCCGGCAATCGAGCCGATCGCGCATTGATCGAATCCTAGCCCAGGGGAACATTATGGTGAGGCAACGGAAAGATCGTTCGGGAGCATTCCAGGGTGAGGCAATACGAGCTCTCACATTGATTGCCGCGCCGCACGCGGGTAAGCGGTGCGGTCAATCGAGGTCATGAGATGTCCAGAAAAGGGTCCGCCGAAGGGGCGACGGAAAGTGTATGAATTGAAGGCGTTAGGACATAGCGATTCGCCGTCCGGAAAGGAAGACATTCTGGGACGCAATCATCGTCACTTCCATGCCAAAAACCGCACGGCACTTTACCTGCGCGTCTCCACGCCGGAGCAGAAGCCCGATCTGCAATATGATGGGTTGCATGGCTACGCTGCGCGCGCCGGACTGGAGATCGTCGGAGACTACTGCGACATTGCGGTGTCAGGCCGCCGCGAGGGACGCCCCCGGCTCAACGCCTTGATGGCGAGTGTTCGTAACCGTGAGGTCGATTGTGTCCTGGTCTGGAAATTCGACCGTTTCGCCCGCTCCACACGTCACCTTCTGATCGCCCTCGAGGAATTCGATCACCTCGGCGTGCGCTTTATCAGCGTTCAGGATCAGATAGACACCGCAAGCCCCATGGGGCGGGCCATGTTCACCATCATCGCAGCCATGGCAGAATTGGAGTCCTCTTTGATTAGCGAGCGCGTCACCGCTGGAATGCAGGCGGCGCGATCGCGCGGCAAGCATCTCGGACGGCCAAGTCTCCCAATTCTGTTGGTTGAAGAGATCGAGGTGCTTGCCGCATCAACCGATCTGAGCATTCGAAAGATTCAAGAGAAAATCGGAGGAAAAGCCAGTCGAGGCCGCGTTGGTGAAATCGTCAAACGCGTCCGATCGGCAAAAGCGTCGACCGGGTGAACTTTTTACACGTACTTTCAATCTACCCCCGCAAGGACTCCATCATGCAAATCAAAACCGCAAGCCTTGGCCCTAACGCGCATCGCACGACCCGGTTGCGGGCGACGGATCGTCACCCGCCGACCGCAGCATCGAGATCGAAGCGGGACACGGCAGCGGCACTCTGTGGCCCACGGACGGCACGCAAGCACGCGCGTGCCCGAGACCGGCTTCGGAAACCACGATGTGCCTCGCGGACCTGCTGTCGATCTCCAGCCAGCGGCCTTCGAGGCCCGAAGTCATACCGGCCATTGTGCAAGCCGGGGACGATGAAGGCGTCCCGGATTTGCTTCCGCAACCGGCCCGTTCCGGGGCGAGCCAGCCGCGCCTGGCCAATCCCGGCGAAGCGAGGGACGTCGAGAGCGGGTTGCTCATGCGCGATTGCTCGTCGCGGATCGCCGCCTTCCTGGGCAACCTGTCGGTCGTCCAGGAGCTTCGGCAGTTCGATGACAGCGAGTTCGTGGGCAAGCTGCGTAACGAACTGGTCACCGAGCCCGGATGTCGAGAGCCGAAGACGCTGCTGGCCGCCATGGGCGAGAAGGTCGATGAACTGCGGTCGCACCTGGACAAGCAGGCGTCGACACCAGAGGAGGCGGAGTTCCTGGCAGAGGCCCGGCGCTATCTCGAGCCGGTCATGACCAGCTTCGAGACCGACATCCACACCTTGCAGCACGACGCGAGTGCCGCGAAGCGGATATACTAGGGAGCAGCTTGGCGTCCGTTGTCGGGCGTCGCATAAGCGAGACCAGCTGTATCGCCGTATAGGTGTGCAATGTTGAACGCAGCGTAGGTGCCAGTCTTCTGGGTGAACAGCGTGGCGAGCGGCAAGGGGTAGAGCAGAAGCGTCAGCGGCTGTTCATGAAGCACGCCATCAACCGGCACAGCCTGGTCTTCTTCATCTCGCTGATCTATGCCGTACCCACCTTCTACGCCAAGGCCGCGCCGCTGCAGCGCAACGCCGGCTTCGTCGCCGGCGCAGCGGCAGCGCAAGGGGCGATGATGTTCGGCCTGCGGCTGGGGCAGGACCTGATGGACTCGATGCGGCTGCGCTTCAACGGCGCCTTCAACCGCAGGCGTGATCTTCCCGACGGCTTCAGGGACGCCATTGAGGGAGTCGTGGGCGATCTGCGCGCGGGTCTGAGCAACGTCAACCGCTCCGTCGGCGAATTCCAGAAGGACCGGCGGATCACGCCGCACATGGATCGGCAGCTCACCTTCTTCAAGCAGGACCTGTCCAGAATCGTGACGGGCCTTGAGCGGCTCGTAGCGACCGGGACGCGGCAGGAGAGCCCGGTCGCCGCAAGCGATGACCCACCAGGCCCCCTAGAGGCGGTGCGCCGGACCCTGGACGCATCGTTCGCAAACAACCCCGACCTGAAGGGAAAGCTCGCGCTGGCGACCGTAGCCTTCGCCGTCCTCGGGTCAAACATCGCCCTGATGCGCAACAACGGGCTGGCCCTACCTGACTTCATCGCCGATGCGGTCGTCTCGTCGACGTTCCTGCTCCGTGAAGCGCTGAGCCCGCACGTCACGCACGCGGGGATGAACGACAGCGTGAGCGACACCGTCGGCGGTATGACGATCGGCCTGCCCTTCTCCGTAGCCGCTGTGATGAGCGGCTACATGGACGACCCCAGGGCCAACCCATCGGGCTTCATAGCCGGGACCGTCGGCTACACGGCGGCCTACCTGCTCTTCGGCCGGGTGGCCGGCGACGTCATGTCCAAGGGCCTCATGGCTACGAGCGGAGCGCTCGGCTGGGGCCAACAGCAGGCGATCCGACTCGGCCGGAGCGCGATGGCCTTGGGTTTCGAGCTGGTCGCCGGGCACCGCTCGCCGGCTGCAGCGGATGTGCACGACGTAGCCGGGGTCGAGATGGCGGGTGTGCCGCATGAGCCGCTGTTCTTCAGCCCCTCACAGCGGGCGTCCGCCGAACGCACCCTGGTCGGCACGCTTGAGCAGATCGGCGACGAGTGGTACGAGGCGCGCGACGAATGGGAAGGCGAATCGGAGGGGACGGCGGGTAGGGACGACCCCTGGGTCGACGCACCGGCGGAGCTGCCCATGCAGCCGGCGCCTCAGTCGGAATAAGCAGCCCTGCACGCGTATGGGGTCGGGCGGGATTCCTGAGCGGGAGGGTCGGTAGGGATTCGTGTAAGAAACCTTTACTGACAGCGAGTTAGCTCACTTTTGGCTGTTTTGTACACAAATCCCTGCCAAGCCTCTATAGAGGCTCGAGAATCCCGCGCGTCAATGCTTCGTCGTCCCAGCTATGACCCCACTTAAACACCGCCTGTAAGAATATGTTATTATATCAGCACGTTAGGCGCGCGCCGGCGCGTGTTACCACTACATTTTGGGATGATCTCAGGCGAGTTGTTCGTCGAGGTTGTGTGGCAGAGCGATGCCAGCTGCCTTGAAGACGTTGCCCACTTGGCCCGTAACGTGGGTTCTGGTGGTGACGATGCGACCATCCTTTTCGATGGTGGCTTCCTGGAGGCGGTCGAGATCGCGTAGAAGCGGCTGCCATTCGGGCGTCAGGCCTTTGGCCCGGCAGAGGCGGTACAGTTCCTTGCTGAGTACGAGCCCCAGGAACGAGCAAAACACATGCCCGCGGATGGCGGCATCGGATTGGTGGAAGATCGGCCGGGTATTGAAGGTTGCCTTGGCGGCGCGGAACAGGCTCTCGACCTCGAGCAAATCGCGATACCGCAGCACGGCCTGGAGCGGGGTCACCTTCGCGTTGGTCCGCACCACGGTGATGCCGTCGTACCGGGCTTCCTCGGCAAGCTTGCCGACATCGATCTTGAAGTTCTTGCCGCTGGCCTTGAGGTAACGCCGGTAGGCCGAGTTGCCGACCAGTGCCTTGTCGCCCTTCTTGAGCTGTGCCTCGAGGCCGGCGATGATCGCCTGGCGGCCGGCCTTGTCCTTCTCGGCCTCGGCGTCATTGCGGCTGACAATATAGCGGTCTTTACCGACCTTGACCTCTTTGACCCACAACTGAGTTTCACCGCGCTGGCGCTCGAGAACGAGCGGAACCATCGGTGCCGCGTCATTGAGCACGACGTTGTGGATCACGCTGCTCGAGCGTTCGCGGGCCCCCAGAATGTATTCCATGCCCAGCTTTTCGAGCGCGGCGATGGTATCGGCGCGGCGTTGGTGCGCGGATAGGCGTTGGTGCGCGGATATGAAATCGAACGCATTTCGATCTTTAATGTAGTTGGTTATGCCTGCGTGACTTGACGCGGGATAGACTCCGGGCGTGCCCATGCCAGCATGCGGTTGAGAACGATGCAACCGATGGCAACCTCGGTCTGTTGAGCCGGAAGAGAGCGTGCTCGCAGGCCCCGTCCGATCAGCCCCTTGTATCGTCCGATGGCTGTTTCGCTCAGCGCCCGCTTGCCGTAGCCGGTGGCTGCCTGCCATTTCAGCCGACCGTCGCTGCGATTGCGGCAATGTGCTTGTCCCTTTTACCAGGCGGTCCGGTATCACGGCTTTCCACCGCCGTGGAACGCGGTGGAATGACGATGTTCGCGGTTGCGCTGTGCTGCAGGATAGACCGATAGGTTGGCTTGCCGTCATAGGCTCCGTCGGCTGTGAACTGGTCGATCTCGCCGTCGATCTGATCGAGCAGCGGTGCCACCTGGGAAGGATCATCCGTGTCCTGATCTGTCAGCCTTTGGGCAATGATCGCGCCACTTTTGGCATCCACTGCCAGATGCAGCTTGCGCCAGTTGCGACGTGATCTGGCGCCATGTTTCTGCTCCAGCCATTGCCCGGCGCCGTAGACTTTCAATCCCGTGCTATCGACAAGCACATGCAGCGGGCCGTCCGGCAGCGGCGGGTTTCGTCGGGCTGATGGCTCCCACTTCTGTGCCCGACGGCTCAGCGTCGTATGATCTGGAACTGGGACTTTCAGCCCCATGAGATCCAGCAGCGAGTGAAGCAATCCCTCGGTCTGGCGCAGCCGCATTGCGAAGACGCAACCCAGCGTCAGCGCTGTCTCAATGGCGAGATCGGAATACCGGGCTTGGCCGCCGCGGGTCTTGCGTCGCGGAGCGCGCCATCCCGCCAGTGCCTCCGGCGTTACCCATAAGGTCAGGCTACCACGCCGGCGCAGACCTGCTTCGTAGTCACGCCAATTCGTCACCCTGAATGTCATCTTTCCGACGTGATGACGACGATCTGCGTTGTGTTTGTACGGCATGGCACTCAAATCAAGCTGATTTCGATCCTGCCTGCCTATCGCCAAACCGTTGACAAAGGATCCATGCACCATGTGTAGACGCCCGTTTGGCAAGAGGAATCTTTAGTTGGCATTGCGCGTTGTCGGGTGCTGACATGTGTCCGGCCTGTGTTGCGGCTTTCACACATGCCGCGGGCCCTTATGGTGTTCGCAGGTCAGGTCCAAATCAACGCCGCGTGCTCTTGAGACACTTTGGTGCACACTGGTTTTCCTGATCCCGTCTCACGACCGTTGCGCCATACTTCCGATGACCTCTCTCGCTGCGACGTCCCCTCGGTTACGTTGGCTTTAGACCGCAGCAACCGGAGCTCTGTATATTCCTCCCTTGGCCATGATAGCCCAGATCATTCGCGCCATCTTGTTGGCAAGCGCCACCCTCACCAGCATCGGTGGTTTATGCGCCAGCATCTTGGCCAGCCACGTGCCTGGTGTTGCACCCTTGCGGGCGCGCCACACAAGCTCGCTATTGGCCCCTATGATCAGGAGCCGCCGCAGAGATCGATCCCCCATCTTCGTCGTGGAGCCGAGACGCTGTTTGCCGCCTGTCGAATGTTGTCGCGGCACAAGCCCAAGCCATGCGGCGAAGTCCCGCCCACGTTTGAAGGTTTCAGGCGATGGCGCCAGAGCCACCAGTGCGGTGGCAATCAATGGGCCAATTCCGGGAACTGTCATCAACCGGCGTGCGGTCTCATCTTCACGAGCCCGGCGCACAATCTGTGCATCCAGCACGCGAATCTGATCATTCAGTTGGGACAAGCTTGCTGTCAGAAACCGCAGAGCAGTCCGCGCAGTTTCTGGAAGAGCCGTTTGCGGATCCTCAATCATCGCAATCAGTTTCGAAGCGAAGCTTAAACCCTGCGGCACGACTTCACCAAATTCCGCAAGGTGGCCGCGCAGCGCATTGATGGTCTGCGTGCGCTGCCGGATCAGCAGATCGCGGGTGCGCAACACCACTGCTGCGGCTTGTCTTTCTTCGCTCTTCACGGCAACAAAGCGCATCGTTGGTCGTTGCGCCGCCTCGCAGATCGCCTCAGCATCAGCCATGTCGTTCTTCTGCCGCTTCAAAAAGGGCTTCACGTAGGCCGGTGGGATCATACGGACTTCGTGTCCCAAATGCCCTATCTCACGCGCCCAGAAATGCGAGCTTCCGCAGGCTTCCATCGCAACCAGGCACCGTGGCAGGCCACCAAAGAATTTCAAAACCCGCCCGCGCCGCAATTGCTTGCGAAACACAACAGCACCTGTTTCGTCAGCCCCGTGGACCTGAAACACGTTCTTGGCTAAATCCAAACCGATCGTACGAACTTCGCTCATGATGCCCATCTCCAATGGTGGTTTAAACAACTCCACTTTGCCACACACTGCGGTCGTCGCGGGCGTCTACACCATCAACGCTGGGCTTGGCCGCCGCGGGTCTTGCGTCGCGGAGCGCGCCATCCCGCCAGTGCCTCCGGCGTTACCCATAAGGTCAGGCTACCACGCCGGCGCAGACCTGCTTCGTAGTCACGCCAATTCGTCACCCTGAATGTCATCTTTCCGACGTGATGACGACGATCTGCGTTGTGTTTGTACGGCATGGCACTCAAATCAAGCTGATTTCGATCCTGCCTGCCTATCGCCAAACCGTTGACAAAGGATCCATGCACCAACGCTCCTACAATCGCTTCCCCTTGCCGAAAATCTGGGGCGCCGGCCGGGCGGCGATCGCCGATGGCACGCACGTCCCGCTTCGCGAAAACAACCTCCTGGGTGCTCAGCATATCCGTTACGGTGCCTATGGTGGCATCGCCTATCATCACATCGCTGACAACTATATCGCGTTGTTCACCACCTTCATCCCCTGCGGCGTCTGGGAAGCGGTCCATATCCTGGACGGCCTCATGAAGAACCGATCGACAATCCAGCCGGACATCCTCCATGCCGACACCCAGGGTCAAAGCGAGCCTGTCTTTGGTCTTTCCCGCTTTCTCGGCATCATGCTGATGCCGCGTATGCGCAATTGGGGTGACGCCACCTTCTATCGGCCCGACAAATCGGTGCGCTACCAGCATATTGACAGGCTCTTCACCCGCGAAATCGACTGGAGCTTGATCTCGACGCATTGGCAGGACATGATGCAGGTCGTCCTCTCCATTCAGGCCGGCTTGGTCCTACCCTCCATGTTGCTGCGCAAACTCGGATCGCACAACCGGAAAAGTCGGCTATACCAAGCCTTCCGCGAACTCGGTCGGGTCGAGCGTACGCTGTTCCTGCTGCGTTATATCGCCAATCCCGACATCCGGTGCACCATCTGCGCCGAAACCACGAAAATCGAATCCTTCAATGATTTCCTCGACTGGATCACATTCGGCGGTCCAATCATCAAGAGCGGGGATCCGGTCGAGCAGGAAAAGCAGGTCAAATATGCCAGCCTGGTCGCGAACGCTATCATGCTTTCAAATGTCGCCGACTTGACCGAGGCTCTTGCTTCCATGGCCAATGACGGCCTGCACGTCACTCCGAAGCTTGCTGCTGCCCTCAGTCCCTACACCCGTCGGCACATTCGCCGATTTGGAAAGTACGAACTCGACATGGACGACCGGCCTGCGCCACTCGTGCCGAAACAATTGCCCTTCGACCTGCCCCTGTGAACTTTTTACATGTACTTTCAATCCACCCCAAATTCGAACCCATCGACGCCAAGCCATGGCCGCGTGGGAAGCCGTGAGTGCACGGCCTGCCTGAAAAGCGCGGTGTCGGCCTCACGCGGCCACATTTCAAACAACGTGACAACGCCCACACGGCTATTTAGAGATCCGACCGTCCCTACCTTTTTAAGCGAGCCGGCTATAGCTTCCTTCCGCCTTCCGCGCCGGGTTAACCTTGTTTATTAAATATATCAACGGCTTCTAGCGCGTAAATGTTTCCTTCTCGAACCAAATCGGGGATTACATCGTATTTTCTCTGATATTGCTTTTTAAGGTTGCCAATTGCCTTTTCGATTTCACCGACCTCTACGTATTGGATGAACGATGTCATAGCGGAAATGCTTGCATCGAGACGTCCTTGGTCCTGGAGGTACAGTTGCCGAACAAAACTCGTTCGATCTTTTAACTCCAGCATTAGCCGCACCATGCGTTCGTTCTCGGTCAATCCGGCCAAACGCTCATAGAGTGCCTCAATTGCAAGTGCGACGATCTGTGCATTATCTTGCGCGGTTGGATTATCAGGTACTCTCGCATCGACAAAACGTAAACCGGTGGCCACGAAGGGCTTTATCGCGTTTTCGACGCAGTAGCGGGCGATCATGAACGCCGCTTCGTAGTCGTTCTGGACTTCACGGCTGTTAAGTGCGCGCGTGACATAGCTTCGCGTGCTGTCCTTGGCAATGATGCCCTCGTTGGCGAGCAGTATCAGCGCCTCTCGCACCGGGGTGATGCTCACGCCGAAACTCTCGGCGATGTTCTTCATCTCAAGCGGTGTGCGTGGAGGAAGTTTCTGGAGCACTATCACCGACTTGAGGCGATCATATACTTGTCCTGTCTTACTTCCCTGTGTTCTTGGCGTCGCGCGCATCGGGTCCATCCTCGAGCATACAAATCCTCTCTTCCCAGTGTGCAGCGCCGCGCCATCGGCCGCAGGGGATGTAAGTTACCACGTCAAACCTGCCAACTTTGAAAAAAGATGCGAAACAACTGTTAATATATGTGAAAATTAATTCAATTATTTCGCTTCTGTACATGGCTGGTATCGGATCTCTCAGCCTGTTCTACGTACGGCGAAATTACTATCGGATACTTATGTAAGTATCTTAGACAATTAAGGGTTTGATCGAGTATCGCTTTGTGATGAGATGTGACAATGCTGAACTCGTCAAAAGTCGAAGCGCAATGGATACCTGTCGCTTGCGCATCATGTGGGCCATTTCGATGCCAGGCAGGATAGTGTCGGCGCTTGCTGGGATTGAAGCCGAGCATCATTCGGACACGGCGCTTGATACGCCGATGGTCCTGCTCGATCTGATTGTCAAATAATGACTCCGGCGTATGCGCCGCCTACACATTGATTTCGCTTGTTTCTGAACATTGAGGTTTCTGCCAGAAGGTTTTCGGCAGGAGCTGGATTTTTGGGATGGCGGATGGCGAGGGATTTGTTCTTTGTTGGGCGATGCGAAGTTGTCGAGCCGCGTCGTGGAAACCGAGGATGGCCCAATGTCTGAAGGCGCGGATTGTCGCGGTCCTTTGGCACTGCCTGCGGAACTGATGCCGGCCGTGCCCTTGCGAGAATAGCGGCCCATTCGAACCCGCCTTAGTGCCACTGGCAATTACGACAGAGCCGAAGACTGCTACCGCTAGTACGCCGATGGTGACAGTAGAAATAGGCGCAGACCTCGGAGTGAGGGTTCCCGGCGATGTGCCGGTTGACCGGGCTGCGGCCTTGGTGCGCGCGATGCGCGGGACGGCATGATCGTCGCGGGCCAACGATTGCCGATCCTGATCGCGACGCGCCCGGTGGACTTCCGCTGTGACCATCAGGCGCTGGCATTGATGGTGCAGGCCGAGTTGAAGCTTGATCCGAATTCCGGGGTCACCGTGATCTTCCGTTCGAAGCGCGGGGATCGTGTAAAAATCCTGGTGTGGGATGGCACCGGAATGTGCTGACCTACAAACGACGAGGCGTTGTTGCGCATCGCCGCCCTCTACAAGATCGAGGACAGCATCATCCGAGGTTGTGACCCCGATCATCGCCGGGCTGTCCGCCAGAACCTGTCCGGCCCGCTGGTGGACGAGTTCTTCACCTGGCTGACAACTCAGACCGCGCGCGTCTCGCGCAAGTCCGACCTCGGCGAGGCCATGGCTTATATGCTGAAACGCCAAGCCGGTTTCCGGCTGTTCCTGGACGACGGCTGCGTCGACATCGACTCCAACCTCGTCGAAAACGATGACCCCACTTAAACACCGCCTGTAAGAATATGTTATTATATCAGCACGTTAGGCGCGCGCCGGCGCGTGTTACCACTACATTTTGGGGATGATCTCAGGCGAGTTGTTCGTCGAGGTTGTGTGGCAGAGCGATGCCAGATGCCTTGAAGACGTTGCCCACTTGGCCCGTAACGTGGGTTCTGGTGGTGACGATGCGACCATCCTTTTCGATGGTGGCTTCCTGGAGGCGGTCGAGATCGCGTAGAAGCGGCTGCCAACCGGGCGTCAGGCCTTTGGCCCGGCAGAGGCGGTACAGTTCCTTGCTGAGTACGAGCCCCAGGAACGAGCAGAACACATGCCCGCGGATGGCGGCATCGGATTGGTGGAAGATCGGCCGGGTATTGAAGGTTGCCTTGGCGGCGCGGAACAGGCTCTCGACCTCGAGCAAATCGCGATACCGCAGCACGGCCTGGAGCGGGGTCACCTTCGCGTTGGTCCGCACCACGGTGATACCGTCGTAGCGGGCTTCCTCGGCAAGCTTGCCGACATCGATCTTGAAGTTCTTGCCGCTGGTCTTGAGGTAACGCCGGTAGGCCGAGTTGCCGACCAGTGCCTTGTCGCCCTTCTTGAGCTGCGCCTCGAGGCCGGCGATGATCGCCTGGCGGTCGGCCTTGTCCTTCTCGGCCTCGGCGTCATTGCGGCTGACGATGTAGCGGTCTTTACCGACCTTGACCTCTTTGACCCACAACTGAGTTTCACCGCGCTGGCGCTCGAGAACGAGCGGAACCATCGGTGCCGCGTCATTGAGCACGACGTTGTGGATCACGCTGATCGAGCGTTCGCGGGCCCCCAGAATGTATTCCATGCCCAGCTTTTCGAGCGCGGCGATGGTATCGGCGCTGATCATGCCGCGATCGGCGACAACGCAGGCGCGTGTGACGCCGAAGCGCGTTCGCAGCCGATCGACCACCGGCAACAGGACGGTCACGTCAGCGGTGTTGCCGGGTACCATCTCGGTGCAGATCGGCCGGCCCTCGGCATCAACGACCAGCGCCAGGATCATTTGCGCCAGATCGGGGCGGAAGTCCTTGGAATGCCCGCGCTTGCCCAGCGTCTCGCCGCCCGCGCCGTAGAAGGATAACGAGGTGGTGTCCATGAACACAAGGCTGAGGTCGGTGAACAGGTCCTGCCGGCGCGCGAAGAGCTTTTCCTCGATCGCGTCTTTCACGCAGCGCGCCACCAGCGCGCCTTGCGCCTTTTCGCCGAGTTCCTCGCCCAGCCACGCCATTGCCCGGTAAAAGTGATGGAGCGCCAGACCCTCGGCGCCCTCGATACCATAATCGGCCATCCAGTTCGCGCAGTCGCGGTCCGAGCCCGAGACGAACAGCCGATGCAGCGTGCCAACGAACACCGCCCGTTCCACCGCAAAGCCGAACTGGCGCCCTTCCAGCACCTCTTCCAGCACCTCGCCGATCCCGAGCCGCTCCCACAGCCGCCCGAACAACAGCGGACCGCCGATGCGGCGAGAGGCAATTCGCCCCGCGTCAATGTCGGACAGGATGAGGCTGCGTTCGCCATGGCGCGCAATCGAGGCCGCCAATCTGTCAAGTTCGCCGCTGGCAACCAGCGCATCCTTGCGGCCCAGCGCCTTTATCGTGCGCTGGCGAACGGTTTTGCCGTCGCGGACACTTTCCACGAGGTAAAGATAGCGGTGGCCGCGCGCGACTCTCTCAACGACAAACATGCCAGCGTTGTTAGCGAATAAATGCCATCACATCCATACAACATACGGCTAGCAGATCAAATGTTGTTACCACACATTTTCGCGCCGAAAACTCAAGGCGAGTGAATTCAATAGCTTAACGGACAGCGTTCGCCATCCGTTCACCTCCAACTGTTCAAGTCGTCGGGCATGACGACGCGCCCAGGCGGGCCGTGACGGTATCTCTACCGCGCCATCGACAGCGTCGAATTCTATTTCAGCGCGTAGCGCGACCTGCCGTCGGCCAAGTGCTTCTCCAGAAAGGCGCTGGAACGCCTTCAATCCCAATCCGTCCCTTGGCCGAACAGTTCGCCTTTCTCGCTGCCTGACCAGAACGCAACCAATCCTCCCCGTGTCCCAATTCAGCCGTTTTAACGGCCAGTTCGCCAGCCTTGCCAATTAGATGGAAGAGCTGGCCGCCGAGAGCGTCACGATACCCGACTCTCTGCGCTACTATGTCAATTGGGAGGCTATGGCGCTATGGCGCGCGACGCCGAAATGAACGGTGAGTTCTTCACGATAGAGTTCGCACGTGAGTGCACGTCTTTTTCAACAGATGAAAATTGATTGGCGTGCGCTGGGGCCACGCTGTCAATGGCGTCGACCAGAAAGCGCCCCCTCAATCGATGCGCTCTGGACGCTGCCGGAGGGGAACGCTTGAAGGCACCATGAGCAGAAGAGCCGGGTACCGGTTTAAGGCTTACGAAGGCTAATCATGTGGCGGCTCCGACCAACCCGTGCTCTTCGCCCATTCGTTCGCCGCCTCCATAATGATATCAAACACGGGGTCTTTGATTTCGTAATATGCCTCCGCGTTATCGGGGTGTAATTTAGCGAGACTCTGCTTTATGCGTGCATATGCACTAGCCGCTAATGAATGCGTGCGCAGGTAATCCCGGCAAAGGAGCGAATAGAGCTGATTAAAGCGACCTTTTTCCCGAATATGCAAGTTTGCTTTCCGGTCAGTGCTTTGAAAAAAGCGCTTAAGCAAATCCTTTTCTGGAAGGTCCAGCCCTGGAGGGCTATGGTCAACTTTACCTAGTACGCGATTAAATCCCTCTCGCGCAAAGGCAGTATCGTCCACTTGAGACAGGTCACCTACCGTAAGCTGAATATCGATTACATCCTTGGCAGGAAGACCTCGCACGGCCGTCGAACCAATATGATGGATGTAGGCACCAGAAGGTGCCGCGCGCATAACGGACTGCTTCAAGATTGCAAATTCATTAGGCCATTCCTCTCGGGGCATTACAATTTCTATCAACTTTTCTACCCCCTATTGCGCATTCCGCCGCATCCGGTCGGCTGTTCCGACAACATCCGGTGAACCATTCCGGGGTATCCGGTCACTTAGGATCGTTGCCGCGTAGGCATGGTTTTGATGCCAGGCGCGGTGGCCTTCGTCAACTTCTTCGGTGGAGTCACTCGAGCGGCGCATTGAAGGCCCGTCGAGTTCGAGGCGATAAGCATTGTGAACCAGACGGTCCGGGATGGCATCGGCAAATGTCGGTTCACCAAACATCAGAGGCCGCCGCCATTCTCGACCGGGGTGGTGTCTCACTTGACGGTGGTCGACCCGCGTCACGGCCTTGCGGGTTAGGGCCTGGAACTCGTGTCGTCCCGTTCTGCGCGCGGTCGGGCTTCGTTGTAGTCTGCCTCGATGACCGATCTTGCAGCGGCGTCACCGGAAGAAGCGCCGAAACCGCTGGCCCGCATCGACGTACGAACGCTGCTCACAGGGCCCCATTTGAACAGCTCCTTGGCCGCCCCCATTGAGGAGGTGATTAGCGATGAACATTTAGTCGAATCTGTGCCGCGTCTCGTCGCAGACCCTCACCGAACGGCGTTACTGAGGTGAGGAAGGAGGCCGCATGGTCGTAGTCGCGCCGCAGCTCCGACAAACCGCTGTCTACTGTCCATCTGCGCGCTCGCCGATTGTCATGTCATATTAGAATGGGCTTGGGGCAGCGAGCCGGCCGGATTGGGCGCTGATGCCGCTGTCGACGACCACAAGCGGGACACCGTGCCGTTTCGCGGCGCTCAAGATCAACGGTCTAACCTCTTGGCGGTATTTGGCTATTTTGGCCAGCATGCGGGTGAAATCGCCCCTCGCCGTGGGAGTGGGGCGCGAATCTAGCGGAACCCGTTTCGGCAAAAGGCTCATGTCACCGCCGGCGATGCGCATGACCCTAGCGACAAAGCGCCATTCACAAAGCCAGGCCGGCGCTTCAACCAAATAGACCAGCTCCGCTCTTTCGATGCGCATGTCGATCGTTTCGACATATCCGCCTTCGACGACGAAGGCCTCGGCAGCAAGCTGCATTCTTAGGGTGTGGAGCCAATCTTGCTTGTTCGGGCGTTCCCAATTCGGCCCCCAGTAGAGATCATCGAGGGCAAGTAAGGGCAGATCGAGGCTATGAGCGAGCCGCCGTCCAAAGGTCGATTTTCCGCTACCCGGAGAGCCGAAGACGCTGATCCTGCTGGCACGGGATTTGGACAACATAAGCGATCTCTAGAAAATCTCTATGCCATGCAATTCCGAGAAGCGTCGGGCATCCTCGGCGGAGTTCACCAGAGGCTCCCCCTTGATGTTGAGGGAGGTGTTGAGCAGCAACGGGCAGCGTGTCTGTTGGTAGAATGCGTTTAGAAGTTGATGCACTGAGGCGTTCTGCGCTGCATTTAGGGTCTGGACGCGGCTGGTTCCATCCACATGGCAAACTGCTGGAATCGCTTCCGGCTTTCGGCACTTGGCGACGAACTGCATATAGGGGACACGCTGCAGAGGCATTTCAAAGTACTCTGGCGCATGTTCCTCCAAAATGATGGGGGCAAAAGGCCTGAAAAGCTCCCGTTTTTTGATCCGATTGACCTTTTCCTTAGCTCCGGGACCTCGCGGGTCCGAAAGCAGGCTTCGATTGCCCAATGCCCTCGGCCCGAACTCGGCGCGACCATGCGCAACGCCGATAACCTTACCCTTGACCAGGCTGCGAAGCGCTCCGTCGATATTGAGTCCCCGGCCGATGTCGTGGCCGAGATAGGGTCCGCGCCACTGCACCCATTCTCCGCGCTGTGCGAGCGCGGCGCCGAGGCTGCTGCCGGCATCCCCCGGTTCCGGCATGATCCATATGTTGTCGAACCAGCCTTCTCGCGCCAACATTCCGTTGAAGACGCAATTGAGCGCAACGCCGCCGGAATAGACCAGATTCTTGCTCGGTAGCTCCGTTCTCACCCATTGGAACACTTCCCGCAGCAGCCGCTCGGTCACGCTTTGGCAACTCGCTGCAATATTCTCGATATCGGTGAGGTCGGTCCGCCAGTCGCGTATCCCCCGGTGGAGGTTCCGGCGGAACCGCAAGCGGTCTGGCCGAGGATCGGCGATGAAATCATCGAAAATGTGGTCAACGTATCGATCGTCTCCGAACGCCGCCAGGCCCATCATGATGTATTCTTCCTCGTTCGGCCGGAAGCCGCAACGGTCGGTAAAGCCGGAATAGAACAGGCCGATGCTATGCGGATAACGAACAGTCAGCACGCGTTCGATCGTGCGATCGGATGCACGCCATGCCGTAAGAGTGTCCCATTCGCCTATACCATCTATGACGACGATGCTGGCATCCCGGAAAGTCGAGGTGAAATAGCCGCCGCACGCATGGGAGAAATGATGACCATGAGACGCGACAGGCCGTCCTCGCAACAAGGGGAACCGCGCCAGATAGCTGCGAGCGCCGGGGGTCGTCAGCAGCCGGCGATATTGCCCGGCGAACAGTTCACGGCTGCGCTTAAGGTTCTGGTTCTCATAATAGGCGATCTCGAAGGGGATGCGGACATGGGCTTCCACATCGTCCAGAAGCCCATCGCAAAGATACCGGTCCATCTTTTGACGGCTGAAACGCTCCGAATGGGCCGCGTAGACAATCTCGTCGTCGCGGACAACCGCGAGCGCCGCATCATGACTGAGACAGCTCGCGCCGACAATGTCAGGAGCGGTTGGCCTACTCATAAATGAATGGATCCCGCCGCCGGCTCGCCAAGATACGCTCAACCAGGCCCTTCGGCCGCTCTGGCTCGGGCGGCGCCTTTCTTGCGGCGGCCGCGCCCGGCCGCTTCGGCAGGCCGACCTTCCGATCGAGGATTCTGGCTTTGGTCGTTCCGGAATAGGCGATCCCCGTGCACCCGACGCTTTTCTGGGCGACCCCCTGCGTCTGGAGATACTCGGCAAGAGCAGCCGCCCATGCTATGTGGCCCTCACCGTCAGGATGACCCCCCCGAGGCCTTTACCGTCGCGGCGGCTTGTATGCGCTCGGGCTCCCCATTTTGCCCGGAGCCAAAAAATGCCGATCAAGTATCTGGGACATATAGGGCTGCAGGCTGCCGCCCGAATGCTCGTCAATGTCGGCCAGACTCTCAAGCGCATTGAAGAACAGGTAGGGGATGCTCGCACGCTCGAGCGCCCATTTGAGCGTCAGGACCTGCGTGGCGAACCGTATGGCCGATTCCTCATCGCTCCACGCGATTTCACGATAGGCTCGGTTGATCATCGCCGCAGGCGCATCGGTATAGTCATGGTATGGAATGAGCTGGCGCCACTCGCCGGAAATATGGAACTCCCGGCGCATCGGCGATGACCAGCCGATCACGACCAGCAATTCCGCGCCGGCCGCTTTCAGCGCAGGGACATCTTCCACCAGCCAGCGAATGGTCGAGCGCAGGATGCGGTCGTTGGAGCTGCCGGGAAATCCGTCATTGACGACGCTCGTATAGCCAAGCAGCCGCCCCAGTTGACCCGGCCAGGCGGCCCGCCACCGTGCCTCATTGTCAAAGCAGAACCCGGTATTCGGATCGTCGAACAGGTCGGTTCCGTAACACATAGAACAGCCGTTCGCGAACAAAACTCTGTCTGTCATTGACGCACCGACGGAACCTTCAGTCACTTGTTTGAGCAGCAGGCGGCGGAACAGCCGCGATGGCGTCCAGCACGCCCTGCATTAGCGGCCAATGCGCTATCCCGAAGCGGACGCATCCAGCCAGACCAACCTCCCGGCTAGTGTCGCGGATATAGACCCCACGCGTGTCGAGATGCTTGACGACCTCGGCCGGCTCGTAGCCGCGGACGGCCACATTCACATAGTTGCCGGCCGACGGGAGCACCCGCCAACCCGGCCGCTGGAGCGCCAATGCTGCCCCGAATTTCTCGCGCGCCAGAATGATGTCCTTCCAGATCGATTTGAGCTCCTCCGGCCGACCGAGCAGGGCCTCAAGCATATGAAGGGATGCTCCTGAAACAGCGCCGTCCATTCTGTAGGCACCGAGAAGGCGAGCCAGACGGGGTGGCGACATGCCGACGGCGATCCGCGCGCCTGCCAGACCCAAACTCTTTGAGAATGACCGTACCAGGAAGACGTGGTCGTAAGATCCGAGGAGCTCGACGTGGTCCGTTTCCGCGAAGGCTGCGAAGCATTCGTCTACCACCAGCAGGTGGTGATGTCGCCCGCACGATTCGGCCAGCTCAATCAGTTCACTGCCGGACATTAGGTGACCGGTGGGGCTATTGGGGTTGGAAATGACCACCAGCGACGGTGGCTTACTCCGTAATGTATCCAGAAGCGCCTGAAACCCCATCGCCATCGCATCCGGCACCCTGATAGACGCGTGGGTTACGTCAAGCTTTCGCAGCGCGGCATAGTGCGCCCAGCCGAAGTAATTGGGCACCTGCAGAATCATGCGCCCGGTGGCCGACCCAAAAGCGTCGACAATCGCAGCGATCAGAGCATCGGACCCTGCGGCCAGCGTCAGCCGCTCCGAGGGAACGCCAAGCCGCCGGCCGATCCCTCCTATGGCCAAGCTAGCAAAGGGGTAGAACTGGGTATGCGCGGTGTCGGGCGCGACCTCCCGCAAAAGCTCTGTCATCCGGGGATGGTGCAGTTCGCAGCTTCGCAGATTGATCCCGTGATTGGCGGGAAGGCGGTTGTGGCGTGCGAGATCACCGACTTCCGGCAACGGAAACCGCCAAATATCGCATTCGGCTGCTTGAGATTGGCGGGGAAATTCCATCCTATGAGTCATAGCTTGAGTTTCACATGCCGAATTATCTACCTCTACATAAATCAAGGTCAAGCGAAAACAAATAATATCTGAAAATATATTCGAAGATATCAATGTGTAAGTGGTTGACATCCACTACACGCCAAACGCATACCTAACTGTCACCAAGTGATCGCCAATAAAGCTCCGGAGTTGTTGAACTTGCCTGGGGATGGGTACAATCATCGATTAAAATTTGTGCCAGAGGACTTTTTGGTCCAAGAGGTGTTGATGCCAACTTTGGCTGCGCGTCCCTCCGAGGTCCATCCGTATTTTTTACTGCGTAAGCGGGGCTTCACGACGTTTCAGGCCGTTCGACGGCTCGCCGAGGCGACTGGAGTGGACGCCAAGGTAGTCGCCTATGCCGGGCTGAAGGACGAAGACGCCGTCACGGAGCAGCACATTAGCGTCGGTGCTGACCTGCCCGCCGAGAGCGTGCAGAGCTTCAATGCTGCGTACGAAGGGAAGTCCGAATTTATTCAAGTAGTGAGCCTGGGCCGCGAGGGCGGAGCGATCCGCGTCGGCCACCTGATCGGCAACGCGTTCAGGATCGCAATCCGGGATTTGGATGAGAAGCTAGTCGCAAGGCTGGCGTCGCGAAGATCGAGCGAACTTGTCTTCATCAACTATTACGACACGCAACGCTTCGGCGTTCCCGGCGGTCCGAAGACCACTCACCTGATTGGCGACCGGCTGCATGCGGGCGCCTACGACGAAGCGCTGGCGCTGTTGAGGCAGTCACGGGCGGAGGAGGCGCTGTTGGCGCAATCCTGGTCGGGCCGCGCCGAACAATTCTTTTGCGAATTGGACCCGCGAATTGTGCGTTTATATTACGCGGCTTATTCGTCCTATCAATGGAACACCCAGCTGGCAGACAGTATTGCCGGTGAGGCTGGCGTCCAGGAACTGACGCGTCCACCCCTGAAGTGCCTCCTCACTGTAGAGCCTCGACTGCTGGAGCGCATCCGCCAGCGAGCTCTGACTCATCCGCTCCGACGTTTTTCGTGTGCGCCGGGCTTTCCAGAAGTCGATCCCGAGGTTCGTCCGGGGTTGATACAGGCGCGGATCAGGGTCGTCGAACACGGTCTCGACGAGTTTCATCAAGGGCGCAACAAAGTAACCGTAGAGATGTTTCTTCCAAGTGGCTGCTATGCCACGATGGCTATAAATCAGTTCGTGACATTTTGCAGATATTAGGCGGATAGATATCGTGCGCGTTCTATGCATTATTCCACCATATATCCCTAGTTACTTCAATGCAGGGCATCATATTCCGATCTTCCAGGTCTCTACTTACCTCAGAAGCCAGAGGCATTCGGACGAAATAGTTGCTCTGGACTGTGCAGCTCTGAACTTAACCTGGCGCGATATCGCTGAACTCCTGGTGCAGAAGTTCGACGTCATAGCACTGCTGAACGACTTTGACGGCGTCGACACCTTTCCGCGAATGCTGCGCTACGTGCGCGAATTTTCTCCCTCAGCCAAGGTGATGACCTTCGGCCGGCTTTCCAATCAGGTTCCGGGCCTCTTTGAGCGCTTCGGATTCCACGGCATTGCATCGGCAGGCGACTACGAGGCGTCGGTGGCCGGCTTCATCGACTGGATTGCGGACGGAAAGACGATACCACCGGGCGTCTCGCTCCGGCAGGAAGACGGCTACGGGAAACCTGCCCCCGGGATTTTTCTCCATGCCGAGCATTGGGCTTTCCCCGACGTCCGGGATATTCCCTACGGAGCGTATGACCGGCTGTACCAGCAGGACTCGAACAAATTCTGCGGCATTCCCGAACGCCGTGAGCTTGTTGTGCCCCTGGCGCGGGGGTGCTCAGTCGGCTGCGCTTATTGCGACGTTCCCACCATGCAGGGATTACGCGAACGACGCGCAGGGGTCGTGCCTACCCTCGACTATATCCAACAATCCTTTGACGAGGGGCCGTTTGAATATGTTTCGTTCTACGCCCCGACCTTCACACTGAAGAAGGCGTGGGTTCGGGCATTCTGTGCGGAAAAGGAGCGGCGCGGCCTGAGGTTTCCCTGGAAATGCGTCACCACGTTGTTCCATCTCGATCCCGAGCTTCTGGCCACCATGGCGGGCGCCGGCTGTGTGCGGGTGAGCATAGGCCTCGAGACGCTGGACGTTGGCGCTGCGGGAAGTTTGCCGAAGATCAAGCAAGATAGCCTAGACGCATTTCGGCGGCTTGCCAGCGCGGGCCGCGCCTCTGGGGTTGAGTTGAACTGCTTTGTCATCGTCGGGTTGCCGGGCGACAGCATCCAGGGGATCGATCAGACTATTTCGGAGGTCCTTGCACAGGGCAGCCGCGTGCGACCGACCGTCTACACGCCATACGACAGGATCGAGGCGGATATGACGCTGGAAGAGGTTGGTGGGTTCAATCGCCAGATGTTCGTCGAGGATATTTACTCGGGTGAGCAGAAAGATCTGCTCTACAAACTGCTGTTCGGGAACCATGCTGATCGCGCCACAAAGTCATGAATCGAATTGGCATCCGTAGATCTCTGGTGTGAGTCATGAATAGTTATGCGGATATTTCGTTACGATTTGAAAATTGTTCGTTCCATAGTGAAAAATTCCATTGGGGATGTATTGTAGATTACTTTGAATATGCGACCTATGATCAGTTATTTAATAGCTTTCCTTGCGATGGTTTCGTCCTGACGGAGAAGGCCGGCGGGCCCTCCGCCAAAAGCTACAAGACATACAACTTGATGGTGATGAAGAATGGGGAGCGGAAACCGGAATATTATGGCCTGACTCCACTTTGGCAGGAGGCCGTCAGTGCCTTGGTCGGCGACCACAATATAGCCGGCCTGGAGAAGTTGACCGGCAAGTCCCTTTGGGGGGACGTTGGCCGAAGTGCGGTTCGTGATTTATTCGGAAGGATGCTGGATTGGCCCGCATCTGGACCGTCCGGACAAACGCCTCACCCAAATCGTCTATCTGCAGCACCCTCAAGACCGACTGGTCGGGGGGGATCTTCTGATCCTGGGCTCCGACAAGATGGACGATGTGGTGAGGAGCGTTCCTCCCCGTCCCAACATGTCAGTTGTCCTGCTGCCATCAAGTCAGTCTTGGCATGCAGTGTCTATGCTCGAAAGCGCGTCCAACGCGCCTCGGCGTTGCGTTTTGGTGCATTTTTCGGAGGTCAATGATGAGCGCTAGTTTCAGTGAGCTGGTACACTCCCTGCGAGGGGCACAATGGCGGAACGACCCGTATTTTTGGGCGGTCGTCGATGAATTTGTTTCGCCCGGTTTTGCCGAGCGTCTCGCCGCTACCATCCCCGCAGCGGGGTTCAGTGCCAGCGAAAGGCCCAGCGGCGACCCCGGACATAGAAAACCTTACCGCCTCGAAAGCAAGGCTCTAAATGCTGAAGACGACGACAAATATACGCCGGCCTGGCGGGATTTCCTCCGGGCCTTGAGGTCCAGCGAATATCGCACCGCCATGAGCGAAGTGATTGGTATCGACCTGAGCGGTCTCAATCTCGAACTGTCCCTGTGGCACTACCCGCCGGGGGGATGGCTCGGCCCGCATACGGATAAGCCGGACAAGGTCGTCACCCAGGTTTTCAATCTCAATCCGGGCTGGGAGCGCGAATGGGGCGGCTGCCTTCGTATCCTGGGATCAGACCAAGAGAAGGACGTCGTTGCCGAAATACCGCCAGTCCTGAACTCGTCGGTTATACTTCGGCGAAGCGATAATTCCTGGCACATGGTAACCAGGACGCAGGAGAGTGAGGGTGCACCTCGCCTTCGACAAGTGCTGACCGCCATGTTCCGCGCTTTGTAATGTCTTCGGTCGACGGCGAGGGCGCGTTTGCAAGCGCAGCCGATGGGGTTTGTCCATTCCGCCTTAGGGATGGCCTGCCCCCTCTAGGCGAATTCACGATCGGGGCCGATTTTGCGGATCTTCTGGTATCGGAGGCCACAAGTCGGCGTCCGCGCGCCGTCCTGGAGGCCGGCAGTGGTATCTCTACGGTTTTGCTAGGACACTGCATGCAGCTTTGGGCTGGCCATGTCTATGCGCTGGAGCACCTGCCCCAATATGCGCAGCTGACCCGCGAATGGGCTGTTCGGCACGGCGTCCAGAACATCACCGTCATTGATGCTCCGCTACAGACGCACGTGATCGGTGGCGAGCAGTGGGACTGGTACGACATCTCCAATGTTCCGGCCATCGCATATGACTTTCTTGTCGTCGATGGTCCGCCGCGCAAGACCGGCGCGCTGGCCCGGTACCCGATGCTTCCGCTTTTTGCCAAACAGCTCGGCCCATCGCCCTGTCTCCTTCTGGACGATGCGGACCGGGCGGACGAAGAGGCCATCGTTCGCCGGTGGCAAGCCGAATTTCCTCAGTTCCGAACCCAGAGGCATCAAACCCAGAAGGGAGCCGTGCTGATGACAGCGGGCTCTGCATCATGACATCCTCATGGGTGGTGAACGGCGGACGGCCCCTCGCTGGGGAGGTACAGATTTCTGGCTTTAAGCATGCCGCGCTGCCTCTCGTGGCGGCCGGGATGTTGGCCAGCGGGCCCTTCGAACTCGCGAACGTTCCTGACGTCGAAGATGTCAGAGTGATCGCGGAACTGTTAGTGCATGCAGGTGCGTCCGCTCGCCACGATCGCGCAGGTCGCCGATTGCTGGTCGATCCGACAACAATTTCCAACGGCACGCTTCCAAGTGCTCTGACCCGCCGGGTGCATGGTTCTCTCTACATGGTTCCAGGGCTGCTCGGCAAGTTAGGGGAGGTCCACGCCGGGCCGTTCGGTGGATGCAGGATCGGGGAGGCGTCAGCGGGGGGAGAGCGTCCCCTCGAGCACATCCGGGAAGTGTTGCAAAGATTTGGCGCCACTGCGGAAATCCAGGGCGGGATGCTCTCTGCCTCATGCAAGCAATTATGCGGCTGCACCATCAACATGGCTGACTTTGCCAAGGAACTGTCCAATGGCGGGGGATTGACCGGTCCCCTCTACTCGGGCGCCACCAAAGCCGCGCTCTTGTGTGCTGCAACGGCGGCTGGAGTGACCGAAATCCACAGCCCCTATCGCAAGGCGGACGTGGCTGACCTGATTGGCGGAATGATCGCCGCAGGGGTGAGCATAGAGGATCGAGACGACGTTTTGCGTGTTGAGGGGCGGCCTTGCCTCCAGGCGTTCCAATATGAGGTGTCGTCCGACGCGATCGAAATCGTGACCTTCTTCACGCTCGCCGCCTACCTTCAAGCAGACATCCGGCTGACCGGGATCGCTGACAAAACATGGGCAGGACTGGCCGCCGAACTTGACTGCTTTGATCGCATGGGCCTGACCGTCGAGCGTTTGAAGCAGTCGAGGTTGAGCCTACGGGCCGATCATATGAACGGCATAGACATTCGCGTCTCTTCGCATGGAATATTCAGCGACAGTCAACCATTCTTCGCGCTGCTCCTGTCGGGTACAGAGAGGGGGGCAAGATAGAAGAGCATGTATGGGTCAACCGCTTCGACTACGCCAGCGGCCTCACGGCTCTGGGAGCCGAAATGCACAGTGATGGACCTGTCCTACATATCACCCCTGGCCGGGCGGCCCGGCCAGGGCAAACGGTCCGAGGCAATGATCTGCGGGCCGCCGCTACCCTTGTGCTGGCCGCCCTCGGTATCGATGGCGAAACAATCATCCAAGGTGTCGAACACCTGGGGCGCGGCTATGCGGATCTTGCCGGGCAGTTGACGAGTCTCGGGGCCAGTATTGATCAGCGGGCTACATCGTAGGTCGCGCTTCCTGCATCGTGTTTCGGCATCGTCGGGCCGCTGCGGCAACGATTATTCAGAATGGCACTATTGACGAGTCGATTGATCCGCCTGGAAGGCACGCGAAATATGCGTGGGCTCGGTGGGCTACGGGTGGCGGACGGCGGTTTCGTCAACCCAAGGCGCCTTTTGCGTAGTGCGGCCCCGATCAACTTGGATGTGCCAACCGCTCGGCATTTAATGGCCGAATATGGGCCACTGCGAATCCTGGATCTGCGCACGACTCGGGAGATCGACAGGGAAGGGATGCCCGAGGCGTTGATAGGCCTGGGAGCGGAGTTCTGGCACCGTCCTCTGTCGGACCCGAGCTTTCTCCTCGATGTCGTGCGCCCGACTTGGCAGGATTATTTCTCATCCTATGTGCGGCTAATGCCCTCTGCAGATAACGTCATCGTAGACCTAGCGGCCGCGTACGCCGCTCAGACCGCGAAGACGACCATAGTTTGCTGCACGGCCGGTAAAGACAGGACCGGCGTGGTGGTAGCAATGCTGCTTCGCCTTGTGGGCGTATCAACGTCGGACATCGCCCGAGATTACGCGCTTTCGGCTCGACAACTTCGGGCTCATCTCGGCTCGTTCAAGGCACATTGGGAGAAGCGAGGCCTATCGCCCCAACAATACGCAATCCGTCTTGAGACCCAAGCGAGAACAATGACGGCTCTCCTCGCCCATCCTGAGACGCAGTGGCATATTGACAGTGTCGAGCGTGAACTCGGCGGAGAAACAATCCGAAGGCTGAGGGCCACGATGATCGATCACCGCCATCAGGGCGAAGCGTCCAGAGGGCGAACTGTGTGAATAGGGAGGGAAATTTGGACCAGTAACTGATGAACGAATACGTCGCATTTCCGACGAGACGCGAGGAACTACTTGCGATGGCCACCAACGTCGCAGCACTCGTGTCGCACTGCGCTTAAATGTAAGATTGCGCCGATTTATCGCGACCGCTGTATCTAATCATGACATTCAATGCCCCTGATGTGGATGTGTTGCAAAGTCTTTGGTAACGAGGCGCATGGCATTGGGCTCCGGTGTTCCCCGGAGAGTTGAGATGTTCAAAGGCCGCCATTTCGACCAATCTGTGATCTTGCTTTGCAATCGCTGGTATCTGGCCTACGGACTGAGCCTACGCGATCTTCGAGAAATGATGGCGGAGCGTGGCATTAGCGTCGATCATTCAACGATCCATCGCTGGGTCGTTCATTTCGCGCCGCTGCTGATGGAACACTTCAACCGGCGCAAGCGCGCCGTGACCGGCAAATGGCATGCGGACGAGACCTACAGTGCGCCTCGCTCCGAACAGGGGGAAGCGTATGACTGGAATGCAAGAGAGAAAGGAGGATTTGAAGAAGTGCCTTGTCCCCTGCTGTGAGGGGGCATGAGCCCAAGCGGCGGTGACCTGCTGTCAACTGGCAGGGTGACGTAGCCCGCAGGTAAAGGGGATTGAGGCGAAGTCGTTACGCCGAGATGGTTCCCGAGGCTGAAGTATTGGAAGGTTGAGGAACACGAACCGGTTCATCCGTGTCTGAGGGCTAAATCGTCGCCTCCGCCTACACGGCTTAACAGGCGGAATGCCGTTGATGGTGCTGGAAATGTATGTCGGCACGCATCCAAACAATAGCGCATACGTAAGGCGCTTATTGGGGACCATGGAGAGAACGCAGCCAGACCATGGCATCGGCATCGACTTGCAGAAAGCAAGGGAAAAGACTGCGACCGGCAGCCTCACCAATACGAAGACGTCCAGCATATGAACGAGGGAAGGCATGATGGAATGACAACGATGTTCTGCATCGCAAGGGAGTTGGCCCTGATGTCCATCATGTTGGCGGAGTTCTCGTAGTAGTCCGCGGCAGGGAAACCCTGTCACATGGCGAAGGGGAACAGTTCGAACTGGTGCAAAACCGATTGAGGCACTGATGCCGGTTTTGTCGCAAGCTCCTGGAAGAGCGCACAAACGGCTGTCGCAAAGTCCCCGAGAACGAATCCCCGCTTCGGAATTTTGTGGACACCTATGCCGGTTTGATCGCGCTGCAGAGAGACGCGGCCCATGGCGAAATGGAAAGCCGTGGCCATGGTCTGCTGACATCAGCGGCCGCCAGGTCTCAACGGGTTCATATGCAGACAGCGTGACATCGCCCTATTTCACCTTTTTTACCGCCCCTTAAGTCCCTCGCCCGCATGCTTGTCGATGCCATTGAACTCATAGCCATCGGCCAAGGATTTTGGACAATATGTTTCCTGTCGCAGCGGAAACCGTGAGAGTCGCTGTAGGCCTAACGTTAAGGGGCTGGGAGGAGAGCGGTTTGATCGGACGAAATGTGTACGGGAGTACCGAGTCATGAAGCCACGAGGTAATCTGGTCCGACTTAAGCAATTTCAGGTGAATGAGAAGCGGCGACAGCTGCAGCAGCTAGACATGATGATTGCCGATTTCGAACGCATGGCGCGAGAACTGGACTTCCAGATCAACGCCGAGGAAACGAAGGCTGGCATCTCCGATATCAATCATTTCGCTTACCCGACGTTCGCCAAGGCCGCCCGCCTGCGTCGTGACAACCTCAAGAGTTCGCAATCGGACCTTCTGCGGCAGAGAACCGCAGCCGAGCCATCTCTCGCCGAGGCTGAAGCAGAGCTCTCCAAGGCGCAAATGCTAGAATCGCGCAGCGGCAGAGGCCACGACCTCGAACCCGGCAACCGAAGCGCCATGATCGGCTGAGCCGGACGGCTTTAGCGCGCCTCAATTCGCGACACCAGACTGACCGTTGGCGCACGAGGAGGAGTGCGGGCACTGTAAAATTATCAGCGGCTTGATGCAGCGATAGCTGGCGGGGACGGCTGTCGTGCCGCGGCGACACACGCGATTTGTTCCAGATTTGCATGGCGGCGTTACGCAGGTGTCGTTTTCCATTTAATTCTGTCGGGTTTACGACGATGCGGGAGATCGGACACAGATGGGGCGGCTCACCACGTTGTAATTGAAGGTTTTATTCCTTTGGCACGGTTGGTGCTGCGGATGATCCGCAAGCATGCACGCCACCGATACGATGAGAGGTGAGCGTCAACGGTCCACTCAGTCGTGACGGAGTGCCAGCCGCGCGGGCGGACGCCGACCATCCCGATAGTCATCGATCCGGTCTGCGTAGAACAGTAAGCAGGATGAGAGCGAGATCAGCATGAACTCGAATTTGAAATGTTTGGCCCAAGCAACTGCCATCGCCTTGCTCTGGAAGGTCAGCGCTACGTCGGCGCACGAAGGTATGTGGATGCCGGGCCAGATTGCGGACGTGGGCGCGGCCATGCGCGCGGATGGGCTCCAGATCGATCCCGCCCTGTTGCGCCGTCTGGACACTGGCCCGCTCAACGCGATCGTATCACTGGGCGGATGCTCCGCCTCCTTCGTCAGTCCACAAGGGCTGGTCGCAACCAATCATCACTGCGTGTTCGGATCTATCCAGTACAACAGCAAGGAGGGACAGGACTATCTCACAAACGGCTTTCTGGCGAAGAGCCTGGGTGAAGAATTGCCCGCGGCGCCTGGCAGCCGCATCTATGTGATCGAGGATATGCGGGATGTGACCGCCGACATGCTCAAGGGCGTTTCGGACAAGCTGAACGGCTTTGCCCGCTATGAGCGGCTCGACACGAACCGCAAGGCGCTCATCGCTGCATGTGAAGCACAGCCCAATCGCCGCTGCGACGTGGAGGGCTATTATGGCGGCGACTCCTACTATCTCGAGCAGAAGCTCGAAATTCAGGACGTGCGCCTCGCCTATGCGCCCGCGCTCGGCATCGGTAACTTCGGCGGCGAAACGGACAATTGGATGTGGCCGCGCCACACAGGCGACTTCGGCTTTTATCGCGCCTATGTCGCTCCTGATGGTTCCTCCCGGCCTTATGCGCGCGACAATGTGCCCTACCGGCCGAAGAGCTGGCTGCGCATCGCCCATGAAGGTGTTCAAGAAGGCGATTTCGTGATGGTCGCCGGCTTTCCGGGGACGACCAATCGGTTGCGCACCGCTGGCGAAGTCCAGTTCAACTTCGCGGACTACGAACCGCTGCTGCAGCGTTTGTTGTCGGACTATGCCGCCCAGATCAAGCGAGCCACGGCAGGCAATCGTGACGCGCAGATCCGCTACGCCGCCATCCTGCAAGGCGCGGAAAACTACGAGAAGAAACTAGCGGGCGATCTCGCCGGCGCCGATGCGATTGGGCTCGATGCTCGCAAGGCCAACGAGGAGAAAGCTTATCGCGACTGGGTCGCTGACGATCCCCGCGCGGCAGGCGCGCTATGACACAGCAATCCGCGAACTGGACGCCATGGTGGCCGAGAATAGCCGGGCCTCACTCAAGGGGCTGCGGCAGGCGCTGCTGGACCGCGCGCAAATCCTCTCATCCGCGCGCACTCTCTATCGCTGGGCGAAGGAGCACGAGAAGCCCGATGAAGACCGTGAAAGCGGCTTTCAGGATCGTGACCGTAACGAGACCGTCGATCAACTGACGCAGATAGAACTCCGTTATCTGCCCGACATCGATCGCAAGCTCTTCGAGGCCGCGCTCGATGAATATCGTCGGCTGGACGCAAAGGATCGCGATACTGCGTTCGAGACCGCTCTGGACCAAATCGGCCTTGACCGACTCTATGCGGACACCAAACTCGCCGACACGGCCACGCGGCTCGGCTGGCTCGGTAAGCCGGCTACTGCCTTCGAGGCGTCGGATGATCCTTTCATCAAGCTGGCGGTCGCGCTCTATCCCGGCGACATAGCTGCGGAGGTCGCGAAGAAGGACCGCGCCGGCCGTACGCAGGCGCCCCGCGCGACCTATATGCAGGGTCTGCGTGTCTATCGGCAGGCAATCGGCCAGCCAGTGTATCCCGACGCGAATGGATCGCTGCGCATCACTTGGGGCAAGGTGGCAGGGCGAACGCGCGATGGGCAGATCTGGACGCCCTTCACCACGGCCGAGGGACTTCTGGCCAAGCACACTGGCAGGGGCGAGTTCGATGCGCCGGATGCCGTGGTTGCCGCGATTCGGGCCAAGGACTATGGCCCATATGTCGCGCCGGCGCTGGGCACGTTGCCGGTCGACTTCATGTCCACGGTTGACATCACCAACGGCAACAGTGGCTCGGCGACGCTGAACGGGCGTGGCGAGTTCGTGGGTCTCGTGTTCGACGGCACGCTCGAGGGCGTGATCTCGGACTGGGCCCCCGACGCGGACCGCAATCGCAGCATCCATGTCGACAGTCGCTTCATGATCTGGACCATGGACAAGATCGACGGCGCGGGCCGGTTGCTCAAGGAAATGGGAGTGCGGCCGGCGCCGCGCTCCTGAGCGGATAGAAAACGTTGGTAAATGACAGGGTTTTGCTGCAATGGATCCGGACTTAAGCGGATGGCGCTCTTTGAAGCGGCAGACTATGCCGTGGCTGCCTTACGCTAAACGCACCGCGTCGCCATTTCCAACAATGCCTCGTGGCCATCGAGGATGGCAAAGTCGCCTTCCGCTGGAAGGACTATCGGCACGGCAGTCGGCAGAAGGTCATGACCGTCGCGTCTGACGAGTTCATTCGCCGCTTCCTGCTACACGTCCTGCCCGGGGCTTCCATCGCATCCGCTATTACGGATTCCTCGGTAATCGCTATCGCGCGCAAAAACTCGCCTGCTGTCGCGACCGGTCCTGTCGCAAACTTGGAAATGGGGTAGTGACAGCCTGTCCGTCAGGCAGCGAGGATATCGAACTGCTCGGCGATCGACGGACTGGGATTGTAGGCATACCTCGCCTGTCGCTTGCGCTTCATGTGGATCATCTCGATGCCGGAGAGGATAACCACGGCGCTCGGCTGCGACTTGAAGCCGAGCATGGATCGAATGCGGCGCTTGATCGCCCCGTGATTGGTCTGGCTGCCGTCGATGACGATGCGCTCCGGTCGGCCATGGCGCGCCAGCGCCTTGCGGAGGAAGCGTTTGGCCACCACCAGGTCACGGTTTTCGCTGAAGAAGAACTCGACCGTGTCGCCGAGGCTGTCGATAGCACGATAGAGATACATCCATTGGCCGCAGACTCTGATGTACGTCTCGTCCATACGCCACTTGCTGCCGACGGTACGCTTGCGCCGGTTGAAGCGCTCCAGCAGCTGTGGCGAGAAGTGGGCGACCCAGCGATGCACGGTGGAGTGGTCGACCTTCAAGCTGCGGATTTCAGAGGATCGTGGGCACCCATTTCAGAGGATCGTGGGCAGTGATTTCAGAGGATCGTGGGCACCTTTAGAGCAAGGGTGAAGGGATCCCGACCGACAGTCTGACTGGGCTATGGACACACTCGTTTTGACACGAGGAATCCAGATGCCGACCGAGAGATTGTCGATGCGCCGCATACGCGAACTATTGCGACTGAAGTACGAGAGCGGGCTTAGCAGCCGGCTGATTGCCAAGTCGTTGGGGATCAGCAAAGGGGCCGTGGGAATTTACCTTCACCGGGCCAATGCAGCCAAACTAACCTGGCCGTTGCCCGAGGCGATGACCGACACGAGCCTGGAACGGTTGCTGTTTCCGGGGCAGGTCTGCGTCAAGACCGACCGCGGCCCCGAGCCTGACTGGGCTCATGTCGATCGGGAACTGCGCCGCCCCGGAGTGACGCGTTCGCTGCTCTGGGTGGAATATCGCACGGACCGTCCCAACGGCTATGGCTATACCTGGTTCTGCACGAGCTACGAGGCCTGGAAGCAGCGCGTGTCGCCAACGATGCGCCAACGCCACGCCGCCGGTGAGAAGGTGTTTGTCGATTACGCCGGCGACACCATCGATATCGTCGACCCGATAACGGGCGAAGCTCAGGCCATGAAGTTGTTCGTCGGCGCATTGGGAGCCTCCAGCTATGTTTACTGCGAGGCTCGGCCGAGCGAAGGGCTGGGCGACTGGATCGGCTGCCATGTCGGCATGTTCGCCGCCTTCGGCGGAGTGGCGACCATCACGGTCTGCGACAATCTCAAGGCGGCTGTGACCAACCCCGACCGCTATGATCCCGGCCTCAACCGTACGTACCAGGATATGGCCCGGCACTATGGCACCACAATCCTGCCAGCCCGGCCGTACAAGGCCCGCGATAAGGGCTTAGGCTCATACTGCACCTCGTCCGCTATGTGATGAAGAAGTTACGGGATCGACCTGGTAAACAAGTTTGTGAGCAAACTTCGCCGGCAGGTCCTGCTGCGGGATCTCGTAGAGGAAGTCGCCCCGATCGTTGACCGGGTGGGCACGCAGCAGGCCCCGCCGACGCCAGAGATGCACGGTGGAGATCACGACACCGTAGCGGGTCGCGACGTCCTCAGGGGTCAGCAGGCCCTGCGCGAGCAGGCGCGTACGCCGATCGGTAAGCTGATAGATATGGCGAAGCCGCCCTATACGTGCAGCGGTCCACGGGGTCGTCACCACCGTGCGCACCCCGCGCTCGTTGAGGAGGTCGGCGATCTCTTTGTCGGTATAGGTGTCGATGAGTCGATCGATCTCCTGCACCACGGCGGCATCCGTCGTACGCAACACGACGCACGACTTCGGCAGCGGCAGATCGAGCGAACGCGTCGCGCCGCCGACGAAACGGATATCGACATGCACCGTGTCCCCCTTGGTGAGGGTCACGTCATCGATCAACAAGCGCAGCATGCGCTTCTTGTCCTTCATCTTCGTGCGCGGATCCCGCCAGAGGCGTGGGAAGTCGCTGGCAAGGGCCATCAATTCCGCCCGCTCCGTATCGTTGACGACACTGACGTCAGCCGCGGCGGATTTGTCGTATGCTTCCTGCGCGGCGGCAATCGCCCGTAACTTGGCGTTCCAATCCGCTTCCAGCACGTCAGCGACCAGGCGGTTGTCTGGATCGACCTTGAGGAAGCGACGTTGGGCGAGTTCGGCTTCGTACTTGGCCCGCTCCACATGCTGCCGGCGGAGCCGGTCGGCCTCCTCCTGGCGGGTTGCGAGTTCCTGCTGCACGCCCAGCGCCACTTCGATCGAGAGCGGCGTCATCGCCTCGATGAGGATTTCTCCGATCGCCGCATCGAGCGCGCCTCCATGTATCGTTTGGCACAGACCAATCTCGCCTCGGTGCATTGGGCGACGGCCGCACCAGTAGCTCGGTATCTCGGCCTTGCGATGAGAGTGATAGCGCACCGACATCCGTTCTCCGCAGGCACCGCAGATCACGAGCCCCTGCAGCAGGGCCGGCCCCTCCCGGGCGGGACCATGGTGCCGCTCCGAACTCCAGGCGAGCGCGTTGCCCTTCACCCGCTCCAGGTTCGACAGGTAGTCTTCCCAGCTAATGTAGCCCGGATGTGTATCGCGCAATAGGATCCAATCCTCGCTCGGGACCTGCCGGGAGGAGTATTTGCCATTCGGCAAACGCCGGTTCTTGGTGCGGCCGAAGACGAAGGCGCCGGCATAGCGGGGGTTGTGGATGATCTGTCGCGCGCGACAATGCAAGAGTTCCGTCCAGACCAGCTCACCCTTGTGGGCGCCGCTTCTCAGGCGGCGCGGGAAGAGCAGATCCTTCGCGTAGAACTCCTTGACCACAGCCAAACAGGAGCCGGTGCGTCTGAAGGTATCGAAGAACAGTCGCACCGCCGCCTGCACTTGGGCGTCCGGATCCATGATGACGCAATCGCGGACGTCATGGACGAAGCCGACCGGGACCATCTGCTTCAGCTCGCCGCGGCGGGCGCGGCTCAAGATCCCGCCACGAAGACGCGCCCTGAGCACATGCAGTTCGGCCTCACTCATGGTGCCCTTCAGCCCCAACAGCAACCTGTCGTTGAAGTGAGCCGGGTCGTACAGGCCATCCTCGTCCAGGATAAGTGTGTCGCCGAGCGCGCAAAGCTCGAGCAGCCGATGCCAGTCGGTATTGTTGCGCGCGAGCCGCGACACCTCCAGTCCCAGGACGATCCCAACGCGACCGAGACTGACCTCGGTCACAAGGCGTTGGAAGCCTTCGCGATCGGCCGCACTGGCGCCAGATTGCCCGAGATCGCTGTCAATGACGACGATCCGATCGAGCGGCCAACCGAGCGCCACGGCACGGTCGCGCAGCCCATATTGGCGCTTGGTACTCTCGGTGTTCTCGAACACCTGGCGCAGCGTCGACTGGCGGACGTACAGATACGCCATGCGCGAAAGGTGCGCCGCTGTGATCTTCTGATGAGCCTCGCTGTTCATTGGCATGACCGATATCCTTCCGTCGGTGAGGAGGGGGTCAACAAGACGAGTGGAGAGAACCAGACTCGTCAGAAGGGTCGTAATGTCCTGGCGTTGCACACCGGAGAACCACGGCGACCCGATGCTGCACTCGGCGAGGGGGTCAGCCGGCTTCGGCAGAGGAGCGTCCATGGTCCGCCGGGACAGTGATGCGCGTATCACGCTGTCGATTGTGCCGAGCCACCCGGGCATCCCTTCTCGCAGCAGCAAGCCAAGGCCGACACCGCGTGGTTGAGCGCCGAGATCTCTGTGCGGGGCGTCGCGAGCGGCGTTGATGACCTGCGAGCGGATCAGCTCGTATTGCGCGGTGAACTGCATGGTATCGAGCGGGAGCGCATCGACGGTCACAGCAGTTTTTTTCCGGCTGGTTCAGATAGGGAAGCAGTCTTCGCAGGATGCTCCGGGGGTGGGCACTGATGCCGCATCGTTCGACGAGTAGGGCAGCCAACTCCGCACCGCCTGGCATCTGTTCGCTCTCTCGTATGGCCTGCGCCAGGACAGCAAGATTCTCCTCGGTGAGCTTGTGCGGGCGCTTCGGTCCACGCTTGCGGGGCAACAGGCCAGGCAGGCCCTCGCGATTGAACAGCTCTCGCGTCACGTAATAGACCGGCCGAGACAACCCAAAGGCTTCTGCCGCCTCCACCACCGCACGCCCGTCCTTTTCCACGCTGCGCAGCATCTCGTATTTGACCTGGACCAGGTCGTTCGGGTCGAAGAATGCGCTGTCGCGGAAGAGCGGGTCCGCCACTGCCTCGGGATGCGGGTGGGATGCGCCCTGAGCTTCCAGGGCCTGCTGGCGGTGTGCGCGTTGGCGGGAGCCTATTGCCATACGGTGTCTCCTTAAGGTTGCCTGCGGGAGTGTCTTTATAATTATGTACACAATAAGATGAAAGATCAAGACAATGGGGACGCTGACTTGCGGAATATCCCGCAATTCCGCCGATCCATCTAGGCATACGGTTACCATAAGGGCGCTGCTTAACAGCGTTGGTGCATGGATCTTTTGTCAACGGTTTGGCGATAGGCAGGCAGGATCGAAATCAGCTTGATGCGAGTGCCATGCCGTACAAACACAACGCAGATCGTCGTCATCACGTCGGAAAGATGAAATTCAGGGTGACGAATTGGCGTGACTACGAAGCAGGTCTGCGCCGGCGTGGTAGCCTGACCTTATGGGTAACGCCGGAGGCACTGGCGGGATGGCGCGCTCCGCGACGCAAGACCCGCGGCGGCCAAGCCCGGTATTCCGATCTCGCCATTGAGACAGCGCTGACGCTGGGTTGCGTCTTCGCAATGCGGCTGCGCCAGACCGAGGGATTGCTTCACTCGCTGCTGGATCTCATGGGGCTGAAAGTCCCAGTTCCAGATCATACGACGCTGAGCCGTCGGGCACAGAAGTGGGAGCCATCAGCCCGACGAAACCCGCCGCTGCCGGACGGCCCGCTGCATGTGCTTGTCGATAGCACGGGATTGAAAGTCTACGGCGCCGGGCAATGGCTGGAGCAGAAACATGGCGCCAGATCACGTCGCAACTGGCGCAAGCTGCATCTGGCAGTGGATGCCAAAAGTGGCGCGATCATTGCCCAAAGGCTGACAGATCAGGACACGGATGATCCTTCCCAGGTGGCACCGCTTCTCGATCAGATCGACGGCGAGATCGACCAGTTCACAGCCGACGGAGCCTATGACGGCAAGCCAACCTATCGGTCTATCCTGCAGCACAGCGCAACCGCGAACATCGTCATTCCACCGCGTTCCACGGCGGTGGAAAGCCGTGATGCCGGACCGCCTGGTCAAAGGGACAAGCACATTGCCGCAATCGCAAGCGACGGTCGGCTGAAATGGCAGGCAGCCACCGGCTACGGCAAGCGGGCGCTGAGCGAAACAGCCATCGGACGATACAAGGGGCTGATCGGACGGCGCCTGCGAGCACGCTCTCTTCCGGCTCAACAGACCGAGGTTGCCATCGGTTGCATCGTTCTCAACCGCATGCTGGCATGGGCACGCCCGGAGTCTATCCGGCGTCAAGTCACGCAGGCATAACCAACTACATTAAAGATCGAAATGCGTTCGATTTCATATCCGCGCACCAACGCCGCTCAAGTCCGGACCCATGCACCAACGCCAAGCGTGTGAGGATGTCACCGAGCGGCATCGAGCACTTGTGTTGAAGTTCGGTGATTCTCCCGCCACCAACGGTGACAAGCGCGTACATCCGCAGGCGGAATTCCTCGTCCTTCACGCTCTCGAAGCACTCGCATATGTCGAGAAGCACGGGATCACAGTTTGGAACCAGCCAGTCCGCAACCGTTGTGAAGTGAGACCCTCCCATTTCCCAACCCACCATAGATTTTTCCCAAAAGCGAAGGGGGTCGATCTTGAAAGTCGTCGCGCGGAGTTCCGACAGCATTTCGGGAGTCTTTTTTAGAAAGGCGGAGGCCGGCAGCATTCGGATGTCAACAATTGATCCGGTGCCCCACCCTCAACGTCAGAGAAGGCGTCCATAATGCCATTCCCTAAATGCTCCCGCAATATAGATATATTTTCTGAAACTGGCAGTAGACTGAATAGAGAGACATGACAAACCGGCTCTTCTTTCTTCTGAACGAATACGACCTTGAAGTAAATTGACAACTCACGCGGGAGGCCAACCGCTTTTGCAACGATGTTGTTTTCGATGCAGACACGCAACTGCCTTAGGTCAAGAACTGATTCTCGCCAAGTGGCGTATTTTGGCGCATCGACCAATTGAAGGTCCAAGCGAGACACAACGCCCACTTCAGCTGCGGCTCCGCCGCGCATGGCCCACATCAGATCAGGGTATGACGATTCGTTTACCTCCAAAACCGTTCCATCCCAAAGTACAACGCGGCCACCAAGTAGAGGTTGGCAGCCTAGACCGTATTTTCGTGAAAGAATGACGTCCCAACCAGCAGTTGTAAAGTGTCCACCGGCTGCCACCTCATAACAATCACCATGAGGAACAACTTTCTCGGCTTTGTTTAGATAGTGGATCGTCTGCCCGAGTATTCCGCCAGGATCGAGTATTAGGACGTCATCCTTGATGCACGCCGAGGTCATGTTGGAGAGATTGATCATTACACCTTCGCACGATGCGCCGTTGAAGTAGCCGTGACCGCCTGCACGAACAGAGACCGCAATATTGTTATAGATCCGATATTGCCGCAGCAATCGCAGGGTCTCGGAAAGCCCCCATTCGCTAAATGGGCTAATGACAATATAGGGAACCGCCGCATCGTGGTTATGCATCTGCGCGTAGGCCGGGAGCCTGGTATTGCGCACTTCTTCAAAGTGAATTCCTCGGGCGTGCAGTTCAAGAACTAGAGAGTTATAACTGATAAGGTCTCAAATCTCTGAGCTACGAACAATTGCACGACCCCCATTAGGATATTCACTCTGATTCATATTCATACTGTCGCCCTCTGCGATCGAATCGCTCACGATTGTCCGTTGTATTGCATAGACCTTATTTGCGGCGTCCGCGACCTAGCAGTTTCCGCTTAACATGGCGATTCACGTTGTCTGGATATATACGCGTTGAGGCCTGGGGCGGGACGAAGAGATTGCGCAGCGCCGAGACGATCGAGACGATCGAGACGATCGAGACGATCGAGACGAAGCGTTGCAGTGCTCCTGGTGATCGCAAGCCTTGCATCATCCGCTCCCGTTTTCGCAGCGGCACATGTGCATTCTGCGCCCGGTTGTTCAATCCCTTGTGCGATCGATGTTCAACGGCCGGCATCACTTGACGCTTGGCCGCTCCATAGGAGCGCATCTTGTCGGTGACCATGCGCTTCGGTGCGACGCCTTGCTTCTTCAGCAGCCGCGTCAGCAAGCGCTTGGCCGCCTTGGTGTTGCGGCGGTTCTGGACGATCTCGTCGAGCCCATAGCCATCCTGGTCGACGGTGCGCCACAACCAGTGTTTCCTGCCGGCGATGGTGATGACGACCTCGTCCAGGTGCTAGACATCGTTTCGGCTGCGCTGCTTGCGGCGCAAGCGGCGAGCGTCATGCGGACCGAACTTGATGCCCCACCGGCGGATTGTCTCATACGAAACCACGATCCCACGCTCCAGCAGCATTTCCTCGACCAGACGCCAGGCTCAAGGGGAACCTGTAGGAGAGCCAGACTGCATGGGCGATGATCTGCGGATGATCTGCGCCGGGAAACGATGGCGCTTGTAGCTGACGGTCGCGGTGTTCATGCCATCGGTTTGCCGCAAATCCCTGAACGCGAGTTAAGGTGATAACGCCGTTGGCTCTGATGCGGTCAGGTCGATTTCCGATTGATTTGGCGATGTTCCAGCCGTCTGGCGCGGATACGGTGTGAATCCGGCTGGTCACCCAAAGATGAATAGCCAGCCACAAAATTCACTTCAGCTTCACGACAATCCCTCCGACCGACAGATTGAGCTTCAATCCCGCCGTGGTCGAATGGAAATGCACGATGACGCCATTCTGATTTTCGAGCGCCACGACGCTGCCGCCGCCCGCGAGTGTCGCACCTGCGCCGGCCGCGACATAGGTTCCGGCGACATCTTCGACCTTCTTCAGATTGTAAACGGTTCCGGCGCCGTCAATTCGCTCGGCTCCGACATCGATGAAGGTCAATCCCGAAACGGTGAAAGGATAGGATTTACCCTCGAAGTTCAGGGCTCCGTTACCCCACGTGTAGCCAAAGCCAGCAGCCACGCTGCTGCCGGAAAATGTCATGGTTGCATCGACGGGCCCGTGAACTTCTTCTGCTCTCGCAGAGAAGGAAAATCCGATGAGGGAAAGTACGGTCAGACAGATAAGACCAAGTCGTTTCATGTGAGTTCTCCTTTTTGGCGGGCGATTGGAATCTGTCATCGGTGACGTCGCCCCTTGTTGATTCACGTCAAGCAAAGGCGGAATAATTCCTTTTCTATCCTGGCTCCTCTATCCTGGCTCCGAGGAAAGGTACCCGCTTCAGCTCTCGGCACCGGGGTGCTCCGAGGACACGACGAGCAATGCAGCAGCGGCGGTGTCGACTTCCCTTGGACGACGGCTCGGACCACGATCTTTGCTGGTCGGGCATTATCACCTTAACTCGCGTTCAGGGATTTGCGGCATAGACCGATGGCATGAACACCGCGACCGTCAGCTACAAGCGCATCGTTTCCCGCCGCAGATCATCGCCCGCTGGTACCGCCATTAGCGCCCCACCGCTCACAGAATTGCTAGGCGGCCTGAGTGAGGTCCGCGAGGACTTGGAACGGGTCCTTGACTTTCCACTGCTGCGCTACGGAGCCATTGAACGAATGGGCCCACGCGGGACTCCCGGGCTCAGGCTTCCGATCTCGGTCGTCGGCAACCAGGGAGGGGTCGGCGAGGGAGGTGATGTAACCTGGACGCACGATGGGGTTCCACTGCTGGGACTTGTCGGCGTGCCCCTATATTCGGAAAGGATAAGCGGAACCTGGTGGGCGATCTCCCCGTCGTTGAAGTCAAGGGCGAGGGTTTTGCCTCCCGCATCGAGCAGAATGACATTCTTGCTCAGCTCAATATTCCAAACGAGCGTGGCGCTTGATTCGCTGAGGGGCCAATGCCCCACGGGGGCGCCGATGATCGGGTCATTCACACCCAAGCCGCAGCGGGTGTCCGCCTGCCACTGAATCACTTTTTCTGACATAACGTTACCCCTTCTGGAGTTGAAAGCCCTAGACCTTTAGCATGGAGGAGTCCTATCGTGGATTACGTTTCCGTTAAGGGTTTTGAAGGCTATTTTACCATTGTGTAATAAGCGTAATATTTGACGGGTATTCTATTCTGGAACACTGAACCATGATCAGAGTGGAATTACCCACCCCTCGCCCCCTCGATGCGGCACGGTGCGTCGTCACTCGTCGTCGATGTCCGGGTACTGCGGGGGAGCCTTGCCGATCTTGCTGACGATCCTCGGGTAGTTGGCATGGGGCTGCGCCTGCCCGGTTCCAATAACTTCAGCGCGGAAGCGCCACTCGTCACCGTAGTCGTACAAGAAGGTCATTGCCGAGCCCACCTTCTGGAAGGCTGTGGTGACGCGCGTGCCCTTCACGCTGCGAGAGCTGCTCCCCTCTATGTCGGCGAAGAGTTCGAACCGCAGGGGCGAGTCGAACAGCTTTCCCGTCAGCTTTGAATAGAATCCGTAGGCGTGGTCCATGTCGAAGCCGAATGCCCTACGATGGCTTCGGCCAGATCCGCTAGCGTGCTCGAACTCGACACCTCGATGTCCCGATAAAGCCGCGCCCGAAGAGAGGCTCGGAAGATCAAGGTCGCGGGCTCAGTCATAGCGGATTTCAGGCGCTGACGGTTTGAAGGATGATTTTGAAGGGGTTCGTGCCTGGCGTGAGACGAGCCGTGTCGACAACGGTTCGAATGTCGGCTTCGCCCTTTGCGCCCCACATGGCGCGATAGCCGTTGGTGATCTTCCGTTGAACGGCCATCGCAGGGTCATTCTGCCCATGTCGGGCAGATGGTAGAGTTTCATTATCGCTGGCATCCATATTACGGCGGTCGTTTTCGGCATGAAGGTCGTGAGGACCGGGCCAATGGCGCGATCATCCGGGTAGAGATCAGGCCGGGTGAGATCATCCAGGTGGCGGAGTGGATGCTGGATCGGGCGTTTAGCGCCGCTGCTACCTCAATTTCCTTACCCCTCAATCAATGTGACAGCACCCTTGCGACAGCTTCACACGTTGCAAAAGCGAGTAAGAGAGTGGCGCCGACAAGCCGTGCAGCGGCTTATCGGCGAGGTCAGCGGCCTTGCACCATACGTCGCGCCAAATCCCGCACGTCTTGCTGCGGGTAACATTCCTGATGAGGCACTCGGTAACAAAATTAGGTGAGGCAACACGACACCCGTGACATGTCGCCTGGCATTGTCCGATGTACGACGATGTTGGAGATGCGACATAGCCGGTTCGATCGATTGCCTTATAATTCAACGAGTTTTTCCTTTGGCACGCATATTGCTCCCGGTCATCAGTAACGCGTCACGGACCGATGATATCGAAAATGTTAGCACAATGATTTCTGCCGGGGCGACATCCGGCCTTACTACAGCAGGACCATCCAGATGCAGAAAAGGAAGAGGCCGTACTCGCCGAGGAATAGTCGAGTCAGGGCTGCATAGGCAGTTGTTATCGGCGCGGATGCCAACTCTTCAATCTGGTCCACCCGACCAGTTCCTGGATGTCCTCAAAGAGCGCCCTGTCATGGTGACTGCGGCCCCGGCTGCACCCGCGTGCAGGCTCCTCCGAAGACGCTCGGCGCTCGCTGCTGCAGACCGGCGATGAGAAGCCAAATCCAAACATGCGTCTTCCGAAAACCCAAAGAGGTGAACAGATATGTACAAAACCGGCGCTTTGACGCTCGCGCTATTAATTCAAGGGGCATCGGGATCGGTAACCGCTCGGGCGCTGGACAATGGTCCGAATGGTGCACCTCCGCCGCTGGCGCTGAGCGATTTTGAGCGGGCACTGACGATAAACGATCGCTATGGCGGGCTCACCGTGAATGTCCCCGAGGGGCCGTTCTGGCTGACTCCCGACGCGTTCATATACCGCGCCGGACTAGCCACGGCGAGCAGCAGTTCATGCGGGTCGATGCTGCCACGGGTGTGAAGCAGCCCGCCTTCGATCAGGCCCGTCTGGCGCCACTCAGCTTCCACGCCAAGGGGCGAGACGGCAAGACTGATATCTGGGGCGTGATCCACCTGCCAGCCAATTTCGATCCGACGAAGAAATACCCGGTGATGGAGGATATCTACGCCGGGCCGCATGGCTCTTTCGTGCCAAAATCCTTCTCAAGGCGGACAGAGCCGCTCACGCAGTTGGGCTTCGTCGTTGTGCAGATCGATGGCATGGGTACCAACACCGCTCGCGCGCCTTTCATGATGTTGCCTGGAAAAACTGATGGACGCAGGGCCAGTCGGCATTGAATATTCGCAATCCTCCTCCATCGACAATGCTCACAGGCTGCAGGGCAAGCCGATGATCGTCGTCGGCGAAATGGACCACAATGTCGACCCGACCTCCGCTTTCCAGCTTGCCGACCGGCTCATCAAGGCGGGAAAAGATTGCGACATGGTCTACGTGCCTGGCGCCGATCACGGTGCGCCAGGCACCCATCGCCAGTACAAACTCCTGCAGTTCTTCGTTCACAACATCCTCGGGCAGACCCCACCCAACTGGAACGCCACATGAATCGAGTTGCAGAAGTGGTGGTGTCACATTGATTGAGGGGTAAGGAAATTGAGGTAGCCGCGCGCCCATGACCGTGAGTGCACCGACCTACAAGAACCACCGCTATCCGATCGAAATCGTGGCGCGTGCTGTCTGGCTCTACTTCGACTTCAATCTGAGCCTGCGCGATGTCGAGGAAATGCTGCTCGAACGCGGGATCGTCGTTTCCTACGAGACCATCCGCCGATGGTGCCGAAAGCACGGCCCTGATTATGCGCGCCGCATACGCCGCAAGTCGCCGACGAAAGACGATGTCTGGCATCTGAATGAAGTCGTGGTTCGCATCAACGGTCAGACCCTGATTGAGGCTGTAAGGCGTACGTTCGAACGGCGGGGGACGGCACTGCCCGCAGATATTCCGATTGGGCTGAGTGATGAATTCACGGCGGCCTGGAGCGTTCAATGGCAAACCTTTCTCGGCCGCGAGCGCATGGCTGCCGCGCCGGAGACGTTCGCTGCCGTTATCGTCGATCTCCGTCTGTTTCTGCTTCCGCTTGTTGATGCTGGAAATGACGAACAGAGCTGGTTGCCGGCGGACACCGGTCTAAAGAAAAAGAGAATGCTCTGTCAATCCAGGCATTCTATTTTGGGAAGGCAGTAAGTTTGTGGACGTCTTTTCGCTAAATAATAGTCTATTGGCTCAATATACCGGATTTGCCAGATCCTTTACACGGATACGTTCGTCAGAAATTCTGGAGAAGGTAACCGATCTCTACGCCGGGCGTCGTTTCTGGCCTGAACCCATAATTCAGCTTAATCCGCACTATGAAGGTGGCGGCTCGGTCCAAAGCCTTGTTGGCCCAAAAGGGCTGATCGATGATTGCGCTCAGATATTCCGGGACTCACGCGCCGCTGCCGGCGCCTCCGACAAGACTCTGAAGTTACGTCGCCATCAGGAGCAGGCAATTGGCCTTGCACTGGACGGAAAGAGCTTCGTCGTAACGACCGGCACCGGGTCGGGTAAGTCCCTTTGTTTCTTTATTCCGATTGTTGATGCCGTTGTTAAGGCGAAGCGGGCTGGCGAGGATGCGCGGACCCGAGCGGTAATCATCTATCCGATGAATGCCTTGGCTAATAGCCAGCTTGAGGAATTGAAGAAATTTCTCGCAGATCAAAACCATGCAGTGCCCGTGACCTTCGCTCGATACACCGGTCAGCAGAATTCGGAGGAACGGGAGCAGATAAAGAACAATCCCCCGGACATTTTGCTCACCAATTTTATGATGCTCGAGCTTCTGATGACGCGGCAGTCAGATCTTGACCGACGTGTCGTGGAAAATTGTAGCGGCCTTCGATTTATTGTTCTTGATGAACTACATACGTATCGAGGGCGCCATGGGGCAGATGTTGCGATGCTGATGCGCCGTCTGCGGGCGCGTGCTGGCGATCCCCGGCATCCGCCGATTTGCATTGGCACCTCGGCAACAATGGCCAGCGAAGGCGGCGAAGAAGATCGCAATCAGGTTGTTGCTGATGTCGCGTCCCGCTTATTTGGGACGAACATCGGCCGAGACGCGATCGTTACAGAAACCTTGCGCCGCGCGACGGATCCAGATCAATCCGCTGACAGAGGGCTATCTCGACTGAGTGACGCTGTGGTCAGCGCGGCTTCAGGTACGCCCTATTACGGGAAATCAAATGGTGAGATCGCTCGTGATGATCTTGCCATCTGGGTAGAGACTAGGCTCGGCCCTCGAGAGGTAGACCAGAAGCCGCAGCGGGCGCGCTCCCTATCGCTGAAGACGGCGGCGGTCCTACTATCTAGTGAATCCGGCGAAGCCGTCGAGACATGCGAGCTGGCATTAAAAAACGCGCTACTGGCGTTTAGCTTGCCGGAGAAACTCCGAGGCCATAGCGGCGGCAGTGACGAGCCTCTTTTCGCGTTTAAGCTACATCAATTTATTTCAGGCGCAGGTCGTCTGTACACGACCCTCGATCCCTCGGGTTCGCGCTCGGTCACATTTGATGGACAAATCTTCGATCCGGAAAATCCGACAAAAAGACTATATAGCGCTTATTTCTGCCGGCGGTGTGGGCAGGAAAACCATCCCGTCACGCTGGTCGACGACAATGGCGCAAAATCATTTGAGAAGCGTGAGATCGATGATGTCCCCCTCAATGATGACGAAGAGGCTGAGGGCATCGTTGAACGCTGGGGCTTCCTTATGCCCGAGCCCGTGGATGGCGAGTTCACGTTCCATGGTCGGGATGAGGACTATCCCGAGGCTTGGCTTGAAGAAACAAAATCGGGCGAATTGCGGTTAAAAGCGACGTACCGCAAGACGAGGGCTGAGCTTGTATCGGTGCTTCCGGACGGCACCTGCGGCAATGACGGCCAACGAGCCTGGTTCATGCCGGGTAAGTTCAAATTCTGCCCGGCATGCGGGGAGCACCACAGCGATTCAACTCGTGACATTAACCGGCTCGCCGCCTTGGGCGCCGAGGGGCGCAGTTCGGCGACGACGATTATTATTGCGGCCATCCTGCGTTGGATGAACGATACGGAAAACTCCATCCCGGCGACGAGACGCAAGCTCTTGGCCTTCACTGACAACCGACAGGATGCCGCCCTGCAGGCCGGGCATTTCAACGACTTTCTATTCGTCACGCTGCTACGCGGCGCGATTCTGGCAGCCGTTTCCCAGGCCGGTGATGAAGGGTTGCAAGAGGATGAGGTCGGCAAGGCGATCCAGCGAATGCTGGGCTTTGTGGTATCCAATGTATCTCGGCGAACCGAATGGTTGGTAGAGCCGGATCTTAGGGGGGCCAAGCTGCTGGCCGTTGAAAAGGTGATCCGCGAATCGCTGACGCATCGATTCTGGATCGAGCAACGGCGGGGGTGGCGTTACACGAATCCCAATCTCGAGCAGCTTGGGTTGATCGAGGCGCGCTACATTTCCCTCGATGACCTCGCACACGACGACAAGGAATTTGAAACCTACCCTTTGTTGCGAGCGGCTTCAGCTCTCGAACGTCAGGCGGCGCTTCGGGTGTTGTTGGACGTGATGCGCAAGGGCTTAGCAGTCGAATGTGATGCCCTGGATCGACTGAAGATCGAAAGCCTCGCCAGTCGAATGCGGAGCGCAATCAAGGCCCCATGGATACTGGATGAGGAGCGCTTCTTGGCAGCCCCGGTATTCATGCCGAAGCCGCCAACCCGCCGTGAGATGTCGCCGAAAGACGAAGAGTTGATTCTTCGGGGCAGTCCGACCAGCACGATCGGCCGGCAATTTCGGTCGATGACCTTCGGTGGCAGACGGGCAACCGGTAAGCAGATCACGGAAATTGTCGAAGGCTTGTTGAAAGCAGCAGGTCGTTACGGGCTGGCGACACAGGTCGTCTCCCCTGTTGGCGGAGATGGTTGGCGTCTGGTGCCGTCATCGATCACTTTTGCGCTTTCAGCAAATCAAGCTCCGGATCGGGACAATCCTTTTTTCCGTGGTCTGTATGCACATATCGCGACGCTTCTGGCCGACGGCGGCGAGGCAATCTTCGGCTTCGAAGGCCGAGAGCATACGGCGCAGGTTGAGGGTGATCTACGAGAGATCCGCGAGGCTCGCTTTCGTTATGGCATAGACGACCGGCAACTTCTGATCGACCAGGCCGAACGATTGAAGGAGCTTCGAGAAGATAGCCGTTTCCTACCAACCTTGTTTTGCTCGCCAACCATGGAACTCGGCGTCGATATCTCCGCGATGAACGTCGTCTACATGCGAAATGTGCCCCCAACGCCAGCGAACTACGCTCAGCGCGGTGGGCGTGCGGGCCGCAGCGGTCAGGCAGCCTTAATTGTCACCTATTGCGCGGCACAAAGCCCGCATGACCAATACTTCTTCGAGCGTCCAAGCGCGATGGTCGATGGCGTGGTGCTCCCGCCATCTATTGATCTGAAAAATCACGAACTTGTCGAAAGCCATCTTCACGCAGAGTGGCTGGCTGCCAGTGGAGCGGCATTGTCGGCGTCGATCGCCGATAACCTCGACATGACAGTTTCCGGCAAGCCTCTCTTGCCGCATCACTGGAACCGGGTGTCTGCTGACGAGGCAAAGAGTGCCGGTGCAAAGCGCGTTGCGGCCGTTCTGTCAGCTGTCGCTGATGACTTTGGCGCCACGCCACCGGAGTGGTTTGTTGGTGTTGATGCCAATACAAACCGGGTCGTTGCTGCCGCGCCTCAACGCCTTGCCGATACCTTTGACCGGTGGAGGGATTTGTGGGCTGCGGCCGAACGGCAGGTAGAAGACGCGGCACATACTCTAAAAAGATTATTCGATCTCACCGCAGGAACGCCTTGCCGCAGAAACACGGCAAGCGGCTGGAAACACCCAGATAAAGCTTTTGCTACGGGGGGCCGAGGGCCAAGGCTCCGATTTCTACGTGTACCGGTATCTGGCAACGGAAGGGTTCCTGCCTGGCTATAACTTCCCACGTCTCCCTATTATGGCGTTCGTGCCAGGTGATCAGGGCGGAAAAGGACAGCGGTATATTCAGCGTGCACGCTTTCTGGCGATCGCCGAGTTCGGGCCAGGCAGCCTTGTCTATCACGAGGGGCGTGCCTATCGGGTCGATCGCGCCCTGTTAAAGGAGGTTGGTGGCGAGCAAGATGGATTGCTCCCGACATTCAGCACGGCAATTTGCCCAGCCTGCGGTGCCGCCCATGACGGAGAGCCGCCAGAACGCTGCCACGTATGTAACAGCGCTCTGAACAAATCGAACATAACGAAGCAGCTTCATCGGATCGAGAATGTTGGTACGCGCCAAGTGGAGCGGATAACCGCCAACGACGAAGAGCGTCGTCGCCAAGGCTATGAACTCCAGACGACCTTCTCGTTTCGAGACCCGAGCGACGTCAGATCCCGAGTGTTTGAAGATTCAGAGGGGCAAATATTCTCCGCGGAATTTACGCCTGCCGCACAGGCGCGTCGTATCAACCGGGGACTCCGCCGCCGCAAGGACATCAGTAAGATCGGGTTTTTGATCGATCCGAAAAGCGGCTATTGGGCAAGTGACAACCGAGCGCAGGACGCGGAAGAAGGATCACCGATCAATAGTCGGCAACCCATCACCCCGGTTGTAGAGGACCGGAAAAACGCGCTGCTCATCCGGTTTCCTGCTGCTTGGTTGGCTGCTGCTGGAGACGAGGCGGAGGCAATAGTTGCTACGATCCAGCATGCTTTTGCGCGTGGCATCGAGGCCATTTACCAAGTGGAAGAAGGCGAAATCCAGGGACAGCCGACGCCCTCAAGAAAGGATCGCCGAGCACTGTTGTTTTACGAGGCCGCGGAGGGTGGCGCCGGGGTCTTGTCCAGGTTGGTCGAGGATGGCAGTGCCTTTCGCGCCGTTGCGAAGAAGGCGCTGGAGATAATGCACTATGCTCCGGGAAGCCTCTCAGCGGCTGCGGTTAGTGGACCGAAGGCACTGGAAAATGTTGAGGACTCTCACTGCGTAGCGGGCTGCTATCGCTGCCTGTTGTCCTATTTCAATCAGCCCGATCACGAATTGATCGATCGTCGGCGTGAACCTGTGCTGCAGATGCTCATCCGACTTTCTTTCGCAGAAATGCGCCATTCCGCCCCCACATCACAGTTTCAAACGTAAGCGTCATCAACTGCCCACCTCGTATGATCGGGGAGTGACGGATACTCTTGTCGATGCTTCACTCTCCGCTGTCCAGTTGGTCATGGCGCGCTTCCCTGACCACGAAACAGCACGCTAACAAATCCGCGACCAGCGCGAATCCCC